>NZ_JBIVVS010000003.1:146223-485409 GCF_044768625.1 Kitasatospora sp. NPDC091207
CTCGGGGCGTCCTCGCGCTCTCCCTTTCGGCACCGGCGCGGCCCTTCGGCTCGGGGCGGTGTTGTCGCCCGCTCGCTTCCGGGCCGCTGTGATCCGGTGCCGACGGTCGGCGTTCCAACGCTCCTCGTCCCTCGGGGCGTCCTCGCGCTCTCCCTTTCGGCACCGGCGCGGCCCTTCGGCTCGGGGCGGTGTTGTCGCCCGCTCGCTTCCGGGTCGCTGTGATCCGGTGCCGACGGTCGGCGTTTCAACGCTCCTCGTCCCTCGGGGCGTCCTCGCGCTCTCCCTTTCGGCACCGGCGCGGCCCTTCGGCTCGGGGCGGTGTTGTCGCCCGCTCGCTTCCGGGTCGCTGTGATCCGCCCGCTCGCTCCGGCCGCTCGGACCCGCACGACGGCGCCACCGCCCCGCCCGGCCGCACGGCTGAGCGGGGCGGTGCCGTGCGCGCCGCTATTGTGCTGATTGTTCCCGCTGTGCTGTCGGTCACTTCCGGTCGCTTCCGGACCGAAGGCACACAGTGGGGACGCCGCGGTACGCCACGATGGGAGCGCGCCACGGCAGGGAATCTGGGTTGAGGAGGTCCGGGGATGGACGCGACGAGTCATGCGGTGGGAACGGCGACGACCGACGGCCCGACGGTCGGCGGACAGGCCCGCCCGGCGGACCCACTGGTCCCCTACCTGTCGGCGGACTTCCCCTGGTACGGACTGGACGACGGCTGGACCGGCCGCCGCTACCTGATGCAGGCCGGCGCCGGCGGCCCGCGGGCCGGGGCGACCGGCACCGTGGACTACGGCACCCTCGGCCACGGTGAGGAGCCCGCCCGGCAGTACGAGCCGCGCGACGTGCGCAAGTTCGCCGTCGTCGTCACGGTGGCCCGCCGGGGCAGCCGCCGCAGTGCCGACAACACCGGCACGCTGGAGGCGACCTCGGCCTCCTCCGCCGCCTGGCTGGCCGGTTCCGGCCTCCTCGCCTCCACCTGGCCGGGCCAGCTGGACCGCGCGCTGCGCCAGGACTGGCTGGACCAGCAGAGCACCCTCGCCTGGGACCTCGCCGACGACCTGGCCGGCCCCGGCTGGTCCACCCTCAGCCTCCCGGTGAACGGTCTGCCGCAGCCCTTCCGCTACCGCGAGTCCGAGTACGGCTGGGTCCTCGCGGGCGAGGCCCCCGGCGTCCTCCTGGGTGCCTACGGCCGGGGCGTCAGCGCCTACGGCACCGGCTTCTCCACCGTTCCCGACCTGGCGGCCTACACCCGCCCGTAGCCCCGTGAGCCGGGACAGCACGAGCCGGGGCAGCACGAAGGGCCGGGCAGCCGCCCGGCCCTTCGCGGATGGATCTTAGAACTTGTTCTTCGGCGTGAGCCCGAGGGAGAGGCCGGAGAGGCCGCGCTGGCGGCCGCCGAGCTTGCCCGCGACGGAGCGCAGGGCGGTGCCGGCGGGGGAGTCGGGCGCGGCGAGCACGACCGGGCGGCCGTCGTCGCCGCCCTCGCGCAGCCGGACGTCGATCGGGATCGAGCCGAGCAGCGGCACATTGGCGCCGACGGTGCGGGTGAGCGCGTCCGCGACGATCTGGCCACCGCCGGTGCCGAACACGTCGATCATCTCGTCGCAGTGCGGGCAGGGCATGCCGGACATGTTCTCGATCACGCCGACGATCTTCTGGTGCGTCTGCACCGCGATGGTGCCGGCCCGCTCGGCCACCTCGGCGGCGGCCATCTGCGGGGTGGTGACGATCAGGATCTCCGCGTTCGGGACCAGCTGCGCGACCGAGATCGCGATGTCGCCGGTGCCGGGCGGCAGGTCCAGCAGCAGGACGTCGAGGTCGCCCCAGTACACGTCGGCGAGGAACTGCTGCAGCGCGCGGTGCAGCATCGGGCCGCGCCAGACCACCGGGGCGTTGCCGGGGGTGAACATGCCGATCGAGATGACCTTCACGCCGTTCGCCTGCGGCGGCATGATCATGTCCTGGACCTGGGTGGGCCGGCCCTCGACACCCAGCATCCGCGGCACGCTGTGGCCGTAGATGTCGGCGTCCACCACGGCGACCTTCAGGCCGTCCGCGGCCATCGCGGCCGCCAGGTTCACCGTCACGGAGGACTTGCCGACGCCGCCCTTGCCGGAGGCGACCGCGTAGACGCGGGTCAGCGTGCCGGGCTTGGCGAACGGGATCTCGCGCTCCGGGGCGCCGCCGCGCAGCAGTTGGGAGAGTTCCTTGCGCTGCTCGTCGCTCATCACGTCGAGCTCGACCTCGACGCCGGTCACCCCGGGGACCTTGCCGACCGCTTCGCGGACCCGGGTGACGATGGTGTCGCGCATCGGGCAGCCGGAGACGGTGAGGTAGACCGCGACGCGGACCTCGCCGCTCTCGGCGATCCCGACCGATTTCACCATGCCGATCTCGGTGATCGGGCGGTTGATCTCCGGGTCGTTCACGGTCGCCAGCGCCTGGCGTACGGACTCCTCCGTGACGCCGGCCGCGACCTCTGTCTCGTTGGCCATGCCTTGATGGTACGGCGCCGGGCATACCACTTGACCCGTCGGTAGCGTGCTGCCGGTCACAGACTGTCCGCGCTCTCCCGGCGCTCGTCGATCTCCCTGAGCAGGGACTGCAGTTCGGACCGGACGCCGCCCAGCTCGGAGGCGATGAAGGCCCTGGTGGCGACCTCGCCGAGGCCCTGGCGCAGCGCCGCGACCTCCCGGGTCAGGTACTCCGTGTCGGCGATGTTCCGGTCGCTGCGGGCGCGGTCCTGCTCCATGTTGACGCGGTCCCGGTCGTCCTGCCGGTTCTGCGCCAGCAGGATCAGCGGCGCCGCGTACGAGGCCTGCAGCGAGAGCATCAGGGTGAGGAAGATGAACGGGTAGTCGTCGAAGTGGACCTGGTCCGGCAGCACGGTGTTCCAGCCCACCCAGACGACCACCACGACCGTCATCCAGACGATGAACCGGCCGGTGCCGAGGAAGCGCGCGATCCGTTCGGAGAGCTTGCCGAAGGCCTCCGGGTCGTACGTCGGCAGGCTGATCAGGCCGGGGCGGGTGGTGCGCGGCTGGTCGAGCCGGGAGCGGGTGGGGACGCCGGTCGAGGGCTCGCTGCGCCGGTCCCGGGCACCCTCGCGGGCGCGCAGTTCGCGCAGCTGCCGCAGTTGGCGCAGTTCGCCCTGCAGGCGCTGGCGGGGGCTGTCGTCCCGTCGGCCCTTGCGGTCAGCGTCCACCGGTCACCTCTCGCTCGTCGTCCAGTCCGTGCAGCGCGGCCTCGCGCCAGTCCTCCGGCAGCAGGTGGTCGAGCACGTCGTCGACGGTCACCGCGCCGACCAGGTGGTCCGCCTCGTCGACCACGGGCGCGGCGACCATGTTGTACGTCGCCAGGTAGCTGGTGATCAGCGGCAGCGGGGTGTCCGGCGGCAGCGGGTCGAGGTCGTCGTCCACCAGCGAGCCGACCAGGGTGTACGGGGGTTCGCGCAGCAGCCGCTGGAAGTGCACGGTGCCCAGGTACTTGCCGGTCGGCGTCTCGTTCGGCGGGCGGCAGACGAAGACCTGGGCGGCCAGCGCCGGCTTGTTGTCGGAGATCCGGACGCGGGCCAGGGCCTCGGCCACCGTGGCGTCCGGCTCCAGCACGATCGGCTCGGTGGTCATCAGACCGCCGGCGGTGTCCTCCTCGTAGGTCAGCAGCCGGCGGACCGGTTCGGCCTCGTCCGGCTCCATCAGTTGGAGCAGCCGCTCGGCCTCGTCGCCGGGCAGTTCGGAGAGCAGGTCGGCGGCGTCGTCCGGGTCCATCGCCTCCAGGACGTCGGCGGCCCGCTCGTCCTTCAGCTTGCCGATGATCTCGACCTGGTCGTCCTCGGGCAGCTCCTCCAGGACGTCGGCGAGCCGCTCGTCGTCGAGCGCGGCGGCCACTTCGGCGCGGCGCTTGGCGGAGAGGTGGTGCATGACGTTGGCGAGGTCGGCGGGGCGCAGCTGGTCGAAGGTGGCGAGCAGGTTGGCGGCGCCCTGGCCCTCCTCGGGGAGGGCGAAGCCGGTGACGTCCTTCCAGGCCAGGGTGAGCGACTCGCCCTTGCCCTTGCGCAGCCGGCCGACCCGGCCGACCTGGACGAACACCTTGCTGATCTCCCACTCGCGCAGCCGGGTCTGCACCATCGCGACGTCCAGGACGGTGACGTCCTGGTCGGTCTTGGTCCAGGTGACGGTGCGGTCCAGCAGCTCACCGAGGACGAGGGTCTCGGACGGGCGCTGTTCGAAACGGCGCATGTTGATCACGCCGGTGGTGAGCACCTGGCCGGACTCCAGGCTGGTCACCCTGGTCATCGGCAGGAAGATCCGGCGGCGGCCGATCACCTCGACCACCAGTCCGAGCACCCGGGGTGGCCGGCCACCGAGCCGGAGCGTGACCACCACGTCGCGGACCCGGCCGACCTGGTCGCCGTTCGGATCGAACACGGCGATGCCGGAGAGGTGCGAGATGAAGACCCGGCTGCCTGCCCCTGCCATGGACTCCCTCGCCTCGTCCGACGCCCGGAGGGACGTCGGGCACGCCCCGCGGCCAAGGCTACCCGCGCCTCCCGCACCCGGCCCGACGAGCCACGAGGTGGCTTCCGCGGCCGGTCGCGGACCGGGGCCCGCCCGGGACGACGCCGCGGGCTCAGCCCTTGCGGCGCTTGAACAGCAGCTTCGGGAGGCCGGCCGGGATCTGCCGGCGGGTGGTGGCGGAGGTGGGCATCGGCGCGGCGGCGTGGGACCCGTCGGGCATGGCGTCCGGGCGCTCGGTGAGCAGGTCCGGGCCGGTACCGGCCGGCTCCAGCCGGAGCACCCGGCACTCGCGGGCCCAGCGGTCGGTGATGGTGTCGGTGTCGGGCGCGTTCAGCCGCTTGCCCTTGAGTTCCTCGACGGCGCCGAGCCAGGCCTCGCTCTCCGGCGCCGGTTCGACGACCCGGGCCGTCCAGCCGGTCAGCCGGCCGCCCTTGTCCTTGCTGCGGACCGTCACCACCGCGCCCGCGCCGGCGGTCAGACCGTGCAGCGGCTGCTCGCCGCCGTCGCCGACCACGACCACCGCGCCGTCGTGCCAGGCGTGCCAGAGCGGCCGGCTGTGCTCCTGGCCGTCCGCGCGCACCCAGAGCAGGCCGGACTTCTTCGCGGCCTCCTCCAACAGGGCCCGGTCGAGGAAGTCGTCGGCGGTGGCGGCTGCGGCGGGCGTACGGTCCATGGCGGACAGCGTACGGCCTGCGGTGTCCGGGGGGCGTCTCACGCGTCGGGCGACAGTTCCGTGGCAGCCGCACGGGCCTTACCTTGGGAGCCGCCCGACTCCCACCCCGAGCCCGAGGAGCACCGTGCCCGCCCGGCCCGAGACCGCAGCCCCGTCCACCGCGTCCGTCGCCTCCGCGGCGGCGCCGACGTCTCCGCTCCCCAGGCTCGACCTGCTGCTGCTCGCCGTCTCGGTCTCCGGCATCTCGCTCTCCGCGCCGCTGATCAGCGCCACCGCCGCACCCGCCCTGGCGATCGCCTTCTGGCGCAACGTCATGTCGGTCGGCGTGCTGGGTCCGTACGCGCTGCTGCGGCACCGGGCCGAGCTCCGCGGGATCGGCCGCCGGGCGCTGCTGCTGGCGGTGGCGGCCGGTGTGCTGCTCGCCGTGCACTTCGCGCTCTGGATGCCGAGCCTGCGGATGACCTCGGTGGCCTCGGCGACGGCGCTGGTGACCACCACTCCGCTCTGGACCATCCTGCTGATGCGGCTGCGCGGGGTGCGGGCGCCCCGCGCGGTCTGGACCGGCATGACGGTGGCCTTCGCCGGTGTGCTGGTGCTCACCGGGGTCGACCTCACGCTCTCGCCGCGCGCCCTGCTGGGCGACGCGCTGGCGCTCGGCGCGGGCCTCGCCGCGGCCGGCTACATGCTGCTGGGGGCCGAGGTCCGCCGGACCGTCAGCACCACGGCCTACACCCTGGTCTGCTACGCCACCACGGCGGTCGTCCTGCTGGTGGTCTGCCTGGCCGCCGGGACGTCGATGTCCGGGTGGCCGGCCGCCGTCTGGTGGCAGATCGTGCTGCTGATGGTCACGGCCCAGCTGCTCGGCCACTCGCTCAGCAACCGGGTGGTGCGCACCCTCGGCCCGTCCCTCACCTCCACCGCGATCCTGCTGGAGACCCCGGGCGCCGCGCTGATCGCGGCGCTCTGGCTCGGCCAGTGGCCCCCGGTGGCCGCCTACCCGGCGGTGGTGCTGATCCTGCTGGGCCTGGTCCTGGTGGCCCGGGGCGGCCGGCGGTAGCGGCCGGCTACAGCCAGCCGTTGCGGCGGAAGCCGCGGTACATCCCGACGCAGATCAGGACGACGCTGCCGAGCACCATCGGATAGCCGTACTTGTGGTGCAGCTCCGGCATGTAGTCGAAGTTCATGCCGTAGACACCGGTGATCATGGTGGGCACGGCGAAGATCGCCGCCCAGGCGGTGATCTTGCGCATGTCCTCGTTCTGCGCGACCGAGACCTGCGCCAGGTTGGCCTGGAGCAGCGAGTTCAGCAGTTCGTCGAAGCCGTGCACCTGCTCGGTGACCCGCGCGAGGTGGTCGGCGACGTCCCGGAAGTACTTCTGGATGTCCGGGTCGACCAGTCGCTGCAGCGGCTCGGAGAGCTGCTGCATGGGCCGCAGCAGCGGCGTCACCGCCCGCTTGAACTCCAGGACCTCGCGCTTGAGCTGGTAGACCCGGCCGACGTCGGTGCCCCGGCCGCCCTTGTTGGAGAACACGTCGAACTCGATCTCGTCGACGTCCGTCTGCAGCCGGTCGGCGACCAGCAGGTAGTTGTCCACCACGTGGTCGGCGATGGCGTGCAGGACGGCGGAGGGGCCCTTGGTCAGCAGCCCGGCGCCGTCCGAGTCGGCCTCCAGTCGCTGCCGCAGCTCCTGCAGCGAACTGTGCCCGCCGTGCCGGACGGTGATGACGAAGTCCCGCCCGGCGAAGACCATCAGTTCGCCCGTCTCGACCACTTCGCTGGTCGGGGTGAGCTGGTCGTGCTCGACGTAGCGGATCGTCTTGAAGACGGCGAACAGGACGTCGTCGTACCGCTCGACCTTGGGCCGCTGGTGCGCGTGGACGGCGTCCTCGACCGCCAGCGGGTGCAGGCCGAAGCGCTGCGCGATCCCCTCGAACTCGGCCTCGGTCGGCTCGTGCAGTCCGATCCAGCTGAACGATCCGGCGCCGTCGGGGAGTTGCTGCGAGGCCTTCACGCGGCGGGCCGCCTCGCGCGGGCTGCAGCTCTCGCCGTGCCGCTTGCCGGACTGGTACACGGCGCAGTCCACCACCGCGGAGGTGGACTGGCCCGGGTGGATCGAGTCGAACAGGCCGGCCGCGGAACGGCGGCGGTTGGTGCGGACGGCTGCGCGCAGGCTGTTGATCATCGACATGGCAGGCTCCCTGGGCAGGAACCGCCGCACGGCGGCGCGGTGACGGGTGGCCGTGGTGCGACGGCATGGAACACCGGTGGAATGACGCCTGCGGTCGGTCCTCGGCCTTGCTGGGGCTCGCGCTGGAACGACCGGACGTCGGTGAGGGTGCTCTCCCGGCCGGGCCGACTCCGCCTCGATCGTCTCGGTGGACGTGGCTGCTGTGCCGGCTACTGGTGCCGCTGTTTCAGCCTGCGAGGCGAGGGGTACGGGGAAGGCGTCCGGGCCGGGTAGAGCTGCCGGTACTGCATGGTCGGCTGGTATCCACCGCAACCACCTCCTTCACGCCGCTGCCCCGGAGAGAGGATCCCCGGTGGCCAGTCGCTCACACTAACATCTGACCGGGCATCGTCGCTGCGGTGTTCTCCTGGTGGCCCTGCCGGCGCCGCGGCCGCACCGGTTACGCTCACCGGCATGGCGCACGACTTCCCGCTCTTCGGCGACCCTTCCGACGGCTCCCACGACCCGGCCGGCCTCTCCCGGGAGGCGGTGCTGGCCGCCGTCGAGGCCCGGCTGCTGACCACCTTCGGCGAACCGGGCGGCCGGGCCGCGGTCACCTTCCTCGGCGCGGACCGGATCGAGGTGCTGCGCTTCGGCCCGGACGCCGACGGCCTGGTCCGCTACGCCACGCTCGGGATGGCCGCCGCGCCGATGGCGGACCCGACCGCGCCGGTCGCCGACCAGGTCCGCGGCCCGCGCGCCGAACTGGTGCTGACGGTCCGTGGGGCCCGCGACAGCGTGCTCCGCACCCTGGCCACCTTCGCCGCGACGCCGCAGGTGGAGGGCTTGGTGCTGGCCCCCGGCGGGTCGCTTGACCTCGGTGCCCCGCTCTGGGACGGCGCCCCGTTCACCTCGGTGCTGGCCGCCGAGCCGGGCGGTCTGGTGGCCGATCTGGAGCTGGACGAGCCGGCCGACCCGGTGCGCTTCCTGCCGCTGCTGCCGATGACGCCCAACGAGGCCGGCTGGAAGCGGGTGCACGGCGCGGCCGCGCTGGAGGAGCGCTGGCTGAAGCACGGCACCGATCTGCGGGACGCCGACCGCCGCGGGGTTCCGCTGGACTGACGCCCGGTTCCCGGTCCGGCCGACGGCGCCCCGAGGGGCGCGCGTCACCGCGCTGCCCGGCCGTACGCTCCCGCACGCCCGCGTGTCCGGTGGGGCGGGCTCAGCCCTCGATCGGCTTCGCGCCGGTGGCCTGGGCCAGCAGCGCCTCGTAGACGGCGGGGTCCGTGGTGTGCTCGCCGAGCCGGACGGTCTTGCGCCCGCCGTGGTAGTCGCTGGAGCCGGTGGTCAGCAGTCCGAGGTCGGCGGCCAGCCCGCGCAGCCGGGCCCGGGTGGGCTCGTCGTGGTCGGTGTGGTCGACCTCCAGTGCCGCGAGTCCGGCCGTCGCGAGGTCCGCGATCACCTGGTCGGAGACGGTCCGGCCGCGCTTGACCGCGCCCGGGTGGGCGAAGACCGGCACCCCGCCCGCCGCCCGGACCAGCCGGACGGCCTCGGCCGGGTCCGTCTCGTGCTTGCGCACGTCCGCCCGCCCGCCGTTGGCCAGCCAGTCCGCGGTGAAGGCGTCGGAGACGGTGGCCACCACGCCCGCCTCGACCAGGGCGCTGGCGATGTGCGGCCGGCCGACCGAGCCGGTCCCCGCGATCCGCTGGACCTGCTCCCAGCTGATGTCGGCGCCCAGCGCGCGGCAGCGCTCGACGACCGCCCGCCCGCGCCGGAACCGGTCGGTGCGCACCAGCTCGCGCTCGCGCGCGAAGGCCGGCTCGGCCGGGTCGAACAGGTAGGCCAGCAGGTGCAGGCTGATGCCGTCCACGGCGCAGGACAGCTCGGCGCCCGGGACGAGGGTCAGCCGGGTGCCGGCCGGCAGCGCGCGGACCGCCTCGGCGGCCTCGGCGTGGCCGCCCACCGTGTCGTGGTCGGTGAGCGCCACCACGTCCAGGCCCGCGGCGACCGCCGCCGCGACCAGCTCGGCCGGGCTGTCGGTGCCGTCGGACGCGTTGCTGTGGGCGTGCAGGTCGATGCGCACGGAGTCGGCTCCTGGGGTGGGCGGCGGGTGCCGCCCAGGATAGTGCGGGCGTCCGCGGGGCCGTCAGCCGAGCAGTTGGGGGGAGAGCGCGCCGCAGGGCAGCAGGTCCAACTCGGCGCCGGCCTCGCGCAGGTCGGTGAGGACCAGCTCGTCGTACATCACCAGGGCCGACTGTTCCGGCCAGGCCACCGCCCACAGCCAGAGACCGCGGGCCTCGCCCACGAACACCGCGCGGTCGGCCGGCGCGTCCGGCACGTGGAACATCGGAGTGGGCCGCCCGGCCGCCATCAGCTTGGCGTCGGCGGGTTTGTAGAGCGAGACGGACTCACCCGGGTCGGGGCCGGACAGGCCCGCGTACCGCGCGCCGAGCCCGACGCCGAGCTCCTCGGCGACCAGCACCAGCTCCCCGAAGCCGCCCAGCGGCGCCGGTCCGGAGCAGGCGACGGCGGTCGCCCGGGCGCCCGAGACATCGTCGCCGACGTGCGCGATACCGGTGTAGAGCCAGCCGACCGGAAGCGGCCAGGGCAGCCAGACCGGGACCTGGGAACGGGCGACGGCGACGCCGAGCGCTTCCACGCTCGGGGGCAGCACCGGCTGCATCGGGTGTACCGCTCCGTGCCGGTCGCACTGCCAGGTGTCGGAGAACAGACCGGGGGCGCGGACCCGACCGGCGCACCTCGGGCAGCTAGGCTCGCCCCTCATAGCCGACAACGCTCCTCCCTCCGGACCGCCGCGTCAAGGACGATCACCCGTACGGAGGGCGCGGCGGCACCTGTCGGTGGCGGACGCCCGTCCGGCGCCGGGTGGGGCGCGCTGCGGGCGGTTCCCGCTAGGGGATGTCCAGCGGCGGGCGGCGGCAAACGTCGGCGCCGCCGTGCGGGGGCCGGCCCCGGACGCACTGACGCCCCGTCAACGGCGATCGCGGTGACAGGGCGTCAGTCGGGTATCGGAACGTCGGGATCGGACGCTCCCGGCTCTTCGGCGGCGGGTGAGGGCTCCCGGTCGGAGGCGCCGCGCTGGGTCAGACGGTCGGGCACGGACGGATGAGCAGGCGCTCGCCGGTGCGGGCGGCGGCCTGGACGAGTTCGCGGACGGTTTCGGCGTCGGCGATCACGCGGTCGGTGGCGGTGCCGTGGGCGTCGTCCAGTCGGAGGATCTCGAAGCGCATGGGCCTCTCCTTCTCTGGCCCCGTCGGGCGGGGCGGTCGTGGCTGAGTGGGTATCAGCTCTTTCTCGGTCTGTCGGTTCGAACGGTCGACGATCTGCTGAGGCAAAGGGGCTCCCCCTGCAATGCCAAGTGCGTCTGGTACCTCGTGAACCACTGTGTCGTGGTGCTGCTACCGGGCCGTTGCCCGTCCGTGAAGTCCAGGTTTCGGCGGATTGTCGACAGCGTCGACAGCGACGATGATTCCCGGACAGAATCAAATATTACCGCAACTAACGATTTTTGTCCCGCACACTTTCCGCCGCGGCGGGCGGGAGCCCGGTCACGGAGCGGGTGTCCGGGGGTACGGGGGCAGGCCGGGCCGCCGTACCCCCGGGGCGGGGGCGTCCCGGAGGCGCGGCGCCCGGCTCAGCCCCAGAAGTCCAGCAGGGCCTCGGCGGTGGCGGCCGGCCGCTCGGCGTTGGGGGAGTGCCCGGCGTCCTCGATCACCACGCGGCGGGCGCCCAGCCGCTCGGCCATCCGGGTCTGCTCCGGCACCGGCCAGGCGTAGTCCCGGACCCCGGAGAGCACCAGGGCCGGCAGTGCCGGCGCGGTCGCGGCCAGCTCGTCCACCCGGTCGGGGGCGGCGATCAGATGGGCACCGGTGGTGGCGAGCGCCTGCGGCACGTTGGCCACCCAGCGGCGGTGCAGGAACGCGGCGACCTCGGGCGACGGGCGGCGCGCCCGGTCGCCGCCGGTCTGCTCCGCCTGCTGCTCCATCTGCTGGAGCACCTGCCAGATCTCCTCCAGGCTCATCGACGGCAGCACGTCGATCAGCAGCTTGGTCCGCTCCGCCTCGCCGGGCTCGATCGAGGCCGGCCCGGTGGACATCAGGGTCAGCGAGCTCCACGGCAGCGGGCCCTCGGCGGTGGCCGCGAGGACGGCCTCCCGGGCCACCTGGCCGCCGAAGGAGTGGCCGAGCAGGTGCAGCGGCGTGGCGTCCCCGGCGAGCGCCGCGGAGAGCGCCCGGACGTCCGCGCCCAGGGCCTCGACGGCGTAGGCGGCCGGGTCGTCGGGCCCGCCGCTCTCGTACTGGCCGCGCTGGTCGACCGCGGTCACCCGGTAGCCGGCCGCGGCCAGCGGCTCCAGCAGCGCGATGAAGTCCTCCTTGCTGCCGGTGAACCCGGGGACCAGCAGGGCCGTCCCGCGCACCGCACCCGTCGGCTCGGCCCGCAGCGCGGCGAACTCCCCGCGCGCGGTCGCCACCCGCAGCGCGCGGGCACAGCGGGGGAGGGTGAGGAACGGCGGCGTGCTCATGGGCGATCTCCTGCGGTGCGGCGGGGCGACTGGCCGGTAACCCCCGAGCGTAGCCGGGCGGACACGCCGGAGGGGGCGGCCCCGTCCTGTGCTGGACGGGGCCGCCCCCTCCGGGTGGCGCGGTGCCGGGATCAGCTCTCCGGCGTCGCCTCGGCGGCCGGGCGGCGGGTGCGGGTCCGACGGCGCGGGGCCGGGGCCTCGGCCGGGGCGTCCGCGCCGGCCTCGGGCGCCGGGGCGGCCTCGGCGGCGGGCTCGGCCTTCGCCTTGGCCCGCGAGCGGGTCCGCTTCACGGCCGGCTTCTCCTCGGACGGCGCCGGGGCCTGCTCCGCGACGGCGGCCGGAGCGGCCGCCTCGGCGACCGCGGCGGGTGCCCCGGCCACCGCGGCGACGGCGGTCTCGCCGGCGGCGGTGCTGCGCGGGCGGCGACGGCGACGGCGCGGGGCCGCGCCCTCGCCCTCGGCACCCTCGACGGCCGGAGCCGCCGGGGCGTCGACCGCGGCGACGGCCTCGGCGGGCGCGTCGAGCAGCGCGTCCCCCGCGACCGTGGAGCCGCCGCGGGTGCGGCGGCGCTCGCGGGTGCGGCGGGCCGGCTTCTCCTCGACCGGCTCGGCGGCCGGCTCGGCGGTGCGGCCGGCGCCGGCCCGTCCGCCCCGGGCGGGGCGACCGGGAGCGGAGCGCGCACCGCGACCGCCGGTCTCGCCGAGGTCCTCGACCTCCTCCGCGCCGAGCCCGGCCCGGGTCCGCTCCGAACGCGGCAGCACACCGGTGGTGCCCTTGGCGATCTTCAGCAGCTCGAACAGGTGCGGCGAGGTGGAGTAGGTCTCCTCCGGGGCGTTGAACGACAGGTCCAGCGCCTTGTTGATCAGCTGCCAGCGCGGGATGTCGTCCCAGTCGACCAGGGTGACGGCGGTGCCCGACGCGCCGGCGCGGCCGGTGCGGCCGATCCGGTGCAGGTAGGTCTTCTCGTCCTCGGGGCACTGGTAGTTGATGACGTGCGTCACGCCCTCGACGTCGATGCCGCGGGCCGCGACGTCGGTGCAGACCAGGACGTCGACCTTGCCGTTGCGGAAGGCCCGCAGGGCCTGCTCGCGGGCGCCCTGGCCGAGGTCGCCGTGGACCGCGCCGGCCGCGAAGCCGCGCTGGGTCAGCTGGTCCGAGACGTCGGCGGCGGTGCGCTTGGTGCGGCAGAAGATCATCGCCAGCCCGCGGCCGTCGGCCTGCAGGATGCGCGAGACGAGCTCGACCTTGTCCAGCGAGTGCGCACGGAAGATGTGCTGCTCGGTGTTGGCGACGGTGGTGCCGGTGTCGTCCGGCGCGGCCGCGCGGATGTGGGTCGGCTGGTTCATGTACCGGCGGGCGAGGCTGATGACCTGGCCCGGCATGGTGGCCGAGAACAGCAGGGTCTGCCGCTTGGCGGGCAGCATGGTGAGGATCTTCTCGACGTCGGGCAGGAAGCCCAGGTCGAGCATCTCGTCGGCCTCGTCCAGGACGAGCGAGCGGACCTCGGAGAGGTTCAGCTTCTTCTGCCCGGCCAGGTCCAGCAGGCGGCCCGGGGTGCCGACCACGATGTCGACGCCCTTCTTCAGCGCCTCGACCTGCGGCTCGTAGGCCCGGCCGCCGTAGACGGCGAGCACGCGCACGTCGCGGACCTTGCCGGCGGTCTGCAGGTCGTTGGTGACCTGGGTGCAGAGCTCGCGGGTCGGGACGACGATCAGTGCCTGCGGGGCCTCGGAGAGCTGCTCCTCGGTGGCCCGGCCGGCGTCGACGTCGGCGCGGACGATGACCCGCTCGATCAGCGGGAGGCCGAAACCGAGGGTCTTGCCGGTGCCGGTCTTGGCCTGGCCGATGACGTCGTGGCCGGTCAGCGCGACCGGGAGGGTCATCTCCTGGATGGGGAAGGGGTGGATGATGCCGACGGCCTCCAGGGCCTCGGCGGTCTCCGGGAGGATCCCCAGGTCCCGGAAGGTGGTCTTGATGGGTTCAGCGGTGGTGGACAGGGTGCTGCCTCTTCCGTGTGGAGGGGCCGAGAACGAGCGGCGGGCGGGCAGCCGCGCGGCTGCGTTACGGGCCTGGACGGCCCTGTGACAGCTGCGCGGACGCACAACCGCGCCGGTCCCTGCGGCCGGCCGGTCCGCGGGCCCGGTGAGGGGCGCGGTCTCGGCGGCGTCGGGGAGGATTCCCTTGAGGGACCTGCGCGGGACCGTTCGCCGTGCGGCGCGGTCTCGGCGGCCCTCGCTCGGCCACTGATGCGGTGCCAAGGCTTGAAGTCCAAGCCATGGTCGGAGCCGATCGGCTCTCCGACCGGGCATCCGCGTACGTGAGTGCCCGGCTGCCGGTGCGGACACGTCCTGCCGGACGGTGCCGCTACGGAGCGGGCTTGCCCGGCGCACCGAGACGGCGGTGACACCGTGCGAGCACTACGGACCTCCCCACCACCATACAGTCACGCGACGACTCGAACACGTGACGCGTCTGACATCGCTCCCGCGGGACCGTCACGGGCCCCCGGCCGGCCGCCCCGGGTGCCCGGCCGGGGGAGCGGCCCGGGACCGGCACCACGCGTGTGCGGACGGCCGCGCCCGACTAAGGTGGCAGGTCATGGAGACCCAAGGTGAGACGCAGGACGGCGCGGCCGGCTCGATCGGCGACTGGGCGAGCTGCTCGGCCGACCCGGGCTACCGGGCGGCCGTGCTGGACCTGCTCGGCGCCCTCGCGTACGGCGAGCTGAGTGCCTTCGAGCGGCTCGCCGAGGACGCGAAGCTCGCGCCGGGCCTCGCCGACAAGGCCGCGCTGGCCCGGATGGCCTCCGCGGAGTTCCAGCACTACCAGCGCCTGCACGACCGGCTCACCGAGGTGGGCGCGGACCCGGAGGAGGCGATGCGGCCGTTCGTCGAGCCGCTGGAGCTGTTCCACCGGATGACGGCCCCCTCGGACTGGCTGGAGGGCCTGGTCAAGGCCTATGTCGGTGACGCGATCGCGACCGACTTCTACCGCGAGGTCGCCGTCCGGCTGGACGACGACACCCGTGACCTGGTCCTCGGCGTGATGTCGGACACCGGGCACGCCCAGTTCGCCGTCGACAAGGTGCGGCAGGCCATCGAGGCCGACCCGCGGTCGGGCGGCCGGCTGGCGCTCTGGGGCCGGCGGCTGATGGGCGAGGCGCTGAGCCAGGCCCAGCGGGTGGTCGCCGAGCGCGACGCGCTCTCCAACCTGCTGGTCGGCGGCGTCCAGGTGCAGGGCTTCGACCTGGTCGAGGTCGGCAAGATGTTCAACCGGATCACCGAGGCGCACACCAAGCGGATGGCCGCGCTGGGGCTCGCCTCCTGACGGGTGCTCCCGGGCCCGCGCGGCTCAGGCGTGCCGCTGCCGGCGGTGCGTGCCCGCCCGGTGCGGGCGGGGCCGGTGGGCGGGCTGGCGCCCGGCCGCGAGGTCGGGCCGGGCCAGCACCGAGGTGAGCAGGGCCGAGGCGACCGCCGCGATGCCGATGCTGGCCGCCGGGTACCGGCCGTCCAGCGTGAAGTGCGTGATCACCCCGCTGAGCAGGGCCGACACCAGTGCCGTGCCGAGCGTCGGCCCGCGGCCCGCCGGGAAGTAGGTGGGCAGCGCCAGCAGCGCGGCGGCCCCGACGATCAGGCCGACGAGGGCGAAGGCGATCGACTCGACCAGCAAGGGTGCCTCCCCGGTTCGCGAGCGCGGCCTCCGGGCGGCCGCACTTGTCGCCGTACCCCGGTCCACCCGGCCGTACACGCAGCGGTGCCCCGTTCCCCGCGGGAGGGAACGGGGCACCGCGAAGCAGCTCAGAGCGTGCCGAACCCGACCTTGCGGGCAGCCTGCTCGCCGATCTCCACGTACGCCAGGCGCTCGGCCGGGACGATGACGCGGCGGCCGTGCTCGTCGGTCAGCGAGAAGAGCTTCGAGGTGCCCTCCAGCGCCTTGGCGATCGCGCTCTCGACCTCATCGGCAGTCTGCGCGCTCTCGATCACGATCTCGCGCGGCGCGTTCTGCACGCCGATCTTGACCTCCACGACTTCCGTCCCTCCGGGTTGCAGCCAGCCATGCGCGGCCACCGGACCGCCTGGGACAAGCGTTCGCGGTGATCGCGCCGTACGGCTTCACCATAGAGCACCGGATCAGTGCCCAGGCGAAGGTCGACGGATCACTGGTCGGCGGCCTGCGCCTCGCCGGACTCGTTGGTGGGGTGCATCGGGAAGCCCTTCAGACCGCGCCAGGCCAGGCTGGCGACCAGCCGGACGGCTTCGTCGCGGGGGATCTCCAGGCCCTGGGAGAGCCAGTAGCGGGCGGTGATCTGGGCCAGGCCGCAGACGCCGGCGGCGAGCAGCTTGGACTCGGCCTCGGGGAGGTCGGTGTCCTCCTGGATGACCTTGCTGACCAGGGTCGCGCTGGCGTCCGAGGCCCGCTCCACGCGCTCGCGGACGGCCGGCTCGTTGGTCAGGTCCGACTCGAAGACCAGCCGGAACGCACCGGACTCGCTGGAGACGTAGTTGAAGTACGCCTCCATCGTCGCGGCCACCCGGTGCCTGTTGTCGGTGGTCGCCGCGAGCGCCTCACGGGTCGACTCGACCAAGGCGTCGCAGTGCTTGTCCAGCAGCGCCAGGTAGAGCTCCAGCTTCCCGGGGAAGTGCTGGTACAGCACCGGCTTGCTGACCCCGGCGCGGTCCGCGATGTCGTCCATGGCGGCCGCGTGGTAGCCCTGCGCGACAAACACCTCCTGGGCGGCACCGAGCAGTTGTTCACGGCGGGCGCTTCGCGGCAGGCGGGCACCGCGCGGGCGCTCCTGCGCCTCCTGGATGGCCGTCACGGCGCTCCTCACTTCACGGGTTGTTCGGGGCTGGCAAGATGGCCGATTCTACTTTTCGGTAACCGCGTTCGCGCCTGGCGAGCGTGAGAAAAGAACCGAGCCCCCTTGTCAGGAGCCCACAATACGGCGCTGACCACCGGCAACGGCAGTGGTCCGACAGGAGCCGGGACGGCCCCGGGGCACCGGGGGCTCACTACCATCGTCCACCATGAGCAGCGCTGAGCAGCAGATTCGCCCGGAGACAGCGGCACCCGCGGCCTTCCGCACGGTCGAGGTCCCCGGTGCGGCACTGGCGGTGCACCGGCCCGACGGCCGGGCCGCCGAGGGCCGGGAGCCGGCCCTGTTCGTCCACGGGCTCGGCGGCTCGGCGGCCAACTGGACGGCGCTGATGGACCGGCTGGCCGGTCTCGTCGACGGCGAGGCCCTGGACCTGCCGGGCTTCGGGCACTCGGCCCTGCCCGCCGACGGTGACCTCTCGGTGTCCGGCCACGTGCGCGCGGTGATCGGCTACCTGGAGACGACCGGCCGCGGCCCGGTCCACCTGTTCGGCAACTCGCTCGGCGGCGCGGTCTCCGTCCGGCTCGCCGCGCTCCGCCCCGACCTGGTGCGCAGTCTCACGCTGATCTCGCCCGCGCTGCCCGAGCTGCCGCCGCAGCGCACCGCCTGGCCGACCGGGCTGCTCGCGGTGCCCGGCCTGCCCGCCCTGCTGCGCCGGCTGCCGTCGAACGGCCGCGGCCCGGAGGACGCCACCGAGGGTCTGCTGCGGCTGGTCTACGGCGACCCGCTGAGCCTCTCCCCGGTGGCCCGGGCGGAGGCGGTGGCCGAGTACCGGCGCCGGATCGAGGTGCCGCACGCGATGCGGGCGCTGACCGGCTCGGCGCGCGGGATCGTCTCGGCGTACACCGAGCGGGGCGACCAGGCGCTCTGGCGGCAGGCGGAGCAGGTGAGGGCGCCGACGCTGCTGGTGTACGGGCTGCGCGACAAGCTGGTCTCGTACCGCTCGGCGCGGCGGGCCTGCACGGCGTTCGGGGACGCCCGGCTGCTGGTACTGCCGGAGTCCGGGCACGTGGCGATGATGGAGCACCCGGAGCCGGTGGCCCGGGCGGTGCGGGAGCTGCTGGCACGGGACTGAGCGGGGCGCGGCGCGGGTCCGGGCGGCGGCCCGGGCGGGATGCCGGGGCGGGCGGGCGGTAACGGCCCGGTCCGGGGCGAAGTCACGCCGGTTCACTCGTTCAGGTGGCAACCAGGCATGTGACCGATGGATCACCGGGGCCCGGTCCTACCTTTCTGCTGTCGGACCGAACAGGTGTGGGGGAGCGGCGGCCGCCGGAGCAGAGGGACCGGCGGGCAGCCGCACGCAGGGGGCCGGCGCCCGGTGCGACCGCCGGTCCGGGGCGCGGCGCCTGCGGCCGGCCGGACTCCTCCACCCCGGGCCGTTCCCGCGCCTGCGCGGGGCGCCCGGGTGCCGATCGAACCGCTCCCGCCATCCGTCGATCCGCTCTGCTCTGGAGGTCCCCCGTGCGCGTTGCACTGCTCACCGAGAGTGCCCGTCCGCGCCCCCGGCGTGGTGCCGGCGGCTGGTGCGCCCGGCTGGTGGAGGGTCTGGCCGAGCACGACTTCGAGCTGTACGTGCTGGCCGGGGCGGCCGGTTCGGGCGTCGCCGAGAGCCCGCGGGGCCGTTGGCTCGGGGTGCACGAACTGGCGCTGTGGGGCCGCAGACCGGCCGGCCGGCAGCCGGGCGCGCTGCGCGGGCGGCAGTACGCCCGGGCGTACGAGGAGCTGGTCCGGGCGCTGGTGATGCCGGGCGGGCGGGCCTCGTTCGGGACGGGGCTCTACCGGCTGGCGGCCCTCGCCCGCGAGGACGGCGCGCTGTCCGCGTTCCTGGCCTCCGCGCACGCCCGCCGCACGCTGGAACGGGTCTGGCGCTCCCCCGGGGCGGACACCTCGGCCGGGCAGCCGCTGGTCCGCGACGTGCTGGTCGCGGCGGACCTGCTGGAGCACTGCCTGCGCCCGCTCTCCGCGCCCTGGTACGGCACCGGACCGGGGGGCCTCGGTTCGGCCGACCTCTGCCATGTGGTGGGCGGCGGCCCGGCGGCGCTGCCGGCGCTGGTGGCCAAGCGGTTGCACGGGGTGCCGTTCGTGGTCACCGAGCACGGCCTGCACCTGCGCGAGCAGTACCTCGGCTACCGCGAGGCCCCCTACCGCTGGCCGGTCCGGGCGCTGCTGCTCTCCTTCTTCCGTGCGCTCACCGAGGAGACGTACCGGCAGGCCGCGATACTGACCCCCGGCAGCGCCCACGACCAGCAGTGGCAGCGTCGCTGCGGCGCCGATCCGGCACGGACCAGGGTGGTCCACGAGGGCACGCCGGCGGTGGCCCGGGCGGCGGCCGGGCCGGAGCCGGCCGCGCCCACCCTGGTCTGGGCGGGCGCGCTGGAGCCGGGCCGGGACACCGAGCTGGTGCTGCACGCCTTCGCGCGGGTCCGGGCCGCGCTGCCGGCGGCCCGGCTGGTGATCCACGGCGAGGAGGCCGTCCCGGGCTACCGGGCGCACTGCGAGGCGGTGGCCGACCGGCTGGGGGTGGCCCGGGAGGTGGAGTTCGCCGGCCGGCCCGGCTCGGTGGCGGCGGCCTGGGAGAGCGGCACGGTGGTCGTCTTCTCGGCGCTCTCGCAGCGCGGCCCCGGCCTGCTGGCGGACGCGATGCTGAGCGGCCGGGCGGTGGTCTCGACGGACGTCGGGGTGGCCCGGGAGGTGGTGGGGCCGACCGGGTTGCTGGTACCGCCGCGCGACCCGCGGGCGCTGGCGGGTGCCTGTCTGGCGCTGCTGTGCGATGCCGAGCGGCGGGCCAGACTCGGGTCGGCGGGCCGGCTACGGGCGCAGGAACGCTTCGCCGTGGAACCGGTGGTCGGTGCGTTCCGGGAGATCTACCTGGAGCTGGTCTCCCAGTGGCCGGCCTTCCCGGCGGTCGTGAAGGCCGGTGGGGCTGTCGGCGAGCAGCCGCGCCCGTTCGCCCGGCCCGCCGAGTACTGGCTGGCCGACCGCCGGGGCGGTGGGAGCGCCGGGCAGCCGGCCGGCGAGGGCGGTGAGGGCGGCGAGGACGAGGACGAGGCGTCCGAGCGGACCGGCGCCCTCGCGGAGGCGGTCTGATGGCCGGCGGCGCCCCGGCCACCGGGACCGGGCCGGTCACCGGCGGTGGCCCGGCCGCCGGGCTGTCCGGGGTCTTCGGCGACCCGGTCCGCGAGGTGATGGCCGAGTACCGGGAGCTCTGTGAGCGGGCCGTCGATCCGCTGGAGATCGCCGCCGGGCTGGAGGAGGCCGGGCACGGAGCGCGGACGGCCGCGCGCTGCCGGCACGCCGACCTGTTCTCGCTCGCGGAGGAGCTGTACGCCCGGGTGCCGCGCCGCCCGCCCCCGGACCGGGCGGCCGGGCCGGGCGGAGAACGGCAGCGGCGGTGCGGTGCGGCGCTCCGGGCGGCGTCGGCGGTGCTGCCGGTGGCGGCGGCCGTCGGGTCGGCGGGCCGCTGGTCGGTGCTGCTGCCGGCCGCCGTCCCGCTCGTGCTGATCCCGGCGGTGTCCGTCCCGGGGCGGGGCGGCCGGGCCGTGGACGCGACCGGGTGGCCGGTCCGGGCAGCCGTGGCCGGAGCGTGGCCGGAGACGGAGACGGAGACGGAGACGCCGGGGCCGGGGCCGTCCGCCGGGCGGCTCCGGCCGGCCGCGCTCGCCCACGGGTGTGGAGTGGCCGCCCTGCTGCTGCTCCCGCTGGCCGGGGTCGGGGCCGGGTTCGGGCCGTCCGGTGCCGGTGACGGCCGGGGGACGGCCGCGCTGGTGCTGGCCGCGGCGCTGTCGGCCGGGTCGGCCGAGTGGGCGGCGCGGTGGTTCCGGCACATCGCCCGCGGCCATCTGCGGGTGGCGGGCACCCTCGCCGACTTCCGGTCCCGGATGCGGCCGGTCCTGCCGGTGGCCGTCGCCCTGCATCTGGCCGTCCTGGCCGTCCTGACCTTCGCCGCCCTCGCCGTGCTGACGGCCCTGGCACCCCGCCCCGGACCGGACCGCGGCGGCGGCCTGCTGCACGTGGCGGCCGAGCGGGCCGAACCCGGCCAGTGGGCGGCGCAGGGCGTGCTGGGGCTACTGCTGGTGCTGCCCGCGCTGCTGGCCCGGTCCGGCCGGACCGGCGCCGCCGCACTGGGCGCGCTCGCCGGCCCGGCCGCCGTCGCGGCGCCGCTCGTGCTGGGCCGCTCCGCGCCGACGGCCTGGCTGCTCGGCGGCGGCGCCGTCGCGCTCGCCCTGCTGGCGTACGCCTGGCCGGTGCTCGGCCGGGCCGACGCGCACCGCTGAGCCCGCCGGGGCCGGGCCGTCGGCCGTACCCGGGCCCGGCCCCACCGAACCGCTCCACCTCCCCGTTGTTCACTCTGTCCGCCAGGTCGAACCCGACCTCGCTTCGTGGAAGGACACCCCCGATGAGGGTGCTGCTGCTGGGCGCCGACGGCTTTATCGGCCGTCGGGTCACCGATCGTCTGCTCGTGGACCAGGAGTTGCAGGTGACGGTGCTCGGCCGGCGTGACTCGGCCGACATCCGCTTCGACCTGACCACCGGCAGTCCGGGCGCACTCGCCCGCTTCCTGGACGCGGTCGCGCCCCAGGTGGTGATCAACTGCGCGGGCGCCACCTACGGCAGCTCGCGGACGCTGATCCGGGCGAACACGCTGGCCGTCGCCACGGTCTGCGAGGCGATCCGGCGCAGCCGGGAGCCGGCCCGGCTGGTGCACGTCGGATCGGCGGCCGAGTACGGGCCGGTGCCGGGCGGGGTCCCGGTGTCGGAGGGCGCGGAGCCGCGCCCGGTCGGCCCGTACGGGGTGTCCAAGCTCGCCGGGACCGAACTGGTGCTGGCCTCCGGGCTGGACGCGACGGTGCTGCGGGTGTTCGACGTGGTGGGGCCGGGGGCGCCGACGGCCTCGCTGTTCGGGCGGCTCGCCGAGGGGCTGCGCCGGGCGCTGGAGCGCGAGGAGTCGCAGGTGCGGATGCCGGACCTGTCCGGATACCGGGATTTCGTCGATGTCCGGGACGTCGCCCGGGCGATCCAGGCGGCGGCGGTGTCGGCGGCCACCGGGGTGATCAACATCGGCAGCGGGCACGCCGTCCGGGCCCGGGAGGCGGCCCAGCTGCTGGTCCGGGCGTCCGGCTTCGAGGGGTCGATCGTGGAGGAGAACCGGCCGGTCCTGCTGCCCGCGCAGGCCGGCGGGCCGGGTGAGCACCCCGACCGGCACGGGTCGCAGCACGGCGAGCGGCACGGCGAGCGGCACGTGACCCCGTACCACCCGGGCCACCGGGCCGCGGAGTCGCGGCCGGCCGAGGGGCGGGGACCGGCGGGCGAGCCGGTGCCGTGGCGCCAGGCGGACGTGCGGACGGCCCGGGACCGTCTCGGCTGGCGGACACAGGTGCCGTTGGAGGAGTCGCTGGGTGACGTCTGGCTGGAGACGGCCTGCCGGGTCTGACCCCCGCCGGTCACGGTGCCCGGGGGCCCGACGGCCCCGGGCGCCACGGGCCGCGGCGCCGCCGACCGCCCGCCGGAACGCTCCGGCGGGCGGTTCCAGCATCCGACGCCGGGTGTCTCGCCAGTCGGACGAGCTGTCTCGGAATACCGGGGCGGCATGACACTGTTGGCGTAGCTGAGCCACCTCGGTGGCAGAGCAAAAGCCACCGAGGTTGGCCCTGGCCACCTGAACTGACGACCATCGGAGTCCCCGTGTCGCTGCCACCCCTGGTCGAGCCGGCCGCCGAGCTCACCGTCGACGAGGTCCGCAGGTACTCCCGCCACCTGATCATCCCCGACGTGGGCATGGCCGGGCAGAAGCGGCTGAAGAACGCCAAGGTGCTGTGCGTCGGCGCCGGCGGCCTGGGCTCGCCGGCGCTGATGTACCTCGCCGCGGCCGGCGTGGGCACGCTCGGCATCGTCGAGTTCGACGTGGTGGACGAGTCCAACCTGCAGCGGCAGATCATCCACGGCCAGTCGGACATCGGCCGGTCCAAGGGTGAGTCGGCGCGGGAGTCGGTCAAGGAGATCAACCCCTACGTCAACGTGATCCTCCACGAGGAGCGCCTCGACAACGACAACGTGATGGAGATCTTCTCCGGCTACGACCTGATCGTCGACGGCACCGACAACTTCGCCACCCGGTACCTGGTGAACGACGCCGCGGTGCTGCTCGGCAAGCCGTACGTGTGGGGCTCGATCTACCGCTTCGACGGCCAGGCCAGCGTGTTCTGGGCCGAGCACGGCCCGTGCTACCGCTGCCTCTACCCGGAGGCCCCGCCGGCCGGCATGGTCCCGTCCTGCGCCGAGGGCGGCGTGCTGGGCGTGCTCTGCGCGTCCATCGGCTCGATCCAGGTCACCGAGGCGATCAAGCTGCTGGCCGGGGTCGGCGAGCCGCTGGTCGGCCGGCTGATGATCTACGACGCCCTGGAGATGACCTACCGCCAGGTGAAGGTCCGCAAGGACCCGAACTGCGCCCTCTGCGGCGAGAACCCGACGGTCACCGAGCTGATCGACTACGAGGCCTTCTGCGGCGTCGTGTCGGAGGAGGCGCAGGCCGCCGCCGCCGGTTCGACGATCACCTCGAAGCAGCTCAAGCAGTGGCAGGACGACAAGGAGGACATCTTCCTGATCGACGTCCGCGAGCCCGGTGAGTACGAGATCGTCAACATCCCCGGCGCGGTGCTGATCCCGAAGAACGAGTTCCTGATGGGCAACGCGCTGGAGTCGCTGCCGCAGGACAAGAAGATCGTGCTGCACTGCAAGTCGGGCGTCCGCTCGGCCGAGGTGCTGGCCGTGGTGAAGTCGGCCGGGTTCTCCAACGCCGTCCACCTCGGCGGCGGCGTGCTGGGCTGGGTGAACCAGGTCGAGCCGCACAAGCCGACCTACTAGCAGACGCGCGTGAAGGGCCCGCCGGAGCGATCCGGCGGGCCCTTCACGTGTCCGCGGGGCCTACAGCGCGCCCTTGCGCTGGAGCACGTTGTAGGAGATCCAGCCGGGCAGCACCGGCAGCCAGAAGGTGAGCGCCCGGTAGAGGAACACCGCCGGCGTGGCGATCGTCGGGGGCACGTCGGCGACGGTGAGCGCACCGATCAGCGCGACCTCGACCGGGCCGATGCCGCCGGGGGTGGGGATGGCCGAGCCGGCCGCGTTGGCGGTCAGGAAGACCACCGCGACCGCCGAGAAGCTGATGCTGCCGCCGAAGGCCTGCACCGAGGCGTCGAGGCACGCGGTGAAGGAGAGCGTCAGCAGCAGGATGCCGCCGAAGCCGGTGACGAGCTTGCTGGGCGTCTGCATCAGGTCGAGCATCCGGGGCACCACGCCGAAGAACAGCGACCGCAGCCGGTTCAGCACGAACCGCCGCAACGGCGAGACGGCCGCCACCACCAGGGCGAGCACGGCGGCGGTCAGCACGCCGATGATCACCGCGCGGGAGGCGGAGAGGTCCCCGTTGGTCTGGCTGCCGGTGATCAGACCGAAGCTGAACAGCAGCAGCAGGTGCCCGGCCAGGCCCGCCAGCTGGGAGGCGCCGACCGAGGCGACCGCCTGTCCGGAGCGGATGCCGGTCTTCTGCAGGTAGCGGGTGTTCAGCGCGATGCCGCCGATCGCGGCCGGCGCGACCAGCTTCACGAAGGAACCGGCCAGCTGGGCGGCGACCGTGCGCCGGAAGGGCAGCTTCTCCGGGACGAAGCCGGTCAGGCTCATCGAGGCGGCGACGTAGCTGAAGGCGGCGGCCGCGAGCGCCACGGCGGCCCAGGCCCAGTCCATCTGGGAGAGCTTGAGCTGGGCCGGCTTGATGGTGGTCAGCGCCAGGTAGGCGGCGAAGGTGAGCGCGATGACCATGATCAGGGTCTTCGGCTTCAGCCGCTCCAGCTTGGCCGTCTCGGTCGGCGCCTCGGGGGCGATCTGGAGGATCTGGCCGCGGATCCGGCTGAGCAGGTCCTCGCCGGCCACCGCGATGTCCTCCTCGGCCTGCTGCTGGGTGCGCTCGCCGGCCGCGACCTGCTGCAGCGCCCGGGCCCGGGCCGCGGTCTTCCGCTCCTTGGTGAGCTTCTTCAGGTCGACCCTGGTGGAGCGGCTCATCCCGACCGGCTGCAGCAGCGGCAGCGCCTGCGCGACCCGGTCGGCGCCGAGGACGGCGTTGGCGGTGGCGACCGCCCGCTCCGGGCCGATCCGCAGGGCGAAGGTGGTGAGCAGCTGGGCGACGTCGATGCGCAGGGTCAGATCGGTGGCGGCGATGTCACCGCCGGAGAGGTTGACCAGGCAGGCCGCCTTCTCGTCGACGACCAGCAGCGACTCGCCGGTGAGCCGGCGGTGGGCGATCCGGCGCTCGTGCAGGGCGGCGACGGACTCCCAGAGCGAGGCCATCACCTGGTCGGTGGTCTCCGCGTCCGTGAGGTCGTCCAGGATGCGGCCCTCGACGTTCTCGTAGACCAGGATCGCGGCGTCCGGTCCCAGCTCCGAGGTGGCCACCAGCTGTGGGGAGCGGGCGCCCGAGGCGGCCGCCGCGTAGGCGATCAGCGCCTCCTGCTCCAGCGCCTGGCGCAGCGACTGCGGGCTGCGGCGGACGGCCACCGAGCGCAGCCGCAGCCGCCGCCAGGCGCGGTAGAAGAAGCCGGAGGCCTGCTGCTCGCGGTCGATGATGTGGACGTCCAGCGGCGGGCCGCTCTGCTGGGCGACGTAGTAGCGGCGGGTGCCGCCGGGGGCGTCGGGGGCGCGGTGGGCGCTGGCCGGGGTGAAGCCGACCTTGCGCAGGCCGATCATCAGGTGCTGGCCGGTGGGCCGGATGTTCGGTGAGCCGATCGCGTACAGCGTGCCGTACGCGACGGACCAGCCGATCAGCACGGTGAGCAGCAGCGACAGCGGGGTGGTGTAGCCGCCGAGCAGCTCGGTGAGCCCGCTGAAGACCACCACCACCCAGAGGGCGACCCGCCAGCGCGGCCGGCTCGACATGCCGACCGCGGTCATATAGGCGATCACCGGTGCCAGATAGCCGTGCACCGGGTCGGTGAGGGTGCCGTTGCTGTCCAGCGGCAGCCGGGTGAGGGCGTCCCGGATGTGTTCCGAGGCGCCCTCGGCGACCCACCAGTCGATGCCCAGCGAGACGCCGTAGGCGAGCACCGAGGCGAGGACGCCGTCGGCGACCCGCAGGCCGTCGCGTTTGATCAGCCGCTCGACCGCGAAGGCGAGCGGGACGGCGAGCACCGCGACGCTGGAGACCAGGCCGGTGATGGTGGAGAGCACCGGGGAGAAGCGCGGCGCGTTGGAGGCGATGTCCAGCTCGATGCCGGTGGTGGTCGAGGTCGCCACACCGGCCAGGACGAACACCGAGACTATGCCGAGGACGCCGGCCAGGAAGCGGATCAGGTCCGACGGGCGGTGCGCGCGGGCGGCGAGCAGCGGCTCGTCGACGTCCAGGTGCGGGGTGTCGTCCAGCGACTCGTGGGCCTCGTGCTCCGCGTCCCCCTCGGGGACCAGGAACGGCTCGGCCGCCGGGGCGGGCCCGGTCGCGGGGGACGGCTCGGGCTGCGGGGCCGGGACGCCGGCCGGGGCGGGCCCGGTCGCGGGTCCGGCCGCCTCGGCCGCGGGGTCGGTCGGCTGCGGGGTCTTGATCGTCCGGTCCTTGATCAGGGAGACTTCCGGCGACGGCGTGGCGGAGGGCCCGCCGCCCGGGCTCGCGGGCATGGTGTCGGAGGACTCGTCGGAGTCCTCGTCCACACCCACGTCAGCCGTCCCGGTCATCTGGTCTTGTCCTCGTATCACCACTCACCGCCCCGAAGATGGTGGCATGCCTCGGCGTCCCGTGCTGGACAGGGGCCGGATCGGGCGCGGCGGATCGTTCGTACCGGACCCCGGGCCGGGCCCCGTGCGGAAGAATGCCGCAGGTGACGGACGCTACCGACGACGCCGGACCGGGCGGGCTGCCGCCCTTCGCCGAACTGGTTCTCGACCTGACCGAGCGGATTCCACCCGGGCGGGTGATGACCTACGGGGACGTTGCCGAGTACCTCGGCCAGGGCGGCCCCCGGCAGGTCGGCCGGGTGATGGCCCTCTACGGCGGCTCGGTGCCCTGGTGGCGGGTGATCCGCGCGGACGGCCGGTTCCTGCCCGGGCACGAGCAGCGCGCCCTCGCCCGGTACGGCGAGGAGGGCACCCCGCTGCGCGAGCTCGCCGACCCGCCCCGGGTCGACCTGAAGCGGGCCCGCTGGGACGGCCGGTAGCGCCGAACCGGGTGCGCGGACGGGAATGACGGGGCAGGATCGTAGGCTCGACAGAGGACGGGCCCCGCCGCGGGCCCGTCCGCCGTTGCCCGAAGCACGACCCCCAGGACGTCCGTGAGCTCCCCCTACCGTTTGGTGCGCAGCCCCCTCGCGCTCCCCGCCCCGCCCGTGCTGGACGAGTACCAGCGTGCCGTGGTGGAGCACGCGGGCGGCCCGCTGCTGGTGCTCGCCGGCCCCGGGACGGGCAAGACCACCACGCTGGTGGAGGCCGTCGCCCGGCGGATCGAGCGCGGCACCGATCCCGAGCGGATCCTGGTGCTGACCTTCAGCCGCAAGGCCGCGATGGAGCTGCGCGACCGGATGTCCGGCCGGCTCGGGGCCTCGGCCCCCGCCCCGCAGGCCACCACCTTCCACTCCTTCTGCTACGCCCTGCTCCGGGCCCACCAGGACCCGCGGGACTACGCCGAGCCGCTGCGGCTGCTCTCCGGTCCCGAGCAGGACGTCATGGTCCGCGAGCTGCTGGCCGGCGGCGCCGAGGACGCCCGCCACGGCCGGGGCCGGATCGGCTGGCCGCTCGACCTGCGGGCCTGCCTGACCACCCGGGGCTTCGCCGACGAAGTCCGCGCGGTGCTCGCCCGCAGCCGGGAGCTGGGCCTCGGCGAGGCCGAGCTGCGGCGCTTCGCCGAGGGCGTGCAGCGCCCCGACTGGGCGGCCGCCGCCCACTTCCTGGCCGACTACCTGGACGTCCTGGACCTGCGCGGGGTGCTCGACTACGCCGAGCTGGTCCATCGCGCGGTGCTGCTCGCCGAGCGCCCCGAGGTGGGCGAGGGGCTGCGGCAGCGCTACGAGGTGGTCTTCGTCGACGAGTACCAGGACACCGACCCCTCGCAGGTCCGGCTGCTGCGCCAGCTGGCCGGCGGCGGGCGGGAGCTGGTCGCCGTCGGCGACCCGGACCAGTCGATCTACGCGTTCCGCGGCGCCGACATCAACGGCATCCTGGACTTCCCGCAGACCTTCCGGCAGGCCGGCGGCGGTCCGGCCGAGGTCAAGGTGCTGCGGGTCTCCCGCCGCTCCGGCGCCGTCCTGCTCGCCGCCTCCCGCGAGCTGGCCCGGCGGATGCCGATGGGCCGGCTGCCGGCCGACAAGCTCGCCCAGCACCGGGCCCTGCTGCCCTCCCGCGAGGGCGGCCGGGTCGAGGTGTACACCTACCCGACCCCGGGCACCGAGCTGGACTCGATCGCCGACCTGCTGCGCCGCGCCCATCTGGAGGACGGGGTGCCGTGGGGCGAGATGGCCGTGCTGGTCCGGGCCGGCGGCCGGTCCATCCCCGGCGTGCGGCGGGCGCTCGGCGCGGCCGGCGTCCCGCTGGAGATCGACGGCGACGACCTGCCGCTGCGCGAGGAGCCCGCGGTGGCCCAGCTGCTGGTCGCCCTCCGGGTCTGCGCCGAGCAGGCCGCCCGGGACAAGCACGACCGCGCGACCGCCGCCGACCCGCTCACCACCGAACTCGCCCACACCCTGCTCACCGGCCCGCTCGGCGGCCTGGACGGCTCCGACCTGCGCCGCCTCGGCCGCGCCCTGCGCGAGGAGGAGCGGGCCGCGCTGCGGGCCGAGGGGGGGACCGCCGCCGTGCCGCGCCCGGCCGAGGAGCTGATCCGGGAGGCCCTCGCCGAACCGGAGCGGCTGATCGCCCTCGACCCCTCGCACGCCCGGCGCGCCCGTGACCTCGGCACCCTGCTGCGCAAGGTCCGCGAGCGCCTGGCCGGCGGCTGCACCGCGGAGGACGCGCTCTGGGAGCTCTGGGACGGCAGCCGGCGCTGGCGCGAGCGCCTGGAGCGGGCCGCGCTGCGCGGCGGCGCCGCCGGCCGCAACGCCGACCGGGACCTCGACGCGCTCTGCGCCCTGTTCGAGACCGCCGCCCGCGCCGAGGAGCAGGTCACCGGTCACCGCAGCGCCCTGGACCTGCTGGCCGAGCTGGAGGCCCAGGACATCGCCGCCGACACCCTCACCGTGCGGGCCGTCCGCCCGGACGCCGTCCGGCTGATGACCGCGCACCGGTCCAAGGGCCTGGAGTGGCGGGTGGTCGTGGTGGCCGGCGTCCAGGACGGCCTCTGGCCGGACCTGCGCCGCCGCGGCTCGCTGCTGGAGGCCGACCGGATCGGCCGGGACGGCCTGGCCGAGCCGCTGTCCCCGGCCGCCCTGCTGGGTGAGGAGCGCCGGCTCTTCTACGTCGCCGCCACCCGCGCCAAGGAGCGGCTGATCGTCACCGCCGTCAAGGCCCCCGCCGACGACGGCGACGAGCCGTCCCGCTTCCTGCGCGAGCTGTACCGCGAGGACGTCGACCCGAGGACCGGCAGGGTGGTGCGCCGCACCCCGCCGGTCACCGTCGAGGACGTCACCCACCGCCCGCGCCGCCCGCTCTCCGTCCCCGCGCTGGTCGCCGAGCTGCGGGCGGTCACCGTCGACCCGGCCCGGTCGCCCGAGCTGCGCCGCGCCGCCGCCGAGCGGCTCGCCACCCTGGCGCTGGCCGCCGACGAGGACGGGCTGCCGCTGGTGCCGGCCGCCCACCCCGACCGCTGGTGGGGGCTGGACGACGCCACCGCCGCCCCCGGGCCGCTGCGCAGCGCCGACCTGCCGGTCCGGCTCTCCGGCAGCGGGCTGGAGCAGCTGGAGAACTGCTCGCTGCAGTGGTTCCTGGACAAGGAGGTCAAGGCGCGCAGCGCCGGTTCGGCCGCCCAGGGCTTCGGCAACGTGGTGCACGCCCTGGCCGACGAGGTCGGCTCCGGCCGCACCCCCGCCGACCTCGCCGTGCTGATGGAGCGCCTGGACACGGTCTGGGACGCGCTGGCCTTCGACGCGCCCTGGAAGTCCCAGCAGGAGAAGACCGAGGCCCGGGCGGCCCTGGAGCGCTTCCTCAACTGGCACGTGCTGCAGCGCGGCCGTGACGTGGTCGCCACCGAGCACGGCTTCGACGTCACGCTGGACGCCGGCGGCGTCTCGGTGCGGATCCGCGGCTCGATGGACCGGGTGGAGAAGGACGCGGCCGGGCGGGCCTACGTGGTCGACTTCAAGACCGGAAAGGAGGCGCCGACCGACAAGTCGCTGCCCGAGCACAAGCAGCTCGCGGTCTACCAGCTCGCCGTCCGGGCCGGGGCGCTCAACGAGCTGCCCGGCTTCGACGGTCACGCCCCCGACCCGGGCGGCGCCGAGCTGGTGCAGCTGCGCAAGCCCGACAAGGCCGTCCCGGACTCGCCCAAGGTGCAGCGGCAGGACCCGCCGGACGGTGAGCCGTGGATCGAGAACCTGCTGGCCGACGCCGCCGGGCGGGTGCTCGCCGAGCGCTTCGTGCCGCGGACCGGCGGCGGCTGCGACCGCTGTTCGTTCCGTCGCAGCTGTTCGGCCCAGCGTGACGGCGCGCAGGTGGTGGAGTGAGCGCGGGCGTGTGGGGGTTCCCACAGTGGGCCGGGCGACGGGCCCGGACTGTCGGCGGTGCCCGTTAACGTTGCGGGGTGACCGCCGCGCTCAGCCACCCCGACCAGCTCAAGGAGCTGCTGGGCATCCCGTTCAACCGGGAGCAGATGGCGGCCGTCGGCGCCCCGCTGGAGCCGGCCGTGATCGTGGCCGGGGCGGGCTCCGGCAAGACCACGGTGATGGCCGCCCGGGTGGTCTGGCTGGTCGGGTCCGGCGCCGTCCGGCCGGAGGAGGTGCTCGGCCTCACCTTCACCAACAAGGCCGCCGGCGAGCTCGCCGAACGCGTCCGCTCGGCGCTCCTGCGGGCCGGGGTCGCCGAACCGGACGAGGAGCCGCTCGGCGAGCCGGAGATCTCCACCTACCACGCCTTCGCCGGCCGCCTGCTCAAGGAGCACGGCCTGCGGATCGGGATCGAGCCGGACGTGCGGCTGCTCGCCGACGCCACCCGCTTCCAGCTCGCCGCCAAGGTGCTGCGCACCGCGCGCGGTCCCTTCCCGGCCCTCACCGGGACCTTCGCCAACCTGGTCGCCGACCTGATCGCGCTGGACGGCGAGCTGGCCGAGCACCTGGTCGAACCGGAGCGGCTGCGCGCCTTCGACGAGGAGCTGCTGGACACCCTCGCCACCGCGAAGCTCACCAACGACGACCTGCGGGCCGTGCCGGTCACCGCCCGCGCCCGGCTGGAGCTGCTGCGCCTGGTCGAGGAGTACCGGCGGCGCAAGGCCGCGGCCGGGCTGATGGACTTCGGCGACCAGATAGCCGCCGCCGCCCGGCTCGCGCAGGAGCGCCCCGAGGTCGGCGAACTGCTCCGCGGCCAGTTCCGGGTGGTGCTGCTCGACGAGTACCAGGACACCTCGGTGGCGCAGCGGCTGATGCTGGCCGGCCTGTACGGCGCCGGCCCCGGGGGGCGGGGCGCCGGGCACCCGGTCACCGCGGTCGGCGACCCCTGCCAGGCGATCTACGGCTGGCGTGGCGCCTCGGTCGCCAACCTGGACGACTTCCCCCGGCACTTCCCCAAGGCCGACGGCTCCGAGGCGGCCCGCTACTCGCTCAGCGAGAACCGCCGCAGCGGAGGGCGGCTGCTCGCCTTCGCCAACGGGCTGGCCGAGCCGCTGCGCGCGATGCACGAGGGCGTCGAGGCGCTGCGCCCCGCCCCCGGCGCCGAGCAGGAGGGCTACGTCCGGGCCGCGCTGCTGCCCACCCACGCGGAGGAGATCGACTGGCTGGCCGACTCGGTCGCCCACCTGGTCCGCACCGGCACCGCCCCCGGCCGGATCGCCGTGCTCTGCCGGGGCGGCGCGGCCTTCCCCGACATCCACGCGGCGCTGGTCGCCCGGGAGGTGCCGGTCGAGGTGGTCGGCCTCGGCGGGCTGCTGCAACTGCCGGAGGTGGCCGATCTGGTGGCGACCTGCGAGGTGCTGCAGGACCCGACCGCCAACGCGGCGCTGGTCCGGCTGCTGATCGGTCCGCGCTGGCGGATCGGCCCGCGGGACCTCGCGCTGCTGGGCCGGCGCGCCGCCGAACTGGTCCGCACCGCCCGGCCCGAGGGCGTCGAGGCGCTGGCCGCCGCCGTCGCCGAGGCGGACCCGACCGAGGTGGTCTCGCTGGCCGACGCGCTGGAGACCTTCCTGGACTCCGGGTTCGGCGGTGACGGCGAACAGGCCGACGAAGCGCTGTTCTCCGCCGAGGCCCGGCTGCGGTTCGCCCGGCTCGCCCGGGAGCTGCGCGAGCTGCGCCGCTCGCTCGCCGAGCCGCTGATGGACGTGCTGCACCGGGTCCTCGCCGTCACCGGCCTGGAGGTCGAACTCGCCGCCTCCCCGCAGGCGCTGGCCGCCCGCCGCCGGGAGACCCTGCACGCCTTCCTGGACGTCGCGGCCGGCTTCGCGGACCTGGACGGCGACCCGGGCCTGTCGGCCTTCCTCGGCTTCCTGCGCGCCGCCCAGGAGTACGAGCGGGGCCTGGACAGCAGCCTGCCCGGCGGGGAGGACACCGTGAAGGTGCTCACCGCGCACAAGTCCAAGGGCCTGGAGTGGGACGTCGTGGCGGTGCCCGGTCTGGTCAAGGGCGCCTTCCCGTCCTCGACCGCGCGCGAGCGCTGGACCAGCACCAAGCGGGTGCTCCCGCACGCCCTGCGCGGCGACGCGGCCACCCTGCCCGACGTGCGCGGGGGGTGGAACGGCAAGTCCATGGCCGCCTTCAAGGCGGCGCTCTCCGAGCACTCGGGCACCGAGGAGCTGCGCCTCGGCTATGTCGCCTTCACCCGGCCGCGTTCGCTGCTGCTGGCCTCCGGGCACTGGTGGGGGCCCAGCCAGAAGACCGTGCGCGGTCCGTCCGACTTCCTGGAGGCGCTGCGGGCGCACTGCGAGCAGCCCGGCGCGGGCGAGCTGGAGCACTGGGCCGAGCAGCCGCCGAAGGGGGCCGAGAACCCGGCGCTGGCCGCGCCGGTCGAGCGGCCCTGGCCGCTGCCGCTGGACCCGGCGGCCCAGCACGCCCGCCGCCGGGTCGCCGAGGTGGTGCACCGCCGCCTCGCCGGACAGCCCGCCGCCGAGCCGGAGCCGATGGCCGCCGAGGACCGCCGCCAGGTGGAGTCCTGGGACCGTGACCTCACCGCGCTGGTCGGTGAGTTGGAGCGGTCCCGGCGCAGCGTGCGGGAGGTGCCGCTGCCCGCCGCGCTCTCCGCCACCCAGCTGCAGCGGCTGGCCGCCGATCCGGACGGCTTCGCGCACGACCTGGCCCGTCCGATGCCCCGCCCGCCGCAGCCGGCCGCCCGCCGGGGCACCCGCTTCCATGCCTGGGTGCAGTCCCGGATCGAGCCGTTGCTGCTGATCGAGCCGGGCGCGCTGCCGGGGGCGGACGACGACGGCATCGAGGACGAGCGGGACTTGGAGCGGCTCAAGGAGGCGTTCCTGCGCACGCCGTACGCGAACCGGACGCCCTACCGGGTCGAGGCGCCGTTCCAGCTGGTGCTCGCGGGCCGGGTGGTGCGCGGCCGGATCGATGCGGTCTACCGCGAGGGTGACGGCCGGTCAGGACCGGGCGGCGCGTCACGCTACGAAGTGGTGGACTGGAAGACGCAGCGCGAGGAGACCGCGGACCCGCTCCAGCTCGCGGTCTACCGGGTGGCCTGGGCCGAACAGTTGGGCGTTCCGCCGGAGCAGGTCACGGCGTCGTTCCTGTATGTCCGCAGTGGTCGGATCGAACAACCCGCAGGACTTCCCGACCGAAAAGAGTTGGAACGGCTCCTGATCGGGAACAGTGAAGAATGAGTCACGGAGAGCATTCAAGTCATCACGGCAGCGGGCGAAACCTGTGCGTAGTGCACGGTTCGTGCCTATTGTGGGGTCGGTAACCGGTCAACCCCCGTGCTCCGGCCGCCAGCGAGGCCCGCATTCCCTAACCCTCAGTCATCACCGCAGGTGTCCCCGGGCACCGGCGTCTTCTGCTGGAGAGACCGAAGTTGAGCGCGACCGGATGGATCAGAGAGCGGTTCGCCGGGCCGACCCCGGGGGCCGTTCCGGGCGCGACCGGCACCTGGCCGAGGACGGCGCTCGCGCTGCCGTTCATCGGCATGGCGCTGGTCGTCGCCCTCGACTACGTCAGCAACACCGAGGTGACGGTCGAGCCGGCCCTCACCGCCGTCCCCGCGCTGGCCGCCGTGGTCAGCCGCCGCACCTGGTACCCGCTCGCCATCGGCCTCTGCACCGAGGCGGTGGCCTTCCTGATGGCCGCCTACAGCGACTCGCTCGGCGAGTCCGTGCACAGCGCCACCGTCTTCGCCGTCGTGCTGGTCGCCGCGATCGGCTGGGTCAGCGCCACCCTGAGGCTGCGGCAGGAGAAGGCGCTCGCCGACGCCCAGCTGGTCGCCTCGATCGCCCGCCGGGTGCTGCTGCGTCCCGTTCCCGAGCGGGTCGGCACCGTCCGGGCCGCCGTCCACTACGAGGCCGCCGCCGCGCACGCCCGGATCGGCGGCGACCTCTACGAGGTGGTCAACACCCGGCACGGGGTCCGGGCCGTGGTCGGCGACGTCCGCGGCAAGGGGCTCGGCGCGGTGGAGACCGCCGCCGCCGTGCTCGGCGCCTTCCGCGAGGCCGCCCACCAGGAGCCCGCGCTGGACCGGGTGGCCGGGTGGCTCGCGGTCAGCCTCGACCGGGCCCTGCACGAGAACGACCACCCCGGCGTGGAGGAGGAGTTCGTCACCCTGGTGCTGATCGGGGTCCGGCCCGACGGCGTCGCCGAGATCGTCAACTGCGGTCACCCCTCGCCGCTGCTGCTGCGCGGGAGCGAGCCGGTCCGGCCGCTGGAGCTCGCCGAGACGGTGCCCCCGCTCGGCGTCCTCGACCCGGTCGACGTCCGGCCGCCGGTGCACGAGGTCCCGCTGCGGGAGGGGGACCGCGTCCTGCTCTTCACCGACGGTGTCATCGAGGCCCGGGACCGGGCCGGTGTGTTCTACCCGCTCGCCGAGCGGTTGCCGCACTGTTCGGCCGGCCGCCCGGCGGACGTCCTGCAGCGCCTGCACGAGGACGTGGTCCGTCACGTCGGCCGCCAGCTCGGCGACGACGCGGCGATGCTGCTGCTCCAGTACGACCCGCTCGGGCCGGGGCCGCACGTGCCGCACCAGAACGGGCTGGTGGCGCAGCCCCGGAGCTGACCGCCGCCCGTGGCCCGGCGGCCCGGTTGGGGCCGTCGGGCCGGAGCCTAGAGGCCGACCTCCACCACCAGCGGGCGGTGGTCCGAGACCCCGGTCCGCGGGGCGGCCGCCGGGCCGACGGCGGTGCGCGGCACGCCCACCGCCAGCACGTGGTCGAACTGCACGGCCGGCCGGTGCGCGGGGTAGGTGGGCGTGCGCGCCAGGTCGTACCAGCCCTGGAGCCGGGCCCGGGGCTCCCGCACCCGCCGCCGGCGCGGCTCGATCAGCGCGGGCCGGGCCCGCCGGGCCGCCCGCAGGTCACGGACCCGCGCCCGGGGCGCGGTCCGGTCCAGCGCGGTGGCCCCGCCCAGCACCGTCCGGGGCACCGCGCCGATCAGGTTGAAGTCCCCCAGGACCAGGTAGGGCCGGGGCAGGTCGGCGATCCAGCGCCGGATCCCCGCCAGCTGCGCCATGTTCCAGCCCGGCACGAAGGACAGGTGCGCGGCCACCACGGTGAACGGCCCGTGCTCGCCCTCCAGGACGGCCGCCAGCGCGGCCCGCGGCTCGTCCGGGACGGGCGTGAGCCCGCGCCGGCCGGCCACCCGCAGCGGCAGTCCGAACGGGGCCGGGGCGAACCGCCGGGCCCGCCAGTGCCGCACCGGCAGCCGGGTCAGCAGCGCGGTGCCGTACGAGGGCGGCGCGTCGTCGCCGACCTCGTTCGGCCCGTAGACCCGCAGGCCGGCGGGTGCCGAGGGCTCCGGCACCCAGCCCGCCACCGGTGCCGGCCGCCCGTGCAGCGCGGCGGCGAACCGCCAGTCCGCGGCGCCCATCGCCTTGGCGGCGACGGCGGCCTGGTCGGTGCCGCCGGAGCGGGCCTGGTGGCGGTCCACCTCCTGGAGCGCGAGCACGTCGGCGTCCAGCGCGGCCACCGCCTCCGCCAACGGCCCGCCGGCGTCGGCGGGATAGGGCCGCGGGGCGCCGTCCGGGGCGAGCGGCTGACCGTGCAACAGATTGAAGGTGGCGATGCGCAACTGGCTCACACCGCACGACGGTACCCGCTCCCCGGCGGAGGGGGCGCGGCTTGAGCCCACCGGGCATACCGGGTATACATACTCGGTATGTCCATCCGTCACGGTCTGCTCGCCCTGCTCGACCAGGGCCCCCGCTACGGCTACCAGCTGCGCACCGAGTTCGAGGCGCGCACCGGCGCCACCTGGCCGCTCAACGTCGGCCAGGTCTACACCACGCTGTCCCGCCTGGAGCGCGACGGCCTGGTCGAGCCCGCGGGGGAGGACGCGGAGGGGCACCAGTTCTACGCCGTCACCGAGGCCGGCCGGACCGAACTGCGGGCCTGGTTCGACACCCCGGTGCCCCGGACCAACCCGCCGCGCGACGAGCTGGCGATCAAGCTCGCCATGGCGGTCACCGTCCCGGGGGTGAACGTGCCTGCGGTCGTCCAGGGCCAGCGCCGGCACAGCGTCAAGGCGCTCCAGGACTACACCCGGCTCAAGGCCCGCGCGCTGACCGGTGAGTCCCGCCCCGGCGGCTCCGGCCAGCCGGCCGGCCCCGGCGCCGACCTCGCCTGGCTGCTCGTCCTCGAACAGCTGATCTTCCAGACCGAGGCCGAGATCCGCTGGCTCGACCACTGCGAGACCCGGCTCGCCCAGCACGCCGAGATCGAACAGGCCCGGGCCGCCGAGGCCCGCCGGGCCGAGCCCGAGGCCGCCCGGCCCGGGCGGCGCCGCACCAAGGCCTGAACCCGTACGACCTCAAGAACCACCGCCCGGCCGCCACCGCGACCCCGGGCCCAGAACAGCAGGGGGAAGTGTGTCCCACACCGATCCGATCAGGCGCGGTACCGAACCGGTACTGCACCTGGACAACATCACCCGGGTGCACGGCCAGGGCGCGGCCGAGGTGCAGGCGCTGCGCGGGGTGGACCTCAAGGTGCACCCCGGTGAGTTCGTCGCCGTGATGGGCCCGTCCGGGTCCGGCAAGTCGACCCTCTTGACGCTCGCCGGCGGCCTGGACACCCCGAGCACCGGCCAGGTCCTGGTCGAGGGCGTCGCGCTCGGCGGGCTCAGCCGCAAGAAGCTGGCCGAGGTCCGCCGCCGCTCGGTCGGCTACGTGTTCCAGGACTACAACCTGATACCGGCCCTCACCGCCGCCGAGAACATCTCGCTGCCGCGTGAGCTGGACGGCGTCTCCGGCCGCGCCGCCCGCCGCGAGGCGCTGGCCGCGCTGGAGGAGCTCGGCATCCCCGAGCTCGCCGACCGCTTCCCCGACGACATGTCCGGCGGCCAGCAGCAGCGCGTCGCCATCGCCCGCGCGCTGATCGGGGAGCGCCGCCTCGTCCTCGCCGACGAGCCCACCGGCGCCCTCGACTCCACCACCGGCGAATCCGTCCTCGCCGTGCTGCGCGCCCGCTGCGACGCCGGCGCGGCCGCGATGATGGTCACCCACGAACCCCGGCACGCCGCCTGGGCCGACCGCGTCGTCTTCCTCCGCGACGGCCGGATGGTCGACGAGAGCGTCAGCCAGGACGCCGGCAGCCTGCTCGTCTCCGCGGCCACCAACGCGAAGGGCCCGGTGGCGGAGTGAGGCTCAGCGCCTGGCGGGTCGCCCTGCGGATCGCCCGCCGAGACGCCCTGCGCGCCAAGGGCCGCAGCGCCCTCGTGGTCGCCATGGTCGCGCTGCCCGTGCTCGGCGTCGCCGGCGCCGACGTGGTCTTCCGCAGCGCCGAACTCGACCCCGTCGAGCGGGTCGTCCGCACCATGGGCCAGTCCGACGCCGAGATCCAGCTCATCGACCGCGGCTCGGTCATCCTGCAGGCACCCGACCCCGACCAGCCCTTCGACCTCACCGGCGCCGACGAGGCCAAGGTGGAGAACGGCCGGCCGCAGTACACGCCCGAGCAGCGCCGCAGTCTCGACACCGAGCCCGCCGAACTGGTCAAGCAGCTGCTCCCGGCCGGCGCCACGCTCGTGCCGGTGCGACAGGGCCCGTACACCCCCACCAGCACCGCCGAAGGCCTGCTCAGCGTGCAGACCGTCGAGGCCGACCTCAACGACCCGGTCTGGAAGGGCCGGATCAACGTGGTCGGCGGCCGCGCCCCGAGCGCCGGCCACGAGGTCGCCGCCACCCGGGACTTCCTCGACCGCTCCGGCCTCAAGCTCGGCGACCGCACCTCCGTGCGCGGTCTGGAGGCCACCCCCTTCACCATCACGGCCGTCGCCGAGTACCCCGGTGACCTGCGGACCGCCGGGCTCATCGCCCGGCCCGGCATGCTGGCCGACCCGCTGCTGAAGCTGCCCGGCGCCGACCAGGCCTTCGGCCGCTCGTCGAGGGGGGAGAGCGGCCGCTGGCTGGTCGAGCTCCCGGCCGGGGCCGCCCTGGACTGGCCCAAGGTGACCGAGTTCAACAAGTACGGCTTCACCGTCGCCTCCCGCGGCGTGCTGCTCGACCCGCCGGCCCGCTCCGAGGTGCCGCTCTACGCCAAGAAGGGGCCGGAGACCGGCGGGCCCAGGTACCTCGACAAGACCTCCGTGGTCATCCTGGCCACCGTCGTCGGCATGGCGCTGCTGGAGATCGTGCTGCTCGCGGGCCCCGCCTTCGCCGTCGGGGCCAGGCGCTCGCGCCGCCAGCTCGGTCTGCTCGCCGCCGGCGGCGGTAACCGGGCCGACGTCCGCGCGGTCGTCCTCGGCGGCGGTGTCGTCCTCGGCGTGACCGGCGCGGCCCTGGGCCTGGCGCTCGGCGTCGGTCTGGTCGCGGTGCTGCGCACCAAGGCCGAGAACTACTCGGGAGAGCGGTTCGGCCACTTCGACCTCCAGCCGGTCGACCTGCTCGGGGTCCTCGCCATCGGCCTGGTCACCGGCCTCCTCGCGGCCGTCGTCCCGGCCGTCCAGGCCTCCCGGCAGGACGTCGTCGCCGCGCTCACCGGCCGTGACTCGCTCAAGCCGCCGAGCCGCAAGCTCGCCCTGCTCGGCCTGCTGATGCTGGCCGGCGGTGCCGCGCTCGCCCTGCTCGGCGCGACCAGCGGCTTCGGCAACCGCAGCATGGCCGTACTCGGTGGCTCGGTCGTCGCCGAACTCGGCATGGTCGCCCTGACGCCCTACCTGGTCGGCCTGTTCGGCCGGATCGGCCGCTGGCTGCCGCTCGGCCCCCGTCTGGCGCTGCGCGACTCGGTCCGCCACCGCGGCCGCACCGCCCCCGCCGTCGCGGCGGTGATGGCCGCCGTCGCCGGATCCGTCGCGGTCGGCATCTACACCGCCAGCAGTGAGGAGCAGAACCGCCAGGAGTACATCGCCTCCGCGCCGGCCGGCGCGGTCACGCTGAGCAGCGGCTGGGGTTCGGCCGCGGACGGCAAGCTGCTGCCCCAGCTGCGCGGCGCCGTCGAGGGCAACATCCCCGACCTCGGCCCCCGCGCCGACGTGCAGAAGGTCGGCCTCCAGGCGGACTGCGACCCGGTCCGCGGCAACTGCGGCTACGTCACCACCGCGCTGCCGAAGGAACGGCGCTGCCCGCTGTTCGACGACAGCAGCGATTCCATCCCCGCGGCGGAGGCGAAGCGGCTCCGTACGCAGGACGAGCGCTGCAAGGAGTCCCGCGCCTACCGGATGAACCCGTTCAGCACGCTGGCCGCCGGGGACGCCACCCTGCTGCACAACCTGTTCGGGGTGACCGACCCGGCCGGCGGCCAGGCGCTGGCCGCCGGCAAGGCCGTCGTCTTCGACCCGCGGTACGTCAAGGACGGCAAGCTCATCGTGAGCGTGACCGAGCCGGCCGCCCCGCAGTCGGACCAGCTCAACGCCCCGCCGGTGCACGACGCGCCGAAGCGCGAGATCGGGGTCGACGCGGTGCTGGTCGCCGCCTCCGCCCCGACCGGGGGCCAGGCCGTGATCAGCCCGGAGACCGTCCGCCGGCTCGGGCTGGCCGTCAGCGACGCCGGCTCGGTCTGGCTGCCGGTCAAGGCGCCGTCCGACGGTGCCGAGCAGAAGGCGATGGGGGCGGTCGAGAAGCTCGCCGACGGCACCCACTTCGGGGTCGAGCGCGGCTACCGGTCCAACGGGGACCTGATCACCCTCGGTCTGACGGGCTTCGCCGCCCTGGTCGCGCTGGGCGCGGCCGGCATCGCCACCGGCCTCGCCGCCGCCGACTCGCAGCGCGACCTGACCACCCTGGCGGCGGTCGGCGCCGCGCCGCGGATCCGCCGCAGCCTCTCCGGCTTCCAGTGCGGGGTGATCGCCGCGATGGGCACCCTGCTCGGGGTGGTCGCCGGGGTGGTGCCGGCGGTGGCCCTGCGCAAGGTGGAGGGCGTCGCGATGTCCTCCCCGGGCATGCCCGCCGACGAGGTGGCCGACCACACCGTGATCGTCTTCCCGTGGCTCAACGTCGGCGTGACCGTGGTCGTGCTGCCGCTGCTCGCGGTGGGGCTGGCCGCGCTGCTCACCCGCTCGCGGATCTCGCTGCTGCGCCGCTCCGGCTGACCGCGCGTTCCCGTGTCCCGTCACCCCCGGCCGCCGCCCCGTGCGGCCGGGGGTGACGGACGTTACAGGCCCCGCGGCGCCCGGTGGCCGGACGGCCGGGGCGGGCACCCGCACGGGCGAACTAAAGTCGTCGGTATGACGAGAACCCCGGACAGCGTCGTCCGCTCCTTCATCGACCGGCACCAGGCCGAGTTCCTGGCCGACCTCTCCGACTGGCTCCGCATCCCCTCGGTCTCCGCCGACCCGGAACGGGCCGGCGACGTCCGCCGCTCCGCCGAGTGGCTGGCCGCGAACCTGCGCGGGACCGGGTTCCCGGTGGTGGAGGTCTGGGAGACGGACGGTCTGCCGGCGGTGTTCGCCGAGTGGCCCTCCGGGGACTCGTCCGCGCCGACCGTGCTGGTCTACGGTCACCACGACGTGCAGCCCGCCGCCAAGGAGGACGGCTGGGCGACGGAGCCGTTCGAGCCGACCGTGGTCGGCCGGCAGCTGTTCGCGCGCGGGGCCGCCGACGACAAGGGGCAGGTGTTCTTCCACACGCTCGGCGTCCGCGCCCACCTGGCCGCCACCGGGCGCACGGCGCCGGCCGTCAACCTCAAGCTGCTGGTCGAGGGCGAGGAGGAGTCCGGCTCGCCGCACTTCCCGGCCCTGGTCCGCCGGGAGGCCGGCCGGCTGGCCGCCGACGTGGTGATCATCTCGGACACCGGGATGTGGTCCGAGACCACGCCGACGGTCTGCACCGGCATGCGGGGCCTGGCCGACGCCCAGATCGACCTCCACGGCCCGGACAGCGACATCCACTCCGGTTCCTTCGGCGGCGCCGTCCCCAACCCGGCGGCGGTCGCGGCCGAGCTGGCCGCCGCGCTGCACGACGAGGACCGCCGGGTGGCCGTCCCGGGCTTCTACGACGGGGTGGTCGAGCTGACCGCGCGCGAGCGCGAGCTCTTCGCGGAGCTGCCCTTCGACGAGGGGCAGTGGCTGAAGGTCGCCAAGTCGCACGGCACCCTCGGCGAGGCCGGCTACTCCACCCTGGAGCGGGTCTGGGCCCGGCCGACCGCCGAGGTGAACGGCATCTGGGGCGGCTACACCGGCCCCGGTGGCAAGACCATCGTGCCGTCCTCGGCCCACCTCAAGCTGTCCTTCCGGCTGGTGGCCGGCCAGGAGGTGGAGCGGGTCCGGGAGGCCGTCCGGTCCTGGGTGGCGGAGCGGGTGCCCGAGGGCATCCGGTACGAGCTGGAGTTCCCGGGCGCCACCCGGCCGTGCCTGACCCCGCTGGACCACCCGGCGCTGCGGTCCACCGTCCGGGCGATGGAGCGGGCCTTCGGGCAGCGGATCCTCTTCACCCGGGAGGGTGGTTCCGGTCCGGCCGCCGAGCTCCAGGACGTGCTCGGCGCGCCGGTGCTCTTCCTCGGCGTCTCGGTGCCCTCGGACGGCTGGCACTCGGTCGACGAGAAGGTCGAACTCGACCTGCTGGCCAAGGGCGTGGAGACGACCGCCTACCTCTGGGCCGACCTGGCCGAGAACTGGCGGCCGGGCGACGGGGCAGCGTGACGGCCGCGGGGCGTTTCCCGCGGCCCGTTCTGGCAGACAGACCACTCATCCGGATGATTCATCACGTGGGGATGGAACGAAGTGAGCACCGTGCCTGAGACCGAACGCCCGCTGCACCTGGCACTGGCCCGGGCCGGGGTGGACCGGGCGGCCCAGCACCGGTTCGACGAGCCCTGGCTGGCGGCCGCCTGGAGCCACCCGGCCACCAAGGTGCTGCCGATCGCCGGCGGCGAGGCCTTCGTGGTGGACACCGGGCAGGGCACCGAACTGGTCCTGCTGCCCTCCTTCGAGGCGCCGCAGACCGGGGACCGCTACTTCCTCGGCACCGACGAGGACGGGGTGTCGTACTTCGCGCTGGCCGGCGAGAGCCTGCCCGGGCGGCTCGACGGCGACGCCCGCCCGGCCGGGCTGCGCGAGGTCGGGGCGATGCTCTCCGACCGGGACGCCGGACTGCTGGTGCACGCCGTGGCGCTGGAGCACTGGCACCGGCTGCACAGCTTCTGCTCGCGCTGCGGGCACCCGACCGAGAAGGCCGGCGCCGGCCACGTCCGGCGCTGCACCTCCTGCGCGGCCGAGCACTACCCGCGCACCGACCCGGCGGTGATCATGATGATCACCGACGAGCAGGACCGCTGCCTGCTCGGCCGGCAGGCGCTCTGGCCGGAGGGCCGCTGGTCGACCCTGGCCGGGTTCGTCGAGCCGGGGGAGTCGATCGAGCAGGCGGTGGTCCGCGAGGTCTTCGAGGAGGCCGGGGTGCGGGTCGCCGAGGTCGGCTACGTGGCCAGCCAGCCGTGGCCGTTCCCGTCCAGCCTGATGCTGGGCTTCCTGGGCAAGGCCGATCCGGCCGGGACGGCGATCACCGTGGACGGCGAGGAGCTGGCCGAGGCGCGCTGGTTCTCCCGGGAGGAGCTGCGGGCCGGCATGGCGGCGGGCGAGATCCTGCCGCCGTCCGGGATTTCGATCGCCCGTCACCTGGTCGAACTCTGGTACGGAGAGCCGCTGCCCTCGGCCGCGCGCTGGTAATTCCGGCAATTGGGGGCGTGCAGCTTATTGCTGTGCGCCCCCAATTTCGTTTCGTGCCCTTGTCGCGCCGGTCATCCAGGTGCCCGGCGCGGCCGAACGGGTGGCCGGAACCGATTTCCCGCTGGTCGGGCGCGCTGATGTTCGTATCCGGAGGGGCCGCTTCCCGCGCCTCCCGGCCCGGGTGGGGCGCCCGCTCCGCGCCCGGTGTCGCCGATCCGGGGCGACATTGTCGGAATCGCCTGAAACCGGGTCACCGCCCTCGCTACATTCACTCGGGTGACAATCCCACGGGGCACCGCCCAATCCCCCAAATACCAGCGCCTCGCCGCCGATCTGCGCCGCCGGATCGCCGAGGGCGAGTTCACCGCCCAGGCCGCCCTGCCGGTCGAGAGCGAACTGGAGCGCCAGTACGGGGTCGCGCGCAACACCGTCCGGCTGGCCGTCGACGTCCTGGTCAACGAGGGCCGGCTGGTCCGCCTCCAGGGCAAGGGCACCTACCTCCGGGAGCACCCCGTCCTGGACCACCGCGCCTACGGCCCGACCCCGGCGAGCCCGCTGTCCCGCGATCCCCTCGCCGGGCCGCGGGACTGCCTCGCCGTGCCCACCGCCGTCTACCTCGGTGAGGCCGCCGACGCCGGCCGGGAGCTCACCGTCGACTTCGAGATGATGATCGTGCGGGCCCGGGTGGACATCGCCGAGCGGCTCGGACTGCGGCCCGGTGAGGCCATCGTGGTCCGCCGCCAGCTGCGGCTGCTGGACCGCGAGCCGTACTCGATCGAGGAGAGCCACTACCGGGCCGGCCTCGCGGCGGGCACCCCGCTGATGGAACCCGACCAGATCGACGGCGGCGACGAGGCGGTGCTCGCCCTGCTCGGCCGCACCGAGATCGGCGCCGTGGACCACCTGGTGGCCCGGATGCCCGGCCCCGAGGAGGCGCAGTGGTTCCAGGGCGGCCCCGGGGTGCCGCTGATGGTCCAGACCCGGGTGACGTACGACCGGCGCGGTCCGGTCCGGGTCATCGAGACCCGCTACTCCGCCGACCGCAGCCGGCTCGTCTACGGCGTCGGCGACCTCGCCGCCCGGGCCCTGCTGCCCGCCCCCGCGGCCCCGGTGGACCCGGCCCGGGCCGACGCCCCCTGAGGCGCGCCGGCCCGGGCCCGCGGCCCGCGCGGATCAGGCCGCCAGGGCCTTCTTGACCTGCATCAGGCTCGGGTTGGTCATCACGATCTGCTCGCCGCCGCGCTCCGGCGTCACCAGGACGGTCGGCACGATCTGGTTGCCGTCGTTGACGGACTCGACGAAGGACGCCGAGTTCGGGTCCTCCTCGATGTTGATCTCGGTGTAGCCGATGCCCTCACGGGTCAGCTGGCCCTTGAGCCGGTTGCAGTACCCACACCAGGTCGTGCTGTACATCGTCACGCTGCCGGACATCGAGGGGCTCCTTCGGGAAGAGGGCGTGCGGTCTGAGAGAGGAACGTCCGTCACGCATCGGTCATTCCACGTGCGCCCGGCGTGAGATCGACCTCGCACGCCCGAGCGCGCACCGCTCATCCTGCGATCGCACCGGCCCTGTGGACAAGCCCGCCCCGGTTGTCCCACCGGGCTGAGAGGATGGAACGCATGCAGGAAGACCTCTTGAGCGACAGCCCGTTCGACGACTACCGCGCCGCGTCCGGCCCCGACGCGGTGCTCGCCGGGCTCGACCCCGAGCAGCGGGCCGTCGCCACCGCCCTGCAGGGGCCCGTCTGCGTGCTCGCCGGCGCCGGCACCGGCAAGACGCGGGCCATCACCCACCGGATCGCCTACGGCGTGCGCAGCGGGGTCTACCAGCCCGCGCAGGTCCTCGCCGTCACCTTCACCGCCCGCGCGGCGGGCGAGATGCGCGGGCGGCTGCGCCAGCTCGGCGCCGAGGGCGTCCAGGCCCGGACCTTCCACTCCGCCGCGCTGCGCCAGCTCCAGTACTTCTGGCCGCGCGCCGTGGGCGGCGCGGTGCCGCAGCTGGTGGAGCGCAAGGTCCAGCTGGTCGCCGAGTCCGCGGCGCGCTGCGGGCTGCGGGTCCAGCGCACCGAGCTGCGCGACCTCACCGCCGAGATCGAGTGGGCCAAGGTCTCCCAGATCGGCCCGGACGACTACCCGGCCGCGGTGCAGAAGTCGAGCCGCGAGGCCCCGCGCGACCCGGCCGAGACCGCCCAGGTGTACCGGGTGTACGAGGAGACCAAGAGCCGGCGCGGCGTCATCGACTTCGAGGACGTCCTGCTGCTGACCGCCGCGATCCTGGAGGACCGCCCGGACATCGCCGACCAGGTCCGGGCCCAGTACCGGCACTTCACCGTCGACGAGTACCAGGACGTCTCGCCGCTCCAGCAGCGGCTGCTCGACCAGTGGACCGGCCCCGCCGCCGGCAGCCTGTGCGTGGTCGGCGACGCCAGCCAGACCATCTACTCGTTCACCGGCGCCACCCCCGACTACCTGCTGAACTTCCGCACCCGCCACCCCGGGGCGACGGTGGTCAAGCTGGTCCGCGACTACCGCTCCACCCCGCAGGTCGTCCACCTCGCCAACGGGCTGCTCGCCCAGGCCCGCGGCCAGGCGGCCCGGCACCGGCTGGAGCTGATCTCGCAGCGCGAGGCCGGCCCCGAGCCGGTCTACACCGAGTACGAGGACGAGCCGACCGAGGCCGAGACCACCGCCCGCCGGATCCAGGAGCTGCTGGCGACCGGGGTGCGGGCCAGCGAGGTCGCCGTGCTGTTCCGCACCAACGGCCAGTCCGAGGTCTACGAGCAGGCGCTCGCCGACCTCGGCGTCTCCTACCAGCTCAAGGGCGCCGAGCGGTTCTTCGAGCGGCCCGAGGTCCGGGACGCCGGGGTGCTGCTGCGCGGCGCCGCCCGGGCCGCCTCCGACCCGCTCACCGACGGCACCCCCGGCCTCGCCCCCCAGGTGCGCGCGGTGCTGGCGACCCGGGGCTTCACGGCCGAACCGCCGGCCGGCTCCGGCGCGGTCCGCGAGCGCTGGGAGTCGCTGGCCGCGCTGGTCCGGCTCGCCGAGGACTTCGAGCGCACCCGCACGGCGGCCGGCGAGCCGGCCGACCTGGCCGCCTACGTCGCCGAGCTGGACGGCCGGGCCGCCGCCCAGCACGCGCCCGCCGTCGAGGGCGTCACCCTGGCCTCGCTGCACGCCGCCAAGGGCCTGGAGTGGGACGCCGTCTTCCTGGTCGGCCTCACCGAGGGCACCATGCCGATCATCTACGCCAAGACGGACGAGCAGATCGAGGAGGAGCGCCGGCTGCTCTACGTCGGCGTCACCCGGGCCCGCAAGCACCTCTCGCTCTCCTGGTCGCTCTCCCGCGCCCCGGGGGGCCGGGCCAGCCGCAAGCCGACCCGGTTCCTGGACGGACTGCGGCCGGGCTCCGGCGCACCGGGCGCGCGCGCCGGAGGCCGGGGCGGGCGCGGCGGGGCCGAGCCCGGTGAGCGCTCCGCCGGGCGCCGGGCGCCGCGCGGCCCGGTCCGCTGCCGGGTCTGCGAGCGGGTGCTCACCGAGGCGGTCGAGCGCAAGCTGCGCCGCTGCGAGAGCTGCCCCTCCACGATGGACGAGGCACTGTACGAGCGGCTGCGCGAGTGGCGGGCCGGGCAGGCGAAGAAGCAGGGCGCCCCGGCCTACGTCGTGTTCACCGACGCGACGCTGATGGCGATCGCCGAGGACGTCCCGGCGACCCGGCAGGACCTGGCGGTCATCTCGGGGGTCGGCGCCATGAAGCTGGACAAGTACGGGGCCGCCGTGCTCTCGTTGTGTGCGGGGGAGGAGCCTGCGGAGGATCCGGTCGACGTCGAGGACGGCGATCCGGGCGAACCGGCCTGAGCCGATCCCGGGCGGTCTCCGGGGCAGCCGGAGTCGGTGCCCGGGGACACTTCGGAACCCGTCGGGAAACTCGCCGGAAAAATAGTTTGCGCGCCGTACCGGGAGCGCAATAGCCTGCCGGAGCGGTCAAGGGGACACGAACGCACGGGGTGACGCCTGTGCCATGTCCTCCTGGGCCCGACAGCTGCTTCTCCGCCCCACCAGCTCCACCCGCACCACCGAGACAGACATCCGAACAGTTCGGAGCCCGGGAGACCAGGCCCCGCGAGACGCCGAGAGGAGGCGAAGGCAGTGGAAACCATCATGATCACCAAACTGACTGGCCAGACCGTCGTCGTCGCTTCCCTGCGTGCCGCCCGACTGAGGGCTCTCGCCGAGCTGGGCGGAACCGGTCTGGGTCTCGAAGCCATGGGTGCCTCCGTCGTCACCGCTTCCGTCGTCCCCGTTGTCAGTGGTCTTGGACACACTGGCCTCTGCGGCGCGGATATTACGGGCGGTATTGACGGCACCTCTGTCGAGACCGGTCTGTCCCGTGGCTGGGCCTCCGTGAGCACGTCGCGCTCCCCGCGCGATGAGCGACCGACCCAGGCACCGAAGGCGGCCGTAGCCGCCGCCATGCATGGCGGCTATGCGCGGGTCATCGGTGCCGGAAACGCCCAGAAGCAGAACGAGCAGCAGATCAACAAGCAGGCCATGGCCGCCTTTACCGGCGCCACGGCCGTCCGGATGCGGGCCTTCCGCGGGCCTGAACCCTGGAGAGAACGAACCTGAGGAAGCTTCAGGTCGGCACCTCCAGGGCCGCGGAACCCGTCACACCGGGATCCGCGGCCCTTCTGTTTTGTCCGGTACGCAAGACCACCCAGGCCCCTTGGGGCCTCCGGCTCAGCCCCACCAGTCAACTGAGCCGGACCCACTGAAAAGACGAGGAAGACGCCCACAGTGTCCACGGTCATCACACCGCCCATCCCGTCCGTACCGCAGACAAGCCAGATCACCCCGGCCGACCAGGCCGACCCTCCGGAGGTTTCCCTGATGCAGATCACCACCATCGACCAGGCCGAGGCGCTCGGTCTCCCCATCCCGTGCCGCGCCTTCGACCCGGAGGTCTTCTTCGCCGAGACGCCCGCCGACGTCGAGTACGCGAAGTCCCTCTGTGGTACCTGCCCGGTCAAGGACGCCTGTCTGACCGGCGCGCTGGAGCGGCGCGAGCCGTGGGGTGTCTGGGGTGGCGAGCTCTTCGTCCAGGGTGTCGTCGTGGCCCGCAAGCGGCCGCGTGGCCGTCCGCGCAAGACCGAGGTCGCGGCGTGAACCCGGCGCTCGGAGCCAAGGCCGTCCGCCGGGGAGAGCAGCCCCCGCTGGACAGCGCCCTTCGCCGCTCCGTGCGAATCGCCGCCGCCAAGGCCGACGCAGCCCGCACCGTCCACTTCCCCACGTCGCACCACGAGCAGGACCACGACATGACCGCCGCCGCCATTGACCCGACCGTCCGCGCCGAGCAGACCACTGAACTTCAGATCCAGAACAGGACCCTCGAAATGCAACTCCTCCACGAATCCCTGGCCCGTGCCCATATGCAAGACCGCTTGCAGGAGGCCGAGCACGAACGGCTCGTCACCCGGGTCGCCCGGGCCCGCCGGCTCAAGCTGAAGGCCGAACGGGCCTCGCTGCGGGCCCGCAAGGCCCTCGCCGTCGCGTTGATGTAAGCGCGCCGGTCCGGATTCACCCCCGTCGTGCCGCAGGCCGCCCCCCGTGCCGGGGAGCGGCCTGCGGCCGTTGCCGGGCCCGTCAGGGCCGCTTCGCGGCTGCCCGCTTCTTCGGCGGGGCGGGGGGACGCTCCTCGAACTCCGGGAGCCAACGCAGCATCTCCGCCCGCAAGGGGGCGTTGGCGCCCAGCTGGCAGAGCACCCCGATGGTGCTCAGCGTGACCCGGTGGATCAGCAGGTACGCCGGCGGCAGGTTGAGCTGCTTGCCCAGGTTGTAGGCGGGCGACCGCGGATCGGCGATCCGCGCGGCCTGGGCCCGCATCCAGGCCCGGGTGAAGTGGAAGGAGTCCACCGCGGCCGGCTCGATGATCGGCACCAGGTAGTCCAGCACCGCGTCCGGGTCCAGCTCGATCGAGGGCTTGACGAAGCCCTCCTCGCGCAGCATGTCCAGGACGCCCGCGGCGTCGCCGGCCAGCGCCATCCGCAGGGACGCCCCGATCGGCGCGGGCAACCCGCCCGGCAGCCGGTCGACGGTGCCGAAGTCCAGCACCCCGAGCCGCCAGCCGGCCACCGGCCCGTCGTCCTTGAGCAGCCGGAAGTTGCCCGGGTGCGGGTCGGCGTGCAGCAGGCCGGTCCGGGACGGGCCGGCGAACAGGAACCGGGCCAGCAGGTGCCCGGCCCGGTCACGCTCCTCCTGGGTGCCGCCCGTGATCACCTCGGCCAGCGGGGTGCCGCCCATCCACTCGGTGACCAGCACCTGGTCGGCCTGCGCGACCACGCCGGGCACCAGGATGTCCGGGTCGCCCACGAACTCCTCGGCGTGCCGGCGCTGGGCCTGCGCCTCCAGCTCGTAGTCCAGCTCCTCCGCGACCCGCTCGCGCAACTCGGTGATCAGCGGCTTGATGTCGAGGCCGGGGATCAGCGGGCCGAGCAGCCAGGCCACCCGGCTCAGCTGGGAGAGGTCCGCCAGCAGCGCGTCCCCCGCGCCCGGGTACTGGACCTTGACGGCCACCTCGCGGCCGTCGTGCCAGACGGCCCGGTGCACCTGGCCGATCGAGGCGGCGGCGGCCGGCCGGTCGTCGAACTCCCGGAACAGCTCCCGCCAGTTCTCGCCGAGCCGTTCGACGAGCGCCGTGTGGACCTTGGCGGCGGGCATCGGCGGGGCGGCGTCCTGCAGTTTGGTCAGTGCCGCCCGGTAGGGGCCGGCGACCTCTTCGGGCAGCGCGGCCTCGAAGACGGACAGCACCTGCCCGAACTTCATCGCCCCGCCCTTGAGCTCGCCCAGGACCTTGAAGAGCTGGTCGGCGGTGGCCTGCTGGAGCTCGGCCGTCACCACCTCGGCCGACCGCCCGCCGATCCGCTTCCCCAGCCCGAGGGTGGCCCGGCCGGCGATTCCCAGCGGCAGGGCGGCGAGCCGTGCCGTGCGGGTCATTGCCTTGCGCGGTAGATCGCTCACCCGGGCCTCCACTCCACACGCCCCCGGCACCCCACGACCGGGGGCCGACCATCACTACGCCATTGTGCCCGTTCGCCGCCCCGGTCCCGGCCCCCTTTTCCCACCTGTCGCACGCCGGTCCGGCGCGGCCGGGCCGGGCGGCACCGGGCCGGGCGGCGCGGGTCAGCCCGGCGACTGCGGTTGCCAGAGACAGCCGCAGTCGGGGTGACCCCTCAGCCGCAGCCGGCGGGGCATGCCGTCGACGGCGGAGAGCTCGCACCAGCCGTCGACGCTCGGCGGGCGGCCGCCGTCCAGGTAGACCTGGGCGTGCAGGGCGGCGAGGCCCGCCACCGCCGTCGCCAGGCCGGTGTCGCAGGCGGGGGTGCGGGCCCGGCCGGGGCCTTCGTCGGCGAGCTGGGCCAGGATCCGCGGCCAGGCCGGATCCTCGTCCTCGCGGGCCAGGACCAGGCAGTGGCCGCAGGCCGAGACCCCCGGGAGGACGAGCGGCCCGACCACCCCGAACTCCTCCACCACCCCGACGTAGAGGTGCGGCACCCCGGCCCGGAGCAGCTCCCTGGCCTCGGCCGCGCCGCCGGCGAAGGCGCCGCTGCCGTCCCGGGGGGCCAGCACCACCAGGTCGGGGTCCTGCCCCGGCCGGCGCCGGGTGTCCGGGGCAGGGCGGCGGGCCGAGGCCCGGTGGACGGCCTCGCGGGCGGCGGTGGACCGCAGCCGTCCGACCTCGCCGGGCGGCAGGCCGGCGGGCGAGCAGTCCTCGGGCCGGACCCGGCCGGTGTCGGTCACCGTGACCGCCCCCGTGCCGCCCGCCGCCAGGACGGCGGCGAGCGCGGCCCCGATCCGGCCGGCGCCGCGCACCTCGATCCGGCGGTCGGCGCGGCGGGCCAGGACGGCGGGGGCGGCGCCGGGGCCGGAGTGCACCAGGGACAGCGAGGCGAGGTCCGGGCCGAGCAGCTCCCGGTGCGGCTGCGGGAAGCGGGCCAGCGCGCTGCCCGCGGCGTCGGCGTCGTCGAGCAGCCCGGCCCGCTCCAGTTCGTCCAGCAGCGCGCCGGTCGGCTCGCGCCCGAGGCCGGCCCGCTCCCCGGCGTCCAGCAGCGCGGGCCGGTCCCGCGTCCCGTCGAGCAGGCCGAGGAAGTCGCAGCGGGTCCGGTCGGCGCGTTCGAGCACCCCGGCGTACTGGCGGACGGTGCCGAACTGCAGGGTCTCGGAGTCCCGCCAGCTGCGGGAGAGAGCGGGCTTCAGCTGGAGGAGCACGGCGGTCTTCCTTCCGATCGTTTCCGGACGGCCGACGCCAGCCTGCCCGATCGGCGCGACCGCGTGCTCCGCGTTGTCCACAGGTGCGGGCACATGATCGAATGATCCGTTCGTACACCCTGGGGATAACTTGTCGTCCGGTCCGAGGTCGGATTCCGGACACCTTCCGTCGGCCTTTCGTTCCCGATCACTCCACGAAAGATTTCGGCCATGGCAGCGGACTTCTGTCAGCGGTACCGGGTAACGTCGTGTGCCATGGCAGCCGAACGGGACTCCCATCCCCCGGCGTCGCGTCGGCGTGCCCGTGCAGCGTCCGGGTCTCAGGTCGCGACGCCGAGCACGCGCGGGCGCCCGGATCAACAGCCCGGCTCGGCGCCGCCGCAGCCCCCTCCGCCACCCGAGATCCACGTCGAGCTGCCGTTCGACCGCTCCCGGGTGGAGGTCCGCCGCAGTGCCCGGCGCAGCCGCACCGTCTCGGCCTACCGTGAGGGCGACCGCACGGTCGTGCTGATCCCGGCCCGGATGTCGCACGCCGAGGAGCAGCGCTGGGTCGCGCAGATGCTGGAGAAGCTCGCCGCCCAGGAGAGCCGCCGGGTGCTCGGCGACGACGCGCTGGCGGCCCGGGCGCGTGAGCTGTCCGCCGCCTACCTGGGCGACCGCGCCCGGCCGGTCCAGGTCCGCTGGGTCACCAACCAGAACTCGCGCTGGGGCTCCTGCACCCCCAGCGAGCGGACGATCCGGCTCTCGCACCGGCTGCAGGGCATGCCGGAGTACGTCGTCGACTACGTGCTGCTGCACGAGTTGGCCCACCTGCTGGTGCCGGACCACGGACCTTCGTTCTGGGCACTGCTGGAGGCGTATCCGCGGACGGAGCGGGCACGCGGCTATCTGGAGGGCGTCGTCTCGGCGGCCCGGCTGCCGCACATCCCGGGTGCCCGGCACGCGGGCCCGCCGGAGGCCGACCCGGCCGGCTCCTGCGGCTGACCGGAGCGCGCGGCCGTTACGGCGAAGGGCGGATATGAGGGGGCGCGGGCCACAGTGGCCCGCGCCCCCTCATATCCGCCGCGCTTCAGCCGGTCAGCTCCCGGGCGCGCGCCACCAGGTCGCGCACCGAGTCGTCGGTCAGCTCGGGCAGCCGGTCGAAGTCGAACCAGCGCAGGTCCAGCGACTCCTCGCTGATCAGGGCCCGCGCGCCCGGCGGGGCCACCGCGATGTACTGGACGTCCAGGTGGGTGTTCTCCGGCCGGTCCTTGCCCGTGCAGCGGACCCGGTGCCGGTCCAGCTTGGCCGGGGTGGGCACGCCGTCGGCGGCCAGCAGGACGAGGTCCGGGATGCCCGACTCCTCGGTGGCCTCGCGCAGCGCGGCGGAGGCCAGGTCGCGGTCGTCCGGCTCGCAGTGCCCGCCCATCTGCAGCCAGCGGCCGACCTTGGGGTGCAGGGTGAGCAGCACCCGCCCGGCGGCCGGGTCGACCACGGCCGCGCTGGCCGTGATGTGGGCCGGCACGCAGGAGCGGAACAGCCCCTCGGGCTGCCCGGCCAGGTGGTCCAGGTAGGCGCGGCGCAGCTTCTCCTGGCCCGGGTCGGCGGGCCGCCAGCCGCTCAGGGCGCGGACGGCGTCCGCGTGCAGGGCGGACGCGCCCGTCTCGGTGGGCGTCATGCGGTGGGCTCGCCCTTTCCGTCCTCGTCCTCGTCCTTCGTCTCGGAGGCGGGCTTCTCGGAGGAGGGCTGCTCCGGGGCGGGCTTCGCCAGGTCGGGCTTCGCGGACGCCCCGCCCGCGGCGGCCTCGCCGAGCAGCTTGTCGATCGCGGAGAAGTCGAGACCGCCCTCCAGGCCGTCGGCGCTGTCCCGGTGCACGAAGGCGTCCGGGTCGTCCAGGTCGGCGGCGGTGGGGAGCATGTCGGGGTGCTGCCAGAGGTCGTCGCGGCCCTCGATGCCCCGGGCGTCGGCGAGCAGCGCCCAGAGCCGGGCGGCGTCGCGCAGCCGGCGCGGGCGCAGCTCCAGGCCGACCAGGGTGGCGAAGGTCTGCTCGGCGGGGCCGCCGGCCGCGCGGCGGCGGCGGACCGTCTCGCGCAGTGCGCCGGCCTGCGGCAGGTGCGGCTCGGCGGCGGCGTGCACGACGGCGTCGACCCAGCCCTCGACCAGCGCCAGCGCCGTCTCCAGACGGGCGAGCGCGGCCTTCTGCTCGGGGGTGTCCTCGGGCTGGAGCAGGCCGCCGGCCAGCGCCTCCTGGAGCGCCTCGGGGTTGCTCGGGTCGAGCTGGCCGACGAGCTCCTCCATCCGGGAGGTGTCGACCTTGATGCCGCGCGCATAGGCCTCGACGGCGCCGAACAGGTGGGCGCGCAGCCACGGCACATGGGCGAAGAGACGCTGGTGGGCGGCTTCGCGCAGGGCGAGGTAGAGCCGGACCTCCTCGGCGGGCACGTTCAGGCCCTCGCCGAACTCGGCGATGTTCTGCGGCAGCAGGGCGGCCTTGCCGGCCGGGGCGAGCGGCAGGCCGACGTCGGTGGAGCCGACCACCTCGGCGGCGAGCGCGCCGAGCGCCTGGCCGATCTGGCTGCCGAACATGGCGCCGCCCATCGAGCGCATCATGCCCATCAGCGGGCCCGCCATGGCCTGCATCTCCTCGGGCAGGACGCCGCCCATGGCGGTGCCGACCCGTTCGGCGACCGGGTCGACGAGGTCCTTCCAGACCGGCAGGGTGGCCTCGATCCACTCGGCCCGGCTCCAGGCGACGGCGGTGCCGGCCCCGGAGGGGAACTCGGTGGCGCCGTCCAGCCAGAGGTCGGCGAGCCGGACGGCCTCGGCGACGGCGGAGCGCTCGGAGGCGTTGACCGACCGGTCCTTGGACTTGCCCTCGGCGGGCTCGGCGACCACGGTCTGGCGGGCGATGTCCTTGGCGAGGTCCCAGTTCACCGGGCCGCCCTCGAAGGAGAGCATCTGGCCGAGCTGCTGGAAGGCGGCGCCGAGGTCGTTGGGGTTGAGGCCGCCGAACATCGCGGCGAACGGGTTGTCGCCACCGCCCGGCCCGCCCGGGGTCCCGGGGGCGCCGGGAGCGCCGGGCATGCCCATACCGAAGAGCGCGCCGAACGGGTTCCCGCCGAAGCCGAACGGCTGGGGGCCGCTCTCCGCGCCGCCCTGGTCCTTCTTCTTCTGCTCGTCGCCGGGCCGGCCCTTGCCGTCCTCGGGCTTGGCCTTGCCGTCCTCGGGCTCCTCTGGCGGAACGCCGAATCCGAAGGGAAGGTCGCTCACGGGGTCCTCGATCCGGTCGGCCGTCATGCGGGTGGTGGCGGAATTTCGGCCCGCCCGGGGCGGTCGGCGGAGTGGGGGACTCGCGGCCGGTGGGCGGCTCCCGCGCGGCTGGCCCGCGCCGGGTGCACCGCCGGGCCTCCGCCTCGGGCAGGATGGACGTACTGACACACGTACGTACGCACATAAGCTAACCGTGGAGGATGGCCGGTGAGTTCCCCGCCTTCGGACGTTCGCTCTGGGCTGACCGGAGAAGAGGACGCCCCGGACATCACGGCGTCGCCGCCTCCAGCCTACGGCGGAAGGCCGCTGACCGTGGCCGTCACCGGCGCGGCCGGCGTGCTCGGCGAGCGCGTCGCCGCCCGGCTGGTCGCCTCGCCGGGGGTGAGGAAGGTCCTCGCCGTGGACGACCGGCGGGGTGAGGTGCCGGGCGTGCAGTGGCGCGTCCTGGACGTCCGTGACCCGGCGGTCGCCGAGCGGCTGGCCGGCGTGGACGTGGTCGTCCACCTGGCGATGGACCTCGGGATGGAGTCCGACCCGCGGGCCCGCAGCGCCTACAACGTGCGCGGCGCGCAGACCGTGCTGACCGCCGCCGCGGCGGCGGGGGTGCACCGGGTGGTGCTCTGCACCTCCGCGATGGTCTACGGCGCGCTCGCCGACAACGAGGTGCCGCTGGCCGAGGACTCCGAGCTGCGGGCCACCGAGGAGGCCTCGCTGGTCGGGGACCTGTTGGAGATCGAGCGGCTGGCCCGGCGGGCGCCGCGGGCCCACCCCGGGCTGCAGGTGACCGTGCTGCGGCCGGCCGTGGTGGTCGGGCCGGGTGTCGACACCGTGCTGACCCGGCACTTCGAGGCGCCCCGGCTGCTGGTGGTGGCCGGGTCCCGGCCGTGCTGGCAGTTCTGTCACGTGGACGACCTGGCGGCGGCGCTGGAGTACGCCGCGCTGGGGCTGGTCGAGGGCGAGGTCACGGTCGGCTGCGACGGCTGGCTGGAGCAGGAGGACGTGGAGCGGCTGTCGGGCATCCGGCGGATGGAGCTGCCGGCCTCGCTGGCGCTGGGCACCGCCGCCCGGCTGCACCGGCTCGGGCTGACCCCGGCCCCGGCCGGGGACCTCGCGTACACGATGTACCCGTGGGTGGTCTCCGGCAGCCGGCTGCACGAGGCGGGCTGGCGTCCGGCGTTCACCAACGAGCAGGTGCTGGCGGAGCTGCTGGCGCAGGTGGCGGGCAAGCACGCGGTGGCCGGGCGGCGGCTCGGCGGCAAGGAGGCCGCCACCAGTCTGGGCGCGGCCGGGGCGACGGTGGCGCTGGTCGGTACGGCCGCGCTGGTCCGGCGCGCGCGCAAGCGGCGCCGCTTCTGATCCTGCGCCGGCCGCGGTCGGCGGGACCGGCCGGCCCGGGAGTCCACCGGTCCCGCCGGCCGGTCCCGCGTGCCCCTGGGCGTGCCCACTGAGGCCCCGCTTCTCACGATGCGAAATTCCCCAATCGTGATACGGAAGCCTCTTGCCCGAAGTCGCCCGCGATGGGGAATCATGGGGTCATGTCCGAGAACCACGACCCCATCCGCCTGCTCGCCGTCCGCGACACCCCGCTCTCGCTCGACGAGGTCTACGCGGCGGTCGGCGACGACGCCGCCGGCGGTACGACCGTCTTCGTCGGTACGGTCCGGGACCATGACGGCGGCAAGTCGGTCGCCGCGCTGGAGTACAGCTGCCACCCCACGGCCGAGCAGGAGATGCGCCGGATCGCGGAGAAGATCGTCGCGGAGTTCCCGGTCCGGGCGCTCGCCGCGGTGCACCGGGTCGGCCGGCTGGAGATCACCGACAAGGCCGTCATCGTCGCCGTCTCCTGCGCCCACCGGGGCGAGGCGTTCGCCGCCGCCCGCCGGTTGATCGACGACCTCAAGCACGAGGTGCCGATCTGGAAGCACCAGGTGTTCTCCGACGGTGAGGAGGAGTGGGTCGGAGCCGGCGGCTGCTGACCCACTCCTCCCCGCCGCTGCCGCGCAGGCGCGCCGGACCCTCACCCGAACGGGTCCTGGGCGGTGCGCCGGATACTCCCTGGCAGTGAGCCGATCGGCCGTGCCGTAACCCGGACGGCGCCACCCGCGTTGTCCGCCGGGGTGGTTAATCTGCTCATAGACACGACGAGCTGGGAGTACTGACATGGCTGCGCTCGCCTGGTTGATCATTCCGGTAGTCGCCGCACTGCTCGCCGCCGTGTGGGCGGGCTGGGCCCAGCGGGCCCCCAGGGCCACCGGTGACCCCGCCTCCCTCGCCGAGCACCGGCGCTTCATGGCCGCGATGGAACGCACCACCACCGGCACCGGTCCGGGCGAGGATCCCGGCCGGTAGCCCGGCGGGCGTTCCGTCGGCCGCGTCCCGTACTGTCGAGGCATGCCACGCCGCTCTGCGACGATGCTCGCCGCCACCCTGCTGCTCATAGCGCTGCTCTGCGCGTCGGTGCTGATGAAGGTGCCGTACACGGAGATGAGCCCGGGGCCGACGTACAACACGCTCGGGGTGCAGGACAAGACGGGCACGCCGGTGATCACCATCACCGGCCACGAGTCGTACCCGGTGAGCGGGCACCTCAACATGACCACCGTCCAGGTCACCGGCGCCAAGTACGAGCCCAGCCTGGTCAACGCGGTGGTCGGCTGGCTCCGGGACGACGTGCTGGTGGTGCCGCACGACAACGTCTACCCGAAGGGTCAGACGGACGCCGACGCCAAGCGGCAGAACGCCGAGGAGTTCGCGCTCTCCGAGGACCACGCGCGGACGGCGGCGCTGAACCAGCTCGGCATCCCGATCGGGAACGAGCTGATCGTCCAGTCGGTCACGGCCGGCGCCCCGGCGGAGGGCAAGCTGCACGCCGGCGACCGGATCATCGCGGTCGACGGCACCCCGGTCACCGACGCGGAGAGCGTGGCGAAGGCCGTCACCAAGCACCAGCCCGGGGAGACGGCCGTCTTCACCGTGGTGCCGATGATCAAGGACGGCGGCAAGGCGGACCCGGCGGCGGTCCGTACCGACATCGCCGTGCCGACCGTGAAGTCCCCCGACACCGGCGCCGCGATGGTCGGCATCAGGCCCGGGGTCCGGCACATCTACCCGTTCCAGATCGACATCGGCCTCCAGGACGTCGGCGGTCCGAGCGCGGGCCTGATGTTCTCGCTGGGCATCATCGACAAGCTGACGCCGGAGGACCTCACCGGCGGCAGGTTCGTCGCGGGCACCGGCACCATCGACGACGCCGGCACGGTCGGGCCGATCGGCGGGATATCGATGAAGCTGATCGCGGCCCGGGAGGCCGGCGCCCAGTACTTCTTCACCCCGGCCGCCAACTGCGCCGAGGCCGGCAAGAACACCCCGTCCGGGCTGACCCTGATCAAGGCGGAGACGCTGGACGGCGCGCTGAAGTCGCTGGAGCAGGTCCGCAGCGGGCAGACCGCCGCGCTGCCGTCCTGCGCGGGCTGACCGGACGGCACCGGCCGGTACGACGCGGCCCGGGGCGCTCCCGCCCGGGGCCGCGTCGTACCGGGGCCTAGGCGAAGGTGGCGAGCAGCGCCTCGGTCAGACCGGGGACCAGGTCGGGGCCGGTCAGCACCTCGCGCGCGACGTCCTTGGAACGCAGCCGCAGGGCGATCTCCTTCTTGCCGTTGCGCAGCACGGCGGCGGTGATCCGCACCTCCTCGCGCTTGGGGTGGTTGGCCACCCAGTCGGCGAGCTGGGCGTCGGAGGCGTTGCGCGGGCGGGACTGCTCGGCGCCCGGCGGCAGCATCAGGCGCTCGACCACCAGGGCGCAGCCGGCCACCGCGTCGGGCCAGGCGATGGTGGCGAGGAACTTGTCCAGCTCCATGCCGGCGGGCAGTTCGTCCTGCTCGACCGGGGTGAGACCGGCCTCCGGGCTGTCGGAGAGGCCGAGCTGCTCGGCGACCCGGGGGTCGGCCTTGCGCAGTGCTGCGCTGTCCACCAGGGCGAACAGTCGGGCCGGGAGGTCCCAGCCGAGGGTGGCGGCGTACTCGTCGATCTCCAGCGCGGCCCGGGTCAGCGGGGTCGCGGCCGGGAGCTTGGAGACGTCGTCGGGGGAAGAGGAGGCATCGGACATGCCTCAATCCTCACACGCCGGGCGGTCCGGGCGGTGCCACCCGCGGTCCGGTGCGGGCGGTCGCGGCCCCGGTGGGGCGCCCCACCGGGGCCGCGACCGATCCCGCGTTCCGGTGGTGCGTTCCGGTGGTGCGTTCGGTGTGCGGACGGCCGGACGGCTGCGGCCGGGGAACGTCGGAGTAACCGTCTGCTAACGGTGGGAACTCGGCTAAAGCCTGGTTAAGTTGCACTGACGACCGATCGATTCCAGACGACACAGCTGAGGTGCCCCGTGGTATTCCAGATGCCGGAACGCTCAGGGCCGGGATTCCGGCGCAGGGTAGGCCCGCCCTCCCGGCGGGCGCGGGTGGCCCTGCTGACCCTGGGCGTACTCGCGGTGCTCTTCCTGCTGTTCGTCATGTTCGCCGGGTTCTGGACGGACTGGCTCTGGTTCAAGTCGGTCCACTACTCCTCGGTGTTCACCACCCAGCTCTGGACGAAGGTCGGCCTGTTCGCCGTCTTCGGCCTGCTGATGGCGCTGATCGTGGGTGCCAACATCTGGCTGGCGCACCGGCTCCGGCCGCCGCTGTCGGCGATGTCGGTGGAGCAGCAGAGCCTGGACCGCTACCGGTCCGGCCTGGCACCGTTCAAGCGCTGGGCGCTGATCGGGATCTCGCTGGTGATCGGCCTGGTGGCCGGCGCCGCGGCCTCGGGCCAGTGGCGGACGTGGCTGCTGTGGACCAACGGGACGCCGTTCGGCGTCAAGGACCAGCAGTTCGGCATGGACGTGTCGTTCTACGCCTTCGAGCTGCCGTTCTACGAGTTCCTGCTCGGCTTCGCGTTCAGCGCGGTGATCGTCTCGCTGCTGACCTCGACGCTGGTGCACTACCTCTACGGCGGGCTGCGGCTGCAGGGCCCGGGCCGCCGGGCCAGTGCCGGCGCGCAGGGCCACCTCGCGGTGCTGCTCGGCGTGTTCGTGCTGCTGAAGGCGGTGGCGTACTGGCTGGACCGGTACGCGCTGGCGGTGAAGACCGGCTCGTACAAGGGCGTCACCGGCTGGACCGGCCTGCGTTACGTGGACGCCAACGCGTTCCTGCCGGCCAAGACCATCCTGTTCTTCGTCGCGATCATCTGCGCGGTGCTGTTCTTCCTGACCCCGATCCGCCGCACCTGGGCGCCGGCCCTGATCGGCCTCGGGCTGATGGTGCTCTCGGCGGTGCTGATCGGCGGGGTGTACCCGGCGATCGTGCAGCAGTTCCAGGTCAAGCCGAACGAGCAGGCCAAGGAGACGCCGTACATCCAGAAGAACATCGACGCGACCCGGCAGGCGTACGGGATCGCGGACAGCCAGACCACCCAGTACACCCCGCAGGGCTCGACCACGGCCGAGGCGCTCAAGCCGGACGCGCAGACCATCGCGGACATCCGCCTGCTGGACCCGAACGTGGTCTCGCCGACCTTCCAGTCGATCGAGCAGCAGCGCTCGTACTACGCCTTCCCGTCCACCCTGGACGTGGATCGCTACGGCAAGGGCGAGGGCGCCCAGGACACCGTGATCGGCCTGCGTGAGCTGGACCTCAACGGGGTCCAGCGCAACTGGATCAACGACCACTTCAAGTACACCCACGGCTACGGCGCCGTGGTGGCCAAGGGCAACCAGGTCAACGACAAGGGCCAGCCGGTCTTCACCGAGTCCGGCCTGCCGGCCACCGGTTCGCTGGGCGACTACCAGCAGCGGATCTACTACGGCGAGAAGACCGGCTCGTACTCGATCGTCGGCGGTACCAACCAGGAGATCGACTACACCACCGACACCGGTGAGAACAAGCAGTACCAGTACACCGGGGGCAGCGGCGTCTCGCTGGACAACCCGATCACCCGGGCCGCGTACGCGGTGAAGTTCGCCGAGCCGCAGATCCTCTACGCGGGGGCGATCACCGACGGCGCCAAGGTCATCTACGACCGGACGCCCAAGGAGCGGGTCGAGAAGGTCGCGCCGTGGCTGTCGATCGACGCCGACCCGTACCCGGTGGTCGAGAACGGCCGGGTGGTCTGGGTGCTGGACGGCTACACCACCTCCGACGGCTACCCGTTCTCGTCCAAGACCACGCTGGGCACCGTCACCAAGGACTCGCTGACCAACCAGCGCGGTGAGCTGCTGACCGCCGCCAACCAGGTCAACTACATCCGCAACTCGGTCAAGGCCACCGTGGACGCGTACACCGGCGAGGTGACGCTCTACCAGTGGGACGAGAACGACCCGGTGCTGAAGACCTGGATGAAGGCCTTCCCGGACACCGTCAAGGCCAAGGCCGACATCCCCGGCACGCTGATGCCGCACCTGCGGTACCCGCAGGACATGTTCAAGGTGCAGCGCGACCTGCTCGGCCAGTACCACGTGACGGACTCCAACTCGTTCTTCAACGGCAGCGACATCTGGCAGATCCCGGTCGACCCGACCAGCGACACCAAGCAGCCGCAGCCGCCGTACTACCTCACGGTGCGGATGCCGGACCCGGCGGTCACCTCCGCCAGCTTCTCGCTGACCAGCACCTTCGTGCCGAGCGGCCGGGAGAACCTGGCGGCCTTCATGGCGGTCAGCGCCGACCCCGGGCCGGACTACGGGAAGATCCGGCTGCTCAAGGTGCCGGGGGACAGCAAGACGCTCGGCCCCAACCTGGTGCAGTCGCAGTTCAACTCGCGCCAGGAAGTGGCCCAGCAGATCACCCTGTTGAAGAGCGGCGGTGACTCGGAGCTGGAGTACGGCAACCTGCTGACCCTGCCGGTCGGCGGCGGCCTGCTCAACGTCGAGCCGGTGTACGTCCGCGGCCGCGGTGCCAAGTACCCGACGCTGCAGAAGGTGCTCGCGGTCTACGGCAACGACAACGTGGCGTTCGAGAACACCCTGGAGGAGGCGCTGAAGAAGGTCTTCGCGGGCGCCGCCCCGGCGACCACGCCGACCGCGCCGACCACCCCGGGGACGCCCACCAGTCCCGGCACGCCGACGCCCACCCCGACCGCGCCGACGCCGGGGACCGGCGGGGGCACCACCCCGGAGCTGCAGAAGGCCTGGGCGGACGTCGAGAAGGCGTACAACGACAGCCAGAACGCGTTCAAGAGCGGCGACTGGGCGGCCTACGGCCAGGCCCAGAAGGCGCTCGGGGACGCGATCAAGACGGCCCAGGCGGCGCAGCAGAAGGCCGGCGGGACCTCCGCCGCCACGCCTCCGGCCACCGCGCCGACCGGCACCCCGCCGAGCCCCTCGGCGGGAGCGAGCCCCTGAGCTGGGAGAACCGATTCATGTTCCACCCCGCAACCGTGCTATGGTTTGTCTACCGACGCGGGGTGGAGCAGCTCGGTAGCTCGCTGGGCTCATAACCCAGAGGTCGCAGGTTCAAATCCTGTCCCCGCTACTCAGTAGCACGAAGGCCCGGAGGATCATCCTCCGGGCCTTTGGCGTTTCCACCCGGGGTCGGCGTGGAGCCCTCCGGTACTATCGACCGTCGCCAACGACGCCGGCATCGGGGTTTGTGGGACCCGAGTGTCGGGAAATCGACAAAGCGCCGAAGCAATTTCGTCGGCTTCGGTTCCGTGCCGCCGAATTCGGCCGGGGCAGGTGTACGCGGGTTGCGGGTGATGCGACGATGGGACACATGGGGGACGTTGCGCGGCTGCTGACCAGCCGTCGGATCCAGCGCGCCCCGTGGGGACCCCTTCGGCCGGCAGCCGGGGCCGGGTCCGTCCGGCCGCGGGCCGGGGGAGGATGCCGCGACACTCTGGGGGAGCGGGAGTCGGCATGAGGCTGATCGGCAAGAACGGGCCAGGAGCCAAGTCCGCCGCGACCACCGAGGCGGACACCGAGGGCTGGGCCGAGAGTTCCGAGAACCACCCCGGCGCCCTGCCGGCCCAGCGTACCGGCGGACTCATCGAGCGCCGGCCCGCCGGCGGCTACGGCCCCGACAGTCTGGTGCACGTCGCCGCGGGCCAGTTCGCCGCCGCCGTCGGCCCGTACGGTGCCACCACCGAGGACGAGGACGGCGGGGAGGGGCAGGACCGCGCCGGGTTCGACTCCGCCAGTTTCGAGACCGCGCTGGCCGCCCGCGAGCAGGCCGCCCTGGAGACCCGGCACCGCCAGGCCGCCGACGACGGCGATCCGGACGCCGCGAGCCGGCTCGGCACCCTGCTGCTGCGCCGCGGTGACCTGGAGGACGCCGAGTCGTACCTGCGCGCGGCAGCCGCCGCGGGGCTGCGCGCCGCCGCCAACAACCTCGGCGTGCTGCTGCACCAGCAGGGCCACCGGTCGGAGGCCGCCCAGTGGTGGCGCCAGGCCGCCGTGGCCGGCAGCGCGCCCGCCGCGCACGCGCTGGGGCTGCAGCTGCGGGACCAGGGCGAGGAGGAGGCCGCCGAGTACTGGCTGCACTTCGCCGCCGACCACGGCCACCCGCTCGGCGCCTACGCGCTGGGCGATCTGATGGAGCACCGGCGCGACGTGCGCGCCGAGCGCTGGTTCAAGGTCTCCGCCGACGCCGGCCACCGGGAGGCCGCCTACCGGCTGGCCCGGATGCGCGAGGCCGCGGGGGACAAGGAGACCGCCGAGACCTGGTACCGCACCGCCGCCGCGCGCGGCCACGCCCGCGCCGCACTGCGGCTCGGGGTGCTGCTGGAGGAGCGCTCCCGGGTCGACCACGCGCTGCTGGACGAGGCCGCCCGCTGGTACCGGCAGTCGGCGCAGAACGGCGAGCCGCGGGCGGCCTGCGCGCTGGGCTTCCTGCTGCGCGACACCGGTGACCTCACCGCCGCCGCCGGGTGGTGGCAGGAGGCCGCCGAGGCCGGGGACGGCAACGCCGCCAACGCCCTGGGCGCGCTGCACGCCTCGCGCGGCCGGGCGGCCGAGGCCGAGCGCTGGTACCGCAGCGCGCTGGACGCCGGTGACCAGAACGGTGCCTTCAACCTCGGGCTGCTCTGCGCCGGGGCCGGTCGCGACCAGCAGGCCGAACAGTGGTACCGCCGCGCCGCGTACGCCGGGCACCGGGAGGCCTGCAACGCACTGGCCGTGGTGCTGCTCCAGCGCGGCGACGAGTCGGGCGCCGAGCCATGGTTCTCCAAGGCCGCCGAGGCCGGCAGTGTGGACGGCGCCTTCAACCTGGGCGTCCTGTACGCCGGGCGCGGGGACCACCGGCAGGCGCAGGAGTGGTACGCGCGCGCCGCCGCCGAGGGCCACGGCGAGGCGGCCCTCCAGCTGGCGGTGGTCCAGGAACAGCGCGGCAACCTGGCCGGCGCGCTGGAGCGCTACCGGCAGGCCGCGGCCGGCGGGTCGGCCGAGGGCGCGTTCCGGCTCGCCTCGGTGCTGGACCGGCGCGGTGACGCTGACGCCGAGGCCGAGCACTGGTACGCGGTGGCGGCCGACGCCGGCCACCGCCGGGCGCAGGTGCGGATGGGCGTGCGGGCGGCCGAGCGCGGGGCGTTGGAGATCGCGGAGAGCTGGTACCGGCGGGCGGCCGCGGCGGGCAGCCGCAGCGCGGCCTTCAACCTGGGCCTGCTGCTGGCCCGGCAGGACTGCGAGGCCGAGGCGATGCTCTGGTACACCCGGGCCGCCGACGCCGGTCACGGCCGGGCGGCGCTGCGGCTGGCCCTGCTGGCGCTGCGTCGGGGCGAGCCGGTGCAGGCGGAGAACTGGTGCCGGCGGGCCGCCGACTACGGCCCGGCCGAGGTCGCGGAGCGGGCCGGCCGTCTCCTGGGCGCGCTGCACGCGGAGTTGAGCGCGTAGCGCTCGCTCAGGGGCCGTTCGTACAGTCCGGACAGAGGCCCCGGTAGGTGATCTCGGCGCCGGTGACGGCGAAGCCGAACCGCTCGCCGTGCGGGAGGCCGGCCAGCGGGTCGCCCTGCGGCTGGACGTCGCGGATGGCGCCGCAGCCCGAGCAGATCAGGTGCTGGTGGGGCCGGTGCGCGTTGGGGTCGTACCGCTTGGCGCGGCCGTCGGTGGCGACCTCCAGCACCTCACCGAGGCAGACCAGCTCGCCGAGCGTGTTGTAGACCGTCGCGCGGCTGATCTCGGGCAGGCGCTCCACGGCGCGGGAGTGCACCTCGTCCGCCGTGAGGTGGACGTGTTCACCGTCGAGGACCTCGGCCACGACCCGGCGCTGCGAGGTCAGCCGCCACCCACGTCCGCGAAGTCGTTCCAGCAGGTCGCTCATGTGTACAGGGTAGGTGAGGATCCGACTTTGGTTCCAGTGTTGACTTAGACAAAGTCCAAGTTAGGATCGAGTTGTTGTCACGACCGGATCACGTGGAGGCCCCGCTATGACCACCCAGGACGAACTGCGCCCCATCCTCACCACGGAGGCGGGTGCCCCCGTCGCCGACAACCAGAACACCGAGACCGCCGGCATCGGTGGCCCCGCGCTGATCCAGGACCAGCAACTCTTCGAGAAGCTGGCGCACTTCAACCGTGAGCGCATCCCGGAGCGAGTGGTCCACGCCCGCGGCGCGGCCGCGTACGGCACCTTCACCGTGACCGCCGACGTGACCGCCTACACCCGGGCGCGCTTCCTGGCCGAGGTGGGCAAGCAGACCGAGACCTTCCTGCGGTTCTCCACCGTGGCCGGCAACCTCGGCTCCGCCGACGCCGTCCGCGACCCGCGCGGTTTCGCGCTGAAGTTCTACACCGAGGACGGCAACTACGACCTCGTCGGCAACAACACCCCGGTGTTCTTCATCAAGGACGCCACCAAGTTCCCGGACTTCATCCACACCCAGAAGCGGGACCCGTACACCGGCTCGCAGGAGGCGGACAACGTCTGGGACTTCTGGGGCCTGTCGCCCGAGGCGACCCACCAGGTGACCTGGCTCTTCGGCGACCGCGGCATCCCGGCCAGCTACCGCCACCTCGACGGCTTCGGCTCGCACACCTACCAGTGGCAGAACGAGGCCGGCGAGTACTTCTGGGTCAAGTACCACTTCAAGACCGACCAGGGCATCAAGAACCTGACGGCGCAGGAGGCGGCCGCGCTCGCGGGCGAGGACCCCGACAGCCACCAGCGCGACCTGCGCGAGTCCATCGAGCGCGGCGAGTTCCCGAGCTGGACGGTCAGTGTCCAGATCATGCCGGCGGCGGACGCGGCCCAGTACCGCTTCAACCCGTTCGACCTCACCAAGGTGTGGCCGCACGCCGACTACCCGCTGGTCGAGTTCGGCAAGCTGGAGCTCAACCGCAACCCCGACAACGTCTTCGCCGAGGTCGAGCAGTCGATCTTCTCGCCCTCGCACTTCGTGCCCGGCATCGGCCCGTCCCCCGACAAGATGCTCCAGGGCCGGCTGTTCGCCTACGCCGACGCCCACCGCTACCGCGTCGGCGTCAACGCCGACCACCTGCCGGTGAACCGCCCGCACGCCACCGAGGCGCGCACCAACAGCCGGGACGGCTACCTCTACGACGGCCGCCACGGCCGTCGCAAGAACTACGAGCCCAACAGCTTCGGCGGACCGGTGCAGACCGGCCGTCCGCTCTGGGCCGCCACCGCGGTCACCGGCGCCACCGGCACCCACGAGGCGCCCTCGCACGCCGAGGACGACGACTTCGTGCAGGCGGGCAACCTGTACCGGCTGATGGGCGAGGAGGAGAAGCAGCGGCTGGTCGCCAACCTGGCCGGCTTCATCGCCAAGGTCTCGGCCGACCGCGAGGACATCGTCGAGCGGGCGGTCGAGAACTTCCGCCAGGCCGACGCCGACTACGGCCGCCGGCTGGAGACGGCGGTCCGGGAGCTGCGCAAGCAGAAGTAGCGGTACCCCGATGAGCCGCGGGCCCGGCGACCGGATGACCGGTCGCCGGGCCCGCCGCTGTGTTGTCGCCCGCTCGCCTCCGGGCCGCTCTCGTCCGGTGCCGACGGTCGGCGCTCCGACGCCGCTCGTTCCTCGCGGCGTCCTCGCTTCTTCCTTTCGGCACCGGCGCGGCCCTTTGGCTCGGGGCGGAGTCGGTCGGGGCCGGGGTCAGAGCCGGTGGCCGGGGTTCGGGCGCCCGGGCCGCGGCACAGAGACCGGCGCGGCCCTTCGGCTCGGGGCTGTGTTGTCGCCCGCTCGCCTCCGGGCCGCTCTCGTCCGGTGCCGACGGTCGGCGTTCCGACGCCGCTCGGCCCTTCGGCTCGGGGCGCGCCGTGCGGAGCCGGGGTCAGAGCCGGTGGCCGGGGTTCGGGCGCCCGGCCCGGGCCGGGGGCGCGTGCGTGTGGACGCGGGGGGCCGTCAGACGCTCAGGCGGCGGAGGGCTTCCGCGTGCAGCAGGCCGTTGCTGGCCACGGCGTCGGCCCCGCCGGGGCCGGGGATGCCGTCCAGGCCGGTGAAGCGGCCGCCGGCCTCCTCGACGATGATGCAGTTCGCGGCCATGTCCCAGAGCGACAGCTCGGGTTCGGCGGCGATCTCCACCGAGCCCTCGGCGACCATCATGTAGGACCAGAAGTCCCCGTAGGCGCGGGTGCGCCAGCAGGCCCGGGTGAGGTCCAGGAACGGTTCGAGCCGGCCGCGCTCCTCCCAGCCGGAGAGCGAGGAGTAGGAGAACGAGGCGTCCTCCAGCCGGGAGACACCGGAGACGTGGATCCGGGAGGCCTTGGTCAGGCTGCGGCCGGCGAACGCGCCGAGGTCCTTGGCCGCCCACCAGCGGCGGTTCAGCGCCGGGGCGGAGACGATGCCCACCACCGGGCGCTCCACGCCGTCCGGGCCGTCCTCCAGCAGCGCGATCAGGGTGGCCCAGACCGGTACGCCGCGGATGTAGTTCTTGGTGCCGTCGATCGGGTCGATCACCCAGCGGCGCGGGCCGGTGCCCTGCAGGCCGAACTCCTCGCCGAGCACCGCGTCGCGCGGGCGGGCGCGCTGCAGCACGCTGCGCACCAGTTCCTCGGCGGCCTTGTCGGCGTCGCTGACGGGGGTGAGGTCGGGCTTGGTCTCGATCTTCAGGTCGAGGGCGCGGAAGCGCTCCAGGGTGATCGAGTCGGCCGAGTCGGCGAGGACGTGGGCGAGTCGGAGATCATCGTGGTAGTCGGCCATGGTCGAAACCCTAGCGAGCCCCACCCGATCGGGACAGTCGGGCTCGCGGAGCGGACCGCCGGTGCTCTCAGTGCGCCGATCCGCTCAGTTGGAGCCCGATCACCCCGGCGATCACCAGGGAGATCGAGACCAGCTTGAGCACCGAGGTGGTCTCCTCCAGGAAGATCATCCCGTAGATCGCGGTGCCGGCCGCGCCGATGCCGGTCCAGACCGCGTACGCCGGACCGACCGGCAGGCTCTTCAGGGAGAGGGTGAGCAGGCCGAAGCTGCTGAGGGCGAAGACGCAGAAGCTGATGGTGGGCCAGAGCTTGGTGAAGCCTTCACTGAGCTTGAGGTTGATCGCGAAGCCGGTCTCCAGCAGGCCGGCCAGGATCACCAGGGCCCATGCCATCGCGTGCTCTCCCTGTCGATCGTCGGGTCGGGCCGTGATCCGGCCCGACTTTCCTATGATCACCAGGCTGGCCCGCTCCGACACCTCGAACGACCGAAAACGGCCGGGCCCGCGCCGTCAGTCGCCCTCGCGGGCCTCCTTGCTCGCCAGCAGACGGCGCAGCGAGTACAGCCGGGCCTGCTCCGCGTGGCCGTCCGCGACCCAGGCGTCCAGCGCGCAGTCCGGCTCGTCGTGGCTGCACGCGCGCGGGCACTCCGCGGTGCCGGGCTCCAGGTCGGGGAAGGCAAGGATGACCCGGGACGGGTCGATGTGCGAGAGGCCGAAGGAGCGGAAGCCCGGGGTGTCGATCACCCAGCCCGGGTCGAGCGCCTTCTTCGAGCCCGGCTTGGCGCCCGGGGGCGGCGGCAGCCGCAGCGCCAGCGCCGAGACGGTGGTGTGCCGGCCGCGGCCGGTCACCGCGTTGACCACCCCGGTGGTCCGCTGGTGCAGCGGCACCAGGGCGTTGACCAGGGTGGTCTTGCCGACGCCGGAGTGCCCGATGAACACCGTGGAGCGTCCGCGCAGGTGCTCCCGGACGGCCTCGGCGCCCTCGGTGGCCAGCTCGTCCCGCCGGGTCACCACGTAGTTGATGCCGAGCGGCGCGTAGGCCTCCAGCATCGGCCCGGCCGGTGCCAGGTCGGACTTGGTGAGGACCAGGAGCGGCTCCATGCCGGCGTCGTACGCGGCCACCAGGCAGCGGTCGATCAGCCGGGGCCGGGGCTCCGGGTCGGCCAGCGCGGTGACGATGGCCAGCTGCTGGGCGTTGGCGACGACGATCCGCTCGAACGGGTCGTCGTCGTCCGCGGTCCGGCGCAGCACCGAGGTGCGCTCCTCGACCCGGACGATCCGGGCCAGGGTGTCGGCGTCCCCCGAGAGGTCGCCGACGATGTTGACGATGTCCCCGACGACGACGCCCTTGCGGCCCAGCTCCCGGGCCTTCATGGCGACGATCTCGCGCTCCTGCTTCGTCCCGGCGTCCAGCAGGCAGGTCAGCCGGCCGCGGTCGACGGTGAGCACCATCGCCTCGGCCGCGTCGTCGTGCTTGGGCCGGATCCGGGTCCTCGGCCGGGAGCCCCGGCGCGCGGGGCGGTTGCGGATGTCGTCCTCGTCGGAGTCCTTGCCGTAGCGGCGCATGTGCCCAGTCTCCCGCTCAGCCGCCCACCACTGCCCCGCCGAGCAGCTCGTCCCACATCTTCGGGAAGTCCGGCAGGGTCTTGGCCGTGGTGGCCACGTTCTCCACCTGGACGCCCTCGACGGCCAGGCCGATCACCGCGGCGGCGGTGGCCAGGCGGTGGTCCTCGTAGGTGTGGAAGACACCGCCGTGCAGCGCGCGCGGGCGGATCCGCAGACCGTCCTCGGTCTCGGTGACCTCGCCGCCGAGGGCGTTGATCTCCTTGGCCAGCGCGGCCAGCCGGTCCGTCTCGTGCATCCGCAGGTGGGCGATGCCGTACAGGTGGGACTCGGAGTCGGCGAGCGCGGCGACGGCGGCGATCACCGGGGTCAGCTCGCCGACGTCGTGCAGGTCCGCCTCGATGCCGTGGATCCGGCCGGTGCCGGTGAACTGCAGGCCCTCGTCGGTGAACTCGCAGACGCCGCCCATCTGGGTGTAGATGTCGCGCAGCTGGTCGCCGGGCTGGGTGGTGTGCTTCGGCCAGTCGCGGACGGTCACCCGGCCGCCGGTCACCAGCGCGGCGGCGAAGAACGGCGCCGCGTTGGAGAGGTCCGGCTCGACCACCATGTCGCGGCCGAGCAGGGCGCCGGGGGTGACCCGCCAGACGTCCTTCTCGCCGCCGTCCTCCGGGGCGTCCACCTGGGCGCCGGCCAGTCGCAGCATCTCGACCGTCATCCGGATGTGCGGCAGCGAGGGGACCGGCCCGCCGACGTGGCGGACCTCCACGCCCTGGTTGTACCGGGCGCCGGAGAGCAGCAGGGCGGAGACGAACTGCGAGGAGGAGGAGGCGTCCAGCTCGACCACGCCGCCGTCCAGCGCGCCGGTGCCGTGCACGGTGAGCGGGAAGGCGCCGCGGCCGCCGTCCTCGATCCGGGCGCCGAGCGCGCGCAGGGCGTCGATCACGCCGTGCTGGGGGCGCTCGTAGCTGCGCGGGTCGCCGTCGAAGTGCACCGGGCCGTCGGCGAGGACGGCGAGCGGGGGGAGGAAGCGCATGACCGTGCCGGCGTTGCCGACGTCGACGGAGGCCGGGCCGCGCAGCGCGGGCGCGGGGATGACCCGCCAGGCCTCGCCGCCGCCGATGCCGCCGGAGTCGTTGTTGACCTGCTCCTCGATGCCGACGCCGAGCGCGCGCAGGCCGTCGGCCATCAGCTGGGAGTCGCGGCTGCGCAGCGGGCGCCGCACCCAGCCGGGTTCGGTGGAGAGGGCGGCCAGCACCAGAGCCCGGTTGGTGACCGACTTGGAGCCGGGGATGGTGACGGTGGCGTCAACGGGGGTGGTCGCGACGGGGGCGGGCCACAGGGTCTCGGTCATGGGGCAAGTTTAGGGGCCGTACGGGAACTGTCGGCTCCGCGGCCGGATGCCGGAACGGCTCAGCGCGGCGGCAGCAGCCAGCTCGCGCCGAGCGCCAGGCAGGCCAGCGCGGTGATCAGGAAGAGGGCGACCCAGGCGAGGCCGGGTACGCCGGTGAGCCGGGCCAGCTGGTCGGCGTCGGAATCCGGGGCCTGGCCGCGCCGCCGCTGGTACTGCAGCTCCAGGACCGGGCGGACGGCGCCGAACAGCAGGAACCAGCTGCCGAGCGAGGCGAAGCCGGCCTGGACGTCGGTGCTGCCGAACCAGGAGACCAGGAAGAACGTGCCGCCGGCGAGGAGGACGGTGAGGAACCCGAAGGCGTTGCGGATCCGGACCAGCAACGCCAGCAGCAGGGCGATCGCCAGCCAGAGCAGCAGGGTGATCCGGTCGGCCGCGAGCAGTGCGGCGGAGCCGAGGCCGAGCAGGGCGGGGGCGGTGTACCCGGCGGCGGCGGTGAGCACCATGCCCGGACCGGTGGGGCGGCCGTAGGAGAGGGTGACCCCGGAGGTGTCCGAGTGCAGCCGGATGCCCGCGAGCTTGCGGCCGGTGACGCGGGCGGCCAGGCCGTGGCCGCCCTCGTGGGCGATGGTGACGGCGTTGCGGGCGAACCGCCAGAGGGGGCGGGCGGCCACCACGAGCAGCGCGACGGCGCCGGTGACCAGGGTGAGCCAGTCGGACGGGGCGGGCTGGGTGCCGGTGACGCGGTCCCACACCTCGCCGATGCTCTGTGCGTCCATGCCCGCTCCCCGCTCTCGTCCGGCCACCCGGGGGCCTCCGTCGGCCCTGCCCGGGGTGGCAGCCTCCCATGCGGGGACGACCGGGCGGGAGCCGGTGGTTCGCACTTCGGGATGAGGAAGTGCTGAGAGCGGCGGCCGTGGCAAGCTGACGGCATGTGCGGTCGCTTCGCCTCCAGCAGCCAGCCCGAGGACCTCGTCGAGCTCTTCGGCGTCCAGCAGTGGGACCCGGCCGAGACCCTGACCCCCAGCTGGAACGTCGCGCCCACCGAGCGTGCCTTCGTGGTGCTGGAGCGGCAGCGCCGGGGGGAGCCGGCGCCGGTCCGGCAGCTGCGGGTGCTGCGCTGGGGGCTGGTGCCGCAGTGGGCGAAGTCCCCGGAGACCGCGGTGAAGATGATCAACGCCCGCGCCGACACGGTGCACGAGAAGCCCTCGTACCGGCAGGCCTTCGCCTCCCGGCGGTGCATCCTGCCGGTCGACGGCTACTACGAGTGGCAGACCCTGCCGGGCGAGCGCGGCAAGCCCCGCAAGAAGCCCTTCTTCGTCTCCCGGGCCGACGGGGGGCCGCTGGCGCTGGCCGGGCTGTACGAGTTCTGGCGCGACCGGGCGGTGCCCGCCGACCACCCGGAGGCCTGGCTGGTGACCTTCACCGTGGTCACCACCGAGGCGGAGGAGCTGCTCGCCCCGATCCACGAGCGGATGCCGCTCTTCCTGGACCGGGAGTCCTACGACGACTGGCTGGACCCGGGGCTGGACGAACCGGACGCGATACGCCGGCTGCTGGTCCCCCCGCCGCCCGGCGCGCTGCTGGCCACGCCCGTCTCGCCGGCGGTCGGCAGCATCCGCAACAACGGCCCCGAACTGACCCGGCCGTGGACCGAGGTCGAGCACGAGACGACCCTGTTCTGACCTCCGGGCCCGGTGCCGCCCGGGTGACGCCTCCTCAGCACCGCCCCCTTCCGAGCACTGGAGCCCACGCCGTGACGCAGGAACTCGTCCCCACCCCCGCCGGGGACGCCCGGATCAGCTACCACCGGGCGGCCGCCCCGAGGGCGGTGCTGGCGCTCGGGCACGGCGCCGGCGGCGGGATCGGGGCGCGCGACCTGGTGGCCCTGGCCGGGGCGCTGCCGGAGCGGGGGATCACGGTGGCGCTGGTCGAGCAGCCCTGGCGGGTCGCCGGGAAGCGGCTGGGGCCGGCGCCCGGGACCCTGGACGCCGGGTGGACGCCGGTGGCCGAGCACCTCGCCGGGCAGGGGGTGCCGCTGGTGGTCGGCGGGCGCAGCGCGGGGGCCCGGGTGGCCTGCCGGACGGGCGCCGCCACCGGCGCGGTCGGGGTGCTGGCGCTGGCCTTCCCGCTGCACCCGCCGGGCAAGCCGGAGAAGAGCCGGGCCGGGGAGCTGCTGGAGTCGGGGCTGCCGACGCTGGTGGTGCAGAGCGTGGCGGATCCGTTCGGCGGGCCGGCGGAGTTCCCGGCGCTGCCGGCCGGGCACGAGCTGGTGTCGGTGCCCTACGGCAGCCACGGCTTCGAGGTGCCCAAGCGGGCGCCGACGGGACAGGACGAGGTGCTGGAGCTGATCACCGCGGCGGCCGGCGACTGGCTGCTCGGCCTGCTCTGACCTGCCGGGGAACGGACGGTCACGGTCCGCTCACCCGTACGAGTGAAAACCTGTCGGAGGCGGGGAATGCGGGCGCCCTCGGCGTGGTTGACACCCTCGTCAGCTTGAGTCCCGGGTGGAAGGCAGCACAGATGGGTTCGATCGCGTGCCCCGAGCGGCCCGAGGAGCGCGAGGCCGCCTCGGCATTCGCCCCTTCATGGTCGGAGTGGCTTGTCGCGGGCGAGAAGCCCGTCAGCCCGATATCCTCCATTTCGGGGCGGCCCGCCGTGGGCAGCCATGCCGAGGAGGTGGGTCCGGTCGTCGGGACCGAGCACGAGGCCGAGCCGGGCCGGGGCCCGGAGGAGAGCCTGCCCGCGGGCGAGGCGCTCACCGGTGAGGAGCTGGCCGAGGCGATCGGTGAGGACACCTTCCGCGTGTCCGCGGCGGAGAGCGAGGAGGCCCGGCGGGAGCGCTTCGAGCGCGACGCCCTGGGCTACCTGGACCCGATGTACTCGGCCGCGCTGCGGATGACCCGCAACCCGGCCGACGCGGAGGACCTGCTCCAGGAGGCGTTCGCCAAGGCGTACGCGTCGTTCCACCAGTTCCGCGAGGGCACCAACCTCAAGGCCTGGCTGTACCGCATCCTCACCAACACGTTCATCAACTCGTACCGCAAGAAGCAGCGGGAGCCCCAGCGGACCGCCGCCGAGGAGATCGAGGACTGGCAGCTGGCCCGGGCCGAGTCGCACATGTCGACCGGCCTGCGCTCCGCCGAGACCCAGGCGCTCGACCACCTCCCGGACAGCGACGTGAAGGACGCCCTCCAGGCCATCCCGGAGGAGTTCCGGATCGCCGTCTACCTCGCGGACGTAGAGGGCTTTGCGTACAAGGAGATCGCGGACATCATGGGTACTCCCATCGGTACGGTGATGTCCCGGCTGCACCGTGGCCGTCGTCAGCTGCGCGGCATGCTGGAGGACTACGCCCGTGAGCGCGGGCTGGTTCCGGCCGGTAGCGGGGCAGGGCAGGAAGCGAAGGGCTCGGGCTCATGAGCTGCGGCGATCCGCACGACACCGAGTGTGGCGAGGTCCTCGACCACCTCTACGAATTCCTCGACAACGAGATGGCCGAGGGCGACTACGCCAAGCTGCGGGTGCACTTCGAGGAGTGCTCGCCGTGCCTGGAGAAGTACGGCCTGGAGCAGGCCATCAAGGCCCTGATCAAGCGGTGCTGCGGGTGCGACGACACCCCGGCCGACCTGCGGGGCAAGGTGCTGGCCAGGATCGACTCGATCCGTTCCGGGCAGCGGTCGGGCGAGGCGGTCGTGGTCGCCGTCGACGCCGGGGCCCACGGTGACGCGGCCGGCCAGGGCCGGCCGTCGGCGAAGGCCTCCGCCGAGGCGGTGGCCAGGCCCGGTACGCCGGTCGAGGCGGGCGCGCCGGCCGAGTGAGGGTGCCGCCTTCCCACGGCGGGCCGTCCATCGGAGGACTCAGCGACCCCCGGAGCGTGTGCTCCGGGGGTCGCTCCCTTTCTGCTTGCGTGCGCCGTCACTCGTTCGAGTGAGTTGGTGGTGCGCCAACTGCGGCATTCCGCGATCATGCGTCCCCACGCCGGAACGGCGGCCTATCCTCCTGACGGACACTCACCGCCGGTAGCCCGGCGGGCTGAGCGCGGAGCGGGACAGGACGGCGGGGAGGTCGAGATCGCTACCGACAGTGGAGACACGGACCTGCCGACGGGCGCGGTGTGCTACCTCGTGGCCGTCCCGGTGGCGGCGCTCTGCTGCCTGGTGCCGCTGCTTCCGCTGTCGGCCCCGCTGGGTGTGCCGCGCTGGCTCGGCACACCCGTGGACTGGCCCAAGGTCGGTCTGCTGGCCTTCCTGCACGGCTGCTGGGAGTCGCTCGCCCAGGGGCAGCCCACCCCCTGCCGGCGGATGCTGCGCGCGCTGCTGCGCCGGCCGCCGCTGCCGGCCCGGCCGCCGGCCCGGCCCCTGGCCAACGCCTTCTTCCCGGTGCTGTTCGCCGGGGTCCTGATGCTCGCGCCGGCCGCCGCCGCCCTGGTCGCGGTGCCGATCGCCCTGTTCGGCGACATCGAACCGGACTGCCGGCGGCGCCAGGTGTGGAACGGCGCGCAACTCGCCCTCTCCGCCTTCGCCGCCTCGGCGGTCTTCCACCTGCTCGCCGGGCCGCAGCTGCTGCTCGGCTCCCGCTTCCCGGCCGCGCTGCTGCCCGGGTTCGCCGCCCTCGCCGCGTTCTGCCTGGCCAACGGGGTACTGGTGGGCGGCATGCTGGTGCTGGCCGAGGGCCGGCGGCCGGGCGTCCTGCTGCGCGGCCCGGCCGCCGCGCTGGGGCTGCCGGTGCTGGTGCACGCGGCCGGCGGGCTGATGGTCGCGGTGCTCTGGCAGGGCCCGTACGGAGCCTTCGCGGCCCTGCTCGCGCTGCTGCCGCTCTCCATCTCGGCCTGGGTCTTCGCCCAGGGCCACCGCGAGCGGGACGCCCATCAGGCCACCGTCCAGGCGCTGGTCCAGGCCGTCGAGATCAAGGACTCCTACACCCGGGGCCACAGCGAACGGGTCGGCAAGGCGGCGGTGCTGATCGCCGGTCAGCTGGGCATGGAGGCGGAGCGGCTGCGCACCCTGCGGTTCGCGGGGATCCTGCACGACGTCGGCAAGCTCGGCGTCGCCACCGAGCTGCTGCGCAGAAACGGTCCCCTCGACGAGGCCGAGCGGCGGGCCGTCGAAGTGCACCCGGTGTACGGGTACGAGCTGGTGCGGGGGATCGCCTTCCTCGGCGAGGCGCACGCCGGAATCCTGCACCACCACGAGCGGATGGACGGCCGGGGCTACCCGAGCGGGCTGACCGGCGAGCAGATCCCGGAGTTCGCGCGGATCATCTCGGTCGCCGACGCCTTCGACTCGATGACCTCCACCCGGTCCTACCGGCGCGGGCGGCCGGTCACCGAGGCGGTGGCGGAGCTGGAGCGCTGCTCGGGCAGCCAGTTCGACCCGGTGATGGTCCGGGCGCTGGTCGAGGCGCTCACCGCGCACGACTGGCAGCCGGTGCTGCCGCCCTCCGACGACTGCATCCGGGCGGTGCCCGACATCCCGCTCGGCGTGCCCGAACCGGTGCGGGCGGGCCCGCGCCGGTTGCCCGCCCAGGGCGGCACCGTGCCGACGGCCGGACCGTCGTGAGCGGCGGCCCGCCGGCGGGCGGGGCGGCCGCGGTGCACGCCGGGGCCGTCGTCCTGCTGGCGTTCGCGTTCGGCGCGGTGGCGGTCCGCGGGATGGCCGAACCCGGGGTGGCCCTGGCCTTCACCGTGCTGATCGCGCTCGGCGAGTGCGTCCGGATCACTCTTCCGGGCGATCGCGAACAGGCGCCCATCGGTGCCGCCGGTGCGCTGGCGTACGCCCTGCTGGGGCCGCTGCGCGGGCTGCCCACCGCGCACGGCGTGCTCCAGGCGGTCGCGGTGACCGGCGCGGGCCTGCTGCTCGCCCTGCTGCCGGCGGTGGCGCTGCCCCGCGGCGTCCGGTGCCACCGCCCGGCGCCCTGGCGGGACCGGGCCCGGCTCGACGGCGCCGCCCGGCGGTTGCTCGGGGCGGGGTTCGCGGCCGCGATCTTCCAGCCGCTCTACAACGGCGGAGTGGTGGACCGGTTCTCGGCGGACGGCCCCGCGTACGGGGTCTTCCTCGCGCTGGTGGCGGCGCTGGCCGCGCTCTGCGACGCCACCCTGGCGGCGGTGCTGCGGCGGGCCCGGAGCGGGCTGCGGTTCCCGGCGGCGCTGGAGGACGAGCTGCGGTCGCTGTTCGGGATCGGCTCGGCGATCGCGGCCACCGGGATGCTGGTCAGCCTCGCGGCGGGCGAGGTCGGGCTCTGGGCGCTGCCGCTGTTCTGCGCGCCGCTGCTGCTGGCGCAGGTGTCGTTCCGGCGGGCCGCCGCCGTCCGGGCCACCACCGGGCAGACCATCGCCAGCCTGGCCAAGGCCACCGAGGTGGCCGGCTACACCCCGCGCGGCCACGCCCGCCGGGTCGCCGACACGGCGTGCGCGGTCGGCCGTGAGCTGGGGCTGAGCACCCGCGAGCTCGCTCTGCTGGAGTACGCGGCGCTGATGCACGACGTCGGGCAGCTGTCGCTGGTGGAGCCGGTGCCGGGCGGGGCGACGGCGCTGCTCCCGGAGGAGGAGCAGCAGCGGATCGCCCGGCTGGGCAGTGAGGTGATCCGGCGGACCGGGGTGCCGCGGCAGGTGGCCGAGCAGGTCGCCCGGCTGGCGGACCCCTGGCAGGGGCGGCCGGACGGGGACGAGCGGGTGGTCCCGCTCGCGGCGCGGATCATCCGGGTGGCGAACGCGCACGACGACCTGCTCACGGCGGCGCGGGGGCGTGGGGTGGGGGAGGCGGTGGGGCGGTTGGAGGTGTTGGAGGTGCTGCGGCTGGGGCGGGGGCGGGTCTATGACGGGCGGGTGGTCGACGCGTTGGTGAGGGTGCGGGGGTAGCCGCGGGGCGTTCGGGGCGGGGGGTTTCGGGGGTTGGGGTTGAGGTGGGGCGTCGGGGCGGGCAGGCTGGGTAGGGGTGGGGGCCGGGAGCGGGCGGAAGCGTGCTCGTGGGGAGCGCGGGCGGCGGCGGGCGTGGTTGGATGCGGTCGTAGCGTGGAACACCGACCCGGGGCACCGGGCCCGTGGCGCGGGAGCGGATACGGGACTTGAGCGGACGACGACGGCAGGGACGAACGTGAGGATCTTCCACCGGGCACGGCACCGGCCGTCCGCCACCTGGCGGCAGACGACCGATCGGGCTTTCACGCTGATCGGCGACGGCCGGTACGAGGACGCGGGTGCCCTGCTGGTGATGGCGGCCGATCTGGAGCCGTGGCTGTCGGACTCGTGGTTCAACCTCGCGCTGCTGCACAAGTTCCGGCGGGACTGGGAGCAGGCGCGGGCGGCCGGGCTGCGCGCGGTGGCGCTGCTGGACCGGGAGCAGGGCGCCCCCGACTGGTGGAACCTCGGGATCACGGCGACGGCCCTGCAGGACTGGCCGCTGGCACGCCGGTCCTGGCAGGCGTACGGGCTGCGGCTGCCGGGCGGCGCCGGGGCCGGGTCCCAGCCGGACGGCCCGGTCAGTCTGGACCTGGGGACGACGCCGGTGCGGCTGTCGCCGGACGGGGAGTCCGAGGTGGTGTGGGGCCGGCGGCTGGATCCGGCGCGGATCGAGGTGCTGTCCATTCCGCTGCCGTCGTCCGGCCGCCGCTGGGGCGAGGTGGTGCTGCACGACGGAGCCCCGCACGGCGAGCGGGTGACCGACGGGGTGGCCTACCCGGTGTTCGACGAGATCGAGCTGTGGGCGCCCTCCCCGGTGCCGACCTATGTGGTGCTGCTGCAGGCCGCCACGGCGGCGGACCGGGACGCCCTGGAGCGGCTGGTCGCGGACGCGGGCTACGCGGCGGAGGACTGGACGTCGTCGGTGCGGCTGCTCTGCCGGGCGTGTTCGGAGAGCCGGATGGCGTCCGACGACGGGCACACCGCGCACCACGACCCGCACGACGACGGGGACGCGGCCCACCCGGGGCACCTGAGCCATCTGAGCCAGGGCGCGGGCGGGATGTCCTGGCTGGTGGAGCGGGAGTGCGGGATCGCGGCTCCGGCGGTGCTGGTGCGTACACTGCTGGACCGCTGGGTGGCGACGGCCCCGGGGACGCGGGCATATCGGGATCTCGAAGAAGTCTGCTGAGCGGGCGGCTTACCCTTGATCGGTACGGCCAGACAGTCCAGGGAAGCGGAAGACAAGCAGCGATGGCGGAGCAGCACGACCACCAGCACGACCACGACCACGACCACGAGCACGGGTCCGAGCAGGGCGAGGCCCAGCCGGTGAAGGTGGTCGGTGAGGAGCCGGACCTCTCGAAGGGCACCGCGCGTCCGATCACCGTGTACGGCAACCCGGTGCTGCACCGGGAGGTCAAGACCGTCACGGCCTTCGACGGCGAGCTGTCGGCGCTGATCGACGACATGTTCCAGTCGATGTACGCGGCCGAGGGCGTGGGCCTGGCCGCCAACCAGGTCGGGGTGGACCTCAAGGTCTTCGTCTACGACTGCCCGGACGACGAGGGCGTGCGCCACATCGGCCACGTCGTCAACCCGGTGCTGGAGGAGCTGCCGGCTGGCAGCAGGCGCGTGCTGGACGACGGCAACGAGGGCTGCCTGTCGGTGCCGACCGCGTACGCCGAGCTGCCCCGCCCGGACTACGCCGCGGTGACCGGGCAGGACAAGGACGGCAACCCGATCCGGGTCGAGGGCACCGGTTTCTTCGCGCGCTGCCTGCAGCACGAGACCGACCACCTGTTCGGGTTCCTCTACATCGACAAGCTGTCGAAGCGGGACCGCAAGGACGCGCTGCGGCAGATGGCCGAGGGCACGCCGCGGTACGCGACGGTGTCGAACGACTGACGGGCCGACCGTGAGCGGGGCCGGGATGCCAGGGGCGTCCCGGCCCTTCTTCGACCCCGCGACCGGGCGGCCGGGGCCCGGGTGTCCGCGTCGGGGAGCCGGCGGGCGGCGGGGCCGCTCGGCTACGACGTGACGAAGAGGTACTCCGGGCCGTAGGTGAAGCGGGGGGAGGCGGGCAGCCGGACCGCCATGATCTGCCGGGCGGTTCCCCGCATGGCGCTCATGTGGCCGATCGCGGCGCCGATGCTCGCGCCGGACCTCCAGGCCGCTTCGAGGGCGAACAGCATCGCGGTGTACTGCTCGTTGAAGGTGTGCAGGAGCGTGGCGGTGTCCGCGTCGGGCTTGTTGTCGGGGTCGTTGGCCCAGCCGCCCGCGGGGGGCCCGGCGGCGGGGGAGGTGTCCGGCAGCGGTACCGGGTCGCCGGTGAAGTCCCACCGCTTCGTCGTGGGGTTCTGGACCAGCCGGCGGCCCTCGGCGATCTCCTTGAAGGCGTAGTAGTGGGCGAGTTCGCCCGCGGCGCCGGGGAACGGGTTCTCGGGCGAGACATCGGTGCCCTCGCCCTGGGCCTTGATGATCTCGATGGCCTTCAGGACGTCGTCGAGGGTGTTCATCGCGACGATGTCGTTGCCGGCGCCGTGGCTGCTCCCGAGCGGGAAGGTCACCTGCCGCTGCCCGGTGATCAGGTACGCGAAGGTCGGGAAGACATTGGCGATCCGCTGGTAGAAGGCGCCGATCGACGTCCCGTCGCCCGCGTAGGCGAGCGGGTTCTCGGGCTGCTCGATGGCGGCGAAGAGGGCCGCGGACTCCCTGGTGAGCCCGCCCAGGCGAACGGTGAGCTTCGGGTTCACCCCGCCGGGGAGCGGCCCCGGGTACTTCGGGACGGTGGCCGGGTCGGTCAGCGTCACGGTGCCGCCGATGGTGGTGAGCATGTTGCAGACCAGCCCGAAGTGCGACATCTCGTCGAAGACGATCTCGCGGACGGTGTGGCGGACCGGCTGGCTGTTGTCCTGGCTGGTGATCGACCAGAGCGCGTCGGCGTACGGCGGGATGGTCGAGAGCTCCAGCATGATCGCGCGCTGCAGCGCGTCCTTGAGCTCCTGCTCGGTCCAGTCCTCCTCCGGCATGCTCATGAGCTGGACGATGGCGTCGCTCCGGTAGTCCAGAACCGTGGTCACGGCTGGCCCCTTTCCGTTCGGCTGTGGCCGGAACGTACTGGCGGCGCCGTCGTCCGTATGCGTGCCGTTCCGGAGCGGCCCGGCGGGTTCATTCGGACGAGCGAACGACGCCGCCCCGCCCGGTGCGGACACCGGGCGGGGCGGCGGGTGCGGGCGGCCCGCGGTCAGGCCTAGAACTCGTCGTCGAAGGAGACCGAGCCCTCGACGGCGACCTGGTACGCGGAGACCCGGCGCTCGAAGAAGTTGGTCAGCTCCTGGACGTTCTGCAGCTCCATGAACCCGAACGGGTTGGTGGAGCCGTAGCGGATCGGCAGTCCGAGCCGGGCGAGCCGCTGGTCGGCGACGGCCTGCAGGTACTCGCGCATGGACTCGGTGTTCATGCCCGGCAGGCCCTCGCCGCAGAGGTCACGGGCGAACTGGAGCTCGGCCTCGACGGCCTCCTCCAGCATCTCGGTGACCTGCTTGGCCATCGTGTCGTCGAAGAGGTCGGGCTCCTCCTCGCGGACGGTGTCCACGACCGACATCGCGAAGTCCATGTGCATGGACTCGTCCCGGAACACCCAGTTGGTGCCGGTGGCCAGGCCGTGCAGCAGGCCGCGGCTGCGGAACCAGTACACGTACGCGAAGGCGCCGTAGAAGAACAGGCCCTCGACGCAGGCCGCGAAGCAGATCAGGTTCAGGAGGAACGCGCGGCGGTCGTCCTTGCTCTGCAGCGAGTCGATGTGGTCGACCGCGTTCATGTACTTGAAGCAGAACTGGGCCTTCTGGTGGATGGAGGGGATGTTCTCCACCGCGGCGAAGGCCGCGTTGCGGTCCTCGGGGTCGGGCAGGTAGGTGTCGAGCAGCGTCAGGTAGAACTGGACGTGCACGGCCTCCTCGAACAGCTGCCGGGACAGGTAGAGCCGGGCCTCGGGGGAGTTGATGTGCTTGTAGAGGCTCAGCACCACGTTGTTGGAGACGATCGAGTCACCGGTGGCGAAGAAGGCGACCAGCCGGCCGATCATGTGCCGCTCGCCCTCGCTGAGCTTGGCGAGGTCGGCGACGTCGGAGTGCAGGTCCACCTCCTCGACGGTCCAGGTGTTCTTGATCGCGTCGCGGTAGCGGTCGTAGAAGGACGGGTAGCGCATCGGACGCAGGGTCAGCTCGAAGCCGGGGTCGAGCAGCATCTTCTCGCGGCCGGGCTGCTGGTCGGGGGTGGTGCTCACTGGCAGGCCTCGCAGGACTCGGGGTTCTCCAGGGAGCAGGCCAGCGCGGCCTCCTCCTCCGGGCTGAGGGTCGGGGACGCCGGCGTCACGGGCGCGGCGGCGCGGGCGGCGCCCGAGGCGGCCTGCGCGATCCGGGTCGCCGGGCGCGACCGCAGGTAGTAGGTGGTCTTCAGCCCGACCTTCCAGGCGTACGCGTACATCGAGCTGAGCTTGCCGATGGTGGGCGCCGCCATGAAGAGGTTCAGCGACTGGCTCTGGTCGATGTACGGCATCCGGGCGGCGGCCAGGTCGATCAGCGCGCGCTGCGGCAGCTCCCACGCCGTGCGGTACAGCGAACGGACCTCGGCGGGCAGCCAGTTGAGGTCCTGCACGGAGCCGTTGGCGTCGCGCAGCGCGTCCCGGGTCTGCTGGTCCCAGACCTCCAGCTCCTTCAGCTCGCGCACCAGGTACGGGTTGACCTGGAGGAACTCGCCGGAGAGGGTCTCGCGCTTGAACAGGTTGGAGACCTGCGGCTCGATGCACTCGTAGACACCGGCGATCGAGGCGATCGTGGCGGTGGGGGCGATGGCGAGCAGCAGCGAGTTGCGCAGACCGGTCTCGGCGATCCGGGCGCGCAGCGCCTCCCAGCGGCCGGCCCACTGCGGGGCGGCCGAGCCGAAGTGGTCGATGTGCAGCTCGCCGCGGGCGGCGCGGGTCTCGCCGTACGCCTCGTGGCGGCCCAGCTGCTCGGCCAGGTCGGCGGAGCGCTCGTACGCGGTGAGCATGATGCGCTCGGAGATGAGGGTGGAGAGGGTCTTCGCCTCGGCGGAGTCGAAGTCCAGGCGGAGCTTGAAGAAGACGTCCTGCAGGCCCATCACGCCGAGGCCGACCGGGCGCCAGCGCGAGTTGGACGTGCCGGCCTCGGGGGTCGGGTAGAAGTTGATGTCCACCACGCGGTCGAGGAAGGTGACGGCGGTGCGGACGGTGGAGTCCAGGCGCTCCCAGTCCATCGCGTTCAGCAGGTCGGCGGCGGTGGCACCGGCGGCGACGTGGGCGCCGAGGTTGACCGAGCCGAGGTTGCAGACGGCGGTCTCGGAGTCGTCCGTGACCTCCAGGATCTCGGTGCAGAGGTTGGAGCTGTGCACCGTGCGACCGGGCAGCGCGGTCTGGTTGGCGGCGCGGTTGGAGGCGTCCTTGAAGGTCATCCAGCCGTTGCCGGTCTGCGCCAGGGTGCGCATCATCCGGGCGTAGAGGGTCTGCGCGGGGATGGTGCGGACGGCCTTGCCGGCCTGCTCGGCCTTCAGGTACGCCTCGTCGAAGTCGGCGCCCCAGAGGTCGACCAGCTCGGGCACGTCGGCGGGGGAGAACAGCGACCAGTCGGCGTTGGCGTTGACCCGGCGCATGAACTCGTCCGGGATCCAGTGCGCCAGGTTGAGGTTGTGGGTGCGGCGCGCCTCCTCACCGGTGTTGTCGCGCAGCTCCAGGAACTCCTCGATGTCCGCGTGCCAGGTCTCCAGGTAGACGCAGGCCGCGCCCTTGCGCCGGCCGCCCTGGTTGACCGCGGCGACCGAGGAGTCGAGGGTGCGCAGGAACGGGACGATGCCGTTGGACTGGCCGTTGGTGCCCCGGATCAGGCTGCCGCGCGAGCGGATCCGCGAGTAGGACAGGCCGATGCCGCCGGCGTGCTTGGAGAGGCGGGCGATCTGGGCGTACCGGGAGTAGATCGAGTCCAGGTTGTCCAGCGGCGAGTCCAGCAGGTAGCAGCTCGACATCTGCGGGTGCTTGGTGCCCGAGTTGAAGAGGGTCGGCGAGGAGGTCAGGTACTCCAGCCGGCTCATCAGGCCGTACAGCTCGGAGACCTCGCGCACCGACTGCTCGCTGTCGCCGACCGCCAGGCCGCAGGCGACGCGCAGCAGGAACTGCTGCGGGGTCTCGACGACCTTGCGGGTGATCGGGTGGCGCAGCAGGTAGCGGGACTGCACGGTGCGCAGGCCGAAGTACTCGAAGCGGTCGTCGCCCTCGGGGTCGATCAGCGCGTTCAGGGCGGCGGTGTGCTTGCGGACGAAGTCGGCGGTGCCGTCGCCGATCAGGCCCTCGGCGTGGCCGACCGCGATCGAGTCCGCGAAGGAGACCGAGCCCTGGCTGACCGCCTCGTCGACGATCTCCAGCGCGAGCAGTCGCGCGGCCAGCTTCGAGTACTGCGGGTCCTCGGCGATCATCGACGCTGCGGCGTCCACGGCCAGCCCGCGCAGCTCGGCGAAGTCCGAGCCGGCGTGGCGGCCGCGCAGCGCGGCGGCGGCGACATGGCCGGGGTCCACCTGGGGGAGGTCGGCGCTGCGGTCGGTCAGCAGCCGGAGCAGCGTGCCACCGGGGTCGGACACCGTCGGGTCGACGGGGGCGGAGCTGGAACCCTGGGCGGGCAGGGTGACTGAGGCAGCGGTGGTCAAGGCGCTCTCTCCTGGCGGCGATCGGCGTCGGTGGCTCGGGGCCGGGCCGTTCGGGGCAGGGGAGCACGGCGCGACGGCCGGACGGCGTCGCGCGAAGGTGGCATCCCCGGCCCGCCCGCGAGGCCCGGAAGTAGTACTGCTGCGGAAGGCCTCTGCGGGGAGGCCAGGCGGCACGCCGTCGCCAGGTAGTCGGACTCGCGGGCTCTCTCGGAGCCGCCCGCACACCGCTGCGGGGCAGTCCCGGATTCGCACCGGGTTCCCCTGCGTCGACAGCAGGGATGAGCATACATCTAGTGGTGTCCGCTCGATGCGACACCACATGTTGTGCGGCATCGCGTGTCGACGTCATGGCCGGTGGTACCGGGCCGGGCCTGTTCCGGGCCTGTTCCGGGCCTGCGCCGGGGCCGTTCCGGGCTCCGGGCGGCCGCTGTGACCGCTGCCGCCGGGGCCCGTTCCAGGGCGGCTCCAGGGGGCCTTCACGGGCCGCCGTGACGTCTGTCACCGGGCGTCCGGGGACCGCCGGGTGTCCGGATTCGGGAACGGAATGGTCACCGGGCCGACCTGCCGTCAGGGGCATGCCCTACGATCTCGCCTCATGAGCGAGCGGAGCGAGCGAATCATCAACACCAGCGCGATTCGCGAAGCGACCGCCGGGCGCAGTGAGGTGGGCGCATGAGCGACGGAACGGGCACGCCCGGGGAGTGGGCCGGTCAGCCCGCCTCGCCGGGGCAGCAGCCGCCCCCTCCCGCCGGGCCGGGGGGCGCACAGAACCAGCAGCAGCCGGGCACACCCGGACAGCCACCGCAGGGCCCGCCGCCCGTCGGTGGTCCCGCCGTGCCGCCGGCTCCCGCGCCGTACCCCGGCGCGCCGCGGCCGGTGCCGCCGGCCCCGGGCGGGTTCGGCCCGCCGCCGGCCTCGTACGGGCCGCCCGCGCCGCAGCCGGCCGTCCCGCCGGTACCCGCCGTGCCGCAGCCGCCGGTACCCGCCGTGCCGCAGCCGCCGGTGCACGCCCAGCCGCCGGTGCCGCAGCCGCCCGCGCCGCAGCCCCACCCGCACCAGCCGCCGCCGCAGCACCAGTGGCAGCCGCAGCCCCAGCCCCCGCTGCAGCACGCCGAGCCGGACTGGGCCGCCCTCGCGGACCGCAACGAGGCCGAGGCCAAGCGGAAGGGCCGGACGCGGATCATCGGTGCGGCGGTCGCCCTCCTGGTGGTCGGCGGCCTGGTCGCCGGCGGCCTGCTGCTCATGAACAAGGGCGACGACAAGAAGCCGGTCGCCGAGCCCACCCCCACCGCCACGGCGGGCACCCAGCTGCCGGCGCCCACGCCCTCCGGCAAGGCGTCCCCGACGGCCACCCCGAGCGCCACCCCCGAGGACCCGTCGAAGCCGCTTTGGGAGGCCACCACCGACCCGGCGCCGCAGGACGCGGCGGCGCTCTTCTCGGCGCTCACCGTGACGGTCAACGGCGCCACCTGGAACCGCACCGTGGTCTCGCTCGACTCGCCCTGCTGGGACGGCAACTCCACGGTCGGCGGCCTCGGCAAGATCCTCGGTGACCAGGGCTGCCGCCAGGTGCTCCGGGCCACCTACGTCTCCGGCGACAGCGCGGTGACGGTCGGCGTCGCGGTCTTCGACCACAAGCAGCAGGCCGAGAGCGCCCTGAAGAACTACGTCGGCCACCTCAAGGGCGCCGCCGCCCCCGGCTCCCCGGCGTTCTGCACCACTCCGGGCTGCACCAACACCAAGGGCACCCTGGGCCGGTACGGCTTCTTCACCGTCGAGGGCTCCGCCAAGGGCGGCAACACCGCGGACGCGGCCGCGACGGCCGCCGCGGTGGGATTCGACGAGCACGTGAAGAACCAGCTGCTCCAGCGCACCAAGGCGGCGGGCGGCGCACCGGCCGCCGCCCCGGCGCCCTGACGGCCCGCCCCGGCCCGCGGGAGGCCCGCCCCGGCCCACGGCCGGGGCGGGTCCGCTCGCCCGGGCGCGGGGGAGTGTGGCAGGCTCACCGCCTGTCAGTCGTACATGTGTTCCGGTTGTGACGGCGCAGGCCGGTGCCGGTCAGCATCCGGAGGAGTGTCCGTGGCCCTGCCCCGAGTGCTGCGTGCCAGACCGGCCGTGCTGGCCGCGGCCGGCGCGGTGCTCGCCGCCGGCGCGGTGGTGCTGGCCGGGCAGGACGGCCGGACCGACGGCGACCGCCCGGACGATCGGCCCCGCGGCGTGCTCACGCCGGGCGGCGCCGGGCGCGCCCTGGCACCGGAGACCGGCCGCGAGCTGCTGGCCCGCGACCCCAAGGCCTCGCCCCACGCGCGGGCCGTCCAGCAGCTCCTCGCCGACCTGGAGCGCGAGGCCCGCGCCGGCCGCTCCGGCGGGACGGTGATCGGCCAGCACGTCGAGGCGCACAACGAGCTCTACAACCCCGAGTACGGGGACTACCGCGGCACCAAGCCGGTCGGCTACTACTACCGGAAGGCCGTCGACATCACCGGCAAGCTGCCCGGATTCGTCGAGACCGACCTCGGTCCCGGCTACGGCCGGAGCGGCTGGGGGGTCGGGAACCCGCGCTCCTACTCGGCGGACCGGTGGCCGTCCTGCACGGCCGGCTGGCAGTACACCGACGACGCCGTCGACCTGATGACCGCCGTCTGGTCCGGCCACCCGCGCCCGGCGGACGGCACCTACGGGGCGTCCGGCACCCAGCGGAACTGCGACGGCACCACCACCGAGCTGCCCGACAACGGCGGCGGCCCGGCCGGACTGGTCGGGATGTCCTTCCACCAGCCGTACCCGGGTTCGGACGTCAAGTCCTTCGACCGGGTGCTCTGTTCGGCCTCGCCCGGCGCGAAGGACCCGGGCTGGTTCGCCCGGGTCGTCGACGGCGCCGGCGACACCCCCGAGTACCGCGCGCTGCTGAAGGACCTCTCCTTCCTGGCGGACCACCTGGAGTACCTCGCCGCCCACGACGTGCCGGTGCTGCTGCGCCCGTACCACGAGATGAACGCGGCCGACTGTTCCCGGGGCTTCTGGTGGTCGGGTCAGAAGCCCGCCGACTACCAGGCGCTCTGGCGGATCACCTACCACTACCTGGTGGAGACCAGGGGCCTGCACAACCTGCTGTTCGCCTGGACCCCGGTCTCCTGGGACGGCGCTCCGGGCGTCGACCCCTGGGACTACTACCCGGGCGAGCGGTACGTCGACGTGGTCGGGGTGGACGACTACAGCGGCAGCCCGGCGCACCCGATCGGCACCGGCGAGGTGTGGACCAAGCGCTACTACGACGGCCTGGCCGGCTACGGCAAGCCGCGGATCCTGGCCGAGTCCTTCGCCGTCCCGGTCAACTCCCGCCAGCCGGACACCCTGCGGCGGACCCCGTGGACGGTCTGGACGGTCTGGGGGCAGTCGCTGACGGCGGACAACCTGACCCCTGACCAGCCCGGCAACTCCAACGCCGACGTCAAGGCCACCTATGACAACGGCCTGGCGCTCACCGGCGGCTCCGGCCCGTTCGGCGCGGACGTCGACTGGAGCGGTCTGCACGTCCGTTGAACCGGCCGGCGCTCCGCGGTGACTTTCGCGACACATCCGTGCCCGGCCTGAACCCGCGGAATTCCGGGTCCGTTCGCGCGTATGGCATCCTGTGCCCCGGAATCGAACGGGTTGAAGCCGGGTGCGCCCGGCAGGGGCGGGGGTACGGGAGATGACACAGACGCGTCCTGACCGCCTGGCCACCGGTCTCGCGGTGGCCTGGGGAGCCGTGCTGCTCGGCTGGGCGGTCTACAACTGCTTCTGGCAGGCCGGCTTCACCACCTTCGCCAAGGGCATCTTCTACTACGGCGGCTCCTCGGTGGTCGCCGAGACCGGCAGTCTCAACTTCGCCGTGCTGTACCTCGGTTCCGGCATCCTGCTGCTGCGCGGGCGGGACTGGGCCCGTGGCGTGGTGGTCGGGGTGGCGCTGGTCGAGGGCTACAACCGGGTGCGCAGTCTGACCGGTGCGCTGCTGGACGAGCCGCAGCGCCGGTGGTTCACCGGCACCACCGAGGGGTGGCTGAAGCTGGTGACCTTCGGGCTCGGGGTGGCCGTCACGGCGACGCTGGCGGTGCTGCTGATCGGCTCGCTGCGCCGGTCCGGGTCGCGCTGGGCGCCGGCGCCGGGCCCGTGGGCGGCCGCCGGGCAGCCGTCGCCGTTCCAGCCGCTGCCGGTCCAGCAGCCGGTCCAGCAGCCCGGCCAGCTGCACTGGTCGCTGCTGCAGACGCTCCCGCAGGACCAGCCGCCCGGGCAGGCCCAGCCCGTACAGGCGCCGGTCCCGCAGGCGCCGGTCCCGCAGGGGCAGCCTCCGCAGGCCCAGCCCGCGCAGTCCTGGCCGCAGCCGCAGCCGCCGCAGCACGCCCGGACGCAGCCCGGTTGGCCCCCGCAGCAGCCGCAGGCCCCGCAGCAGCCCCACCAGCCCCACCAGCCCTGGCCGGCCCCGCCGGTGACGCCGGGGCCGGTGACACCCGGACCGGTTCCGCCGGCCCCCGGGACGCCCCCCTACCCGGGGTAGCACGCAGGACCCGCCGGCCCGGTCCGGCGGGGTGAACGGACAGACGCAACAGACGAGGAACGACTTTCGCCATGACAGCACCAGCACCCGCGCGGACGGTACTGACCACGTCCCGCGAGGCCGCTCGGCTCGCCGACCGGCAGATGTCGTGGAAGCCGCGCATCGTCCCGTTCTACCTCTCGTTCCTGATCATCTTCTCCTTCTCGCTCTGGGCGTACGTGCCCAACCCGACCCCGCTCGGCTGGGCGATCACGATCCTCTGGGGCATGCCGGTCTTCGGCGTGCTGATCGGCTTCCAGGGGGTGCTGATGGTCCGCCGCCGGCTGCGCAAGGCGGACCGGATGACGCCGGCGGTGCCGGCCGAGGACGACTACCTGATCGTCCTGGTGCCGACCATCGGCCGGCACGACACCTACCCGGCGCTGGAGCGCTCGGTGCTGTCGTACGTCGACCACCTGCCGGCGTACTTCCCGTGGATGCGGGTGGACATCCTCACCGAGGAGGGCTGCGCGGCCGGCGAGAAGATCGACGAGCTGGCCGCCCGCAACCCGCTGATCCGGGTGGTGACCGTCCCGAAGGCCTACCAGACCCCGAACGGGACCAAGTTCAAGGCCCGTGCCAACCACTACTCCCACGAGCTGCGGATCGAGGAGGGCGAGGCCGAGGACGACGTCTGGGTGCTGCACATGGACGACGACACCGGGGTCGGGCCGGACACCGCCGCCGCGGTGGCCCAGTTCATCAACCGCCAGCGCCGGGCCGGCGACGACGCCAAGCACATGGCGCAGGGCATCCTGACGTACCCCCGGGAGAACGCCGTCTCCACCTTCACCTGGCTCGCCGACGCGATCCGCCCGGCCGACGACATCGCCCGGTTCCGCGCGATGACCGGCACCGGGACGCCGATCGCCGGAGTGCACGGTGAACTGCTGCTGGTGCGCTCCTCGGTGGAGGCGACCATCGGCTGGGACTTCGGCCCCGACACCATCGTCGAGGACGCCCAGATGGCGCTCAACTTCTGTGTCCGCTACCCCGGGCGCAGCGACTGGTTCAACGGCCGCTGCTACGGCGCCTCGCCGGCCGGCCTCAAGGACTTCCTCAAGCAGCGCGAGCGCTGGGCCTGGGGCCTGGTGGCGCTCTGCTTCAACAAGAGCATCCCGCTGCGGTTCCGGCTGTTCATCGGGATGGGCATGGTCAGCTGGGTGCTCGGACCGCTCCAGCACGTCGGTCTGGTGCTGCTGATCGCCTGGTTCACCGGGACGATGAACACCTCGCCGGTGACCCAGTCGGTGGTGCTGATCTGGTCGATCAACTTCGCCTACGTGATCTGGACGTACTGGGAGGGGCTGCGCCTCAACGTGGTGGGCTCGGCCGACCACCGGCGCAAGTGGTGGGAGCCGATGGCGGTGGTCGCGGCCATCCCGCTGTTCTCCCTGCTGGAGGGCTGGGGCGGGATGCGGGGGCTGATCAAGTTCGTGCGCCGCGAGGAGAACAAGTTCGTCGTCATCGCCAAGCCGGCCTGACCGGCGCTCAGGGACTGAAGCCAGAACTATGAAGCGTTTCGTCATCTTCATCCTGCCGACCGCCGTGCTCGGCCTCACCGTGGGTGTGCCGATCATCTGGGGCGACCACCCGATCAAGTTCGACCACAAGCGCCCGACCGAGGTGCACTGGGCCGGTACCGCCAACGAGCAGGGCCGGGTCTGGGGCTTCGGCAAGGACGCGCCGCCGGAGGACACCGGGCCCAAGGTGGCCCAGCCGTGGGCGAAGGGCAGCCCGGAGTGGGGCGTCCAGGTGTACTGGCTGGACGACCCGGCCGACCCGGAGAGCTTCGTCCAGGGCAAGGCGGACCGCATCGTCAAGTACGTGGTCGGGCTGAACGCCAACGCGCTCTCGGTGTCGTTCCCGTTCTACACGGTGGGCAGCAAGTCCAACGCGGTCGCGGCCCGGCCGACCACGCCGAGCCCGGAGCGGCTGGCGATCCTGCTGGACACCGCGCACCGGGCGGGCCTGCGCACGACCGTGCGGCCGATCCTGGACGAGGAGTCGCTGAAGCCGGCCAACAACGGCTGGCGCGGCAACATCGCCCCCACCGACCGGGACGCCTGGTTCGCCAGCTACTCGGCCTTCCTGACGCCCTACCTGAAGTCCGCCCAGGAGCACGACGCGACCGAGTTCACCATCGGTACCGAGTTCAACTCGCTGGAGGGCGACCCGCACTGGGCCCCGCTGGTGGAGCAGGCGCGGAAGACCTTCCGCGGTGAGGTCGCGTACGACGCCAACTGGGACAACTGGTCCAAGGGCGCCGTCGCGGTGCCGACCGAGCGCACCGGCGTCGACGCCTACTTCCCGGCCAGGTCGGCCGGGGACGACGCCGCGCCGGCCGACCTGGCGGCCAGCTGGAACTCCTGGCTGGACAAGCGCGGCAAGGGCCCACAGCCGACCACCAAGCTGACCGAGGTGGGCATCCCGGCGCAGAAGGGCGCGTACAAGACGCCCGGTGACTTCTACACCAAGCGCGAGCTCAACGAGGCCGTACAGGCCACCTGGTTCACCGCGGTCTGCCAGGTGGCGCAGGAGCGGAAGCTGGCCGGGGTGTACTTCTGGTCGCTCTACTTCGGCATCGACCCGACCCTGCCCACCAACCAGGACACCCCCCGGATGGACTTCGCCGGCCGCCCGGCCTCGGAGGAGGCGATCCGCGGCTGCTTCGCGCAGACCTACGCCGTCCCCGAGGTCGCGGCCGGCTGAGTGGCCGCCCGGCTCGGGCTCGTGGTGGGCTTGCGGGGCGGTGTGGTGGTGGGCCTGCGGCTCGGGGTGGCGGAGTGGCTCGGGGACGGCTGGTCGGTGGGGGCGGCCTGCTCGGTGGGCACGGCGGGGGCGGTCGGCGTCGCCGGGGCGCTCGGGGTGCTCTGCGGAGCCTGAGCGGCGTCCTGCGGCCCGCCCGTGGGCCGGACCCCGGCCAGGGCGTCCGCGATCTGCCGCTCCAGCCAGGGCGTCACCAGCCGCATGCCGGCCGGCGTGAGGTGCACGCCGTCGGTGGCGGGGGAGACCAGGTGGCCGTCGCGGTCCTTCCAGACGCAGCTGCCGCCGGGGCAGTAGAAGGCGTTCAGGTCGAGCAGCTGGACGGCGCCGCCGGAGGCCTTCACGAAGTCGCCGACCTGCTGGTTGTAACAGGTGCCCCAGGTCTTGTCGATCGCGCCGTTCTGCACCCGCTCGTTCATCAGCAGCACCCGGGCGTCGTGCGCGCGCTCCCTGACCAGGTCCATCGCCTGGGTCAGCTGGGCGGTGTACCGGGTGCGGTAGTCCTCGTCGCAGGGGTTGAGCCAGCTGCCGTCCAGGTACTGCTCGGCGGCGTCCCAGCCGAGGTGGAGGACGACCGCCTTGGCCTGGACGCCGTCCAGGCTCTTCGCCCAGAGCGCGGTGCGGTCGCGGCACTCGTCGGTGGTGTCGAACTCCACCCGGGAGGTGCCGCGGACCTTCTCGGAGCCGAACACGCCGCAGCCGCTGATGCCGCCGTCGACCACCCGGAAGCGGTCGCCGTGCCGGTACAGGCCGGTGGCGAGGTCCTCGGAGAAGGAGTCGCCGAGCGCGAGCACCAGCGGCTTGTCGGCGGAGCCCGAGCGCATGTCGTGCTCGACCCAGGCGGGCAGGTACCAGGCGCCGGCGGTGGCCGTCAGCGCGGTGGCGGCCAGCAGCGGGATGGTCGGGAAGGGCCGCCAGCGCAGCACCCGCAGCCGCTCGGTGCCGGTGTGCAGCAGCCAGGCCAGCGCCCAGGAGACGGGCGCGCCGACGGCCAGCAGCAGCGGCGGCGTGATGTCGTCGACGAACCGCTGGAGCAGCCAGTAGACCGGCAGGTGCACCAGGTACAGGCTGTACGAGATGGTGCCGGTGAGGCGCAGCGGGGGCAGCGAGAGCACCCGGACCAGCGGGCCCCGGTCGTGGCAGAGCGAGGCGGCGAGGACGGCGGAGAGCACCGCGACGCCGGCCAGTCCGCCCTGGTACAGCCAGGGTTGGTGGTAGTTGTCGACGCCGAGGCCGGCCAGCACCAGCCCGCCCAGGGCGACCGTGCCGAGCAGGGTGAGCAGCACCGTGCCCGCCGGTCCCGAGCGGGCCAGGGAACGCCGCTGGGAGCGGGGGCCCGCGTCCGCGCCGTCCTGGGCCCTGCGGCGCAGCCGCAGGTAGACCACGAAGGCGGCGGTGGCGCCGGCCGCGAAGCCGACCGCGCGGGACTCGGTGCCCAGGTAGAGCCGGTCGCTGTTGGAGCCGTTCCACATCAGGGGGGCGACGGCGGCGGCGCCGGCGAACAGCACGCCGGTCACGATGCCGGCGGCCTTGAGCGAGCGGCGGCAGGCCGCGTGGATGAGGAGCAGCAGCAGCGGCCAGACCACGTAGAACTGCTCGGTGATGCTGAGCGACCACATCGCGGCCAGCGGGTCGATGCCGGCGAAGTGCTGCCAGTAGGCGTCACCGCGCTCCAGCTGCGCCCAGTTGGCGACCTGGGCCAGGGCGGCCAGCGCCTGCGGGCGCAGTTCCTTCACGTCCTTGAGCGGGCTGAGCAGCGCCGAGACGAGGACCACCGCGAGGACGGTGACCAGCAGGCCGGGCAGCAGTCGCTTGGCCCGGCGGCGGTAGAAGACGCCGAGCGCGATGCCGTCGGTGCGGTCCAGCTCGCGGATCAGGACCAGGGTGACCAGGAAGCCGGAGAGGACGAAGAAGGCGTCGACACCGAACAGCCCGTTCTGGAACCAGTTGGTGTGGTAGAGCAGGACGGACGCGATGGCGAGGCCGCGGAGTCCGTCCACCGCCTTGAAGCGCACCGACGGCGGCAGCGGGCGCGGGGGTGGCGGGGGCTCGGCGGGTACCGCGTAGCGGCTGCCGCGCGGGGCGGGGATCCCGCGGGCCTCGCGCATGTCCTGCGGGGTGGGTCCGCCGGCCGCGGAGGGCGCGTCGACGCTGGGCCCGTCGTACATGAGGTGCTGCTCCCCGGATCGATGGGCTGCCACGTGTCTCGATCAGAGGTTTATATCAAAAGAGCGCTTTGATCGTCCGTCGGCGACCGGCGCAGCCGCCCGACCCGGCCCCCGGCCGGCCCCTGACCCGGCCCTGAGCGGCGCTCCGGCCGCCTCCTCGACCGTCCGTCAGAAGGCCATGCTGTAGACCATCAGGTCCATCCCCGGGTACGGTGCCCAGTCGCGTTCCGGGGTCCGGCGGAAGCCGACGCGCTCGTAGATGCGGTGGGCGGCCCGCATCTCCGGCCGGGTGGAGAAGGCCATCCCGGCCAGGCCGAGCTCGCGGCTGCGGGCGAGGGCGGAGCGGACCAGGGCCTCGCCGACTCCCCGGCCGCGGGCGGCCGCCGCGGTGGCGAGCATCCGGATCTCGCCCTCGTCCGGGGCGGCGATGTCGGCCCACTCGGTGCCGCCCACCGCGAAGGTCACGCAGCCGAGGACCCGTCCTTCGGCCGTGTCGACCGCGACGAGGAGCTCGGCCTCCCGGGACCGGCGGGCGGTGTCGCGCAGGAGGTCGACGTACTGGCTCTCGGGCGAGGTGTAACCGTCGCCGACGAAGGCCTCGACGGTGATGTGGCCGGCTGCTTCGAGGTCCGCTTCGCGGGCCGGGCGGATGACGATGTCCATGCGGTCAGTGTGCCGGAGCCGTCCTCGGCCCCCGGCGCCGGGGCGTTGTCGTGGAGGCCGCCGTCCGCCGCGGGGCGGGGTGCGGCGGGGGTGCGGGTGAGGGCGGTGGCCGGGTCGGCGTCGGGGCGGAGCGAGGCGGCCGGCATGGTGCCGTAGAGCCGGTCGGGCAGGGCCGGGTCGACGGGGTAGCCGCCGGGCCGGTGCCAGTTGTCGCGGCCGTTGCCGGCGGAGCGGTCCACCTCGCGCCCGATCAGGGTGCCGAGCAGGCCGAAGCCGCCGACGGCCCCGACCAGGGCGAGTGCGCTGGCGAGCGTGTCGGAGTCCATGGCTCCACTCTCGCGGCGCCGCCGGGCGGCGACGAGTGGCAGGAATGACCGATTGCCTCGAAATCCTGCCATCCGGACCCTTCCCCGCGGGCACCCCGGGGAGGCATCCTGGGCGGCATGCTGAACAACGTGGTCGCGGTGGTGCTGGAGGAGCTCCACCCCTTCGAGCTCGGGGTGGCCTGCGAGGTCTTCGGCCTGGACCGCAGCGCGGACGGCCTGCCCCGGTACGACTTCGCCGTCGCCGGCGCCCACCCCGGTCCGCACCGCACCCATGCCGGCTTCACGGTGGACGTCCCGTACGGCCCGGAGCGGCTCGCCGAGGCCGACCTCGTCGTCGTGACGGCCACCGGGGTGCGCCCGCACTACCCGGAGCCGCTGGTGGACGCCGTGCGGGCCGCCGTGGAGGGCGGTGCCCGGGTCCTCTCGATCTGCAGCGGCGCCTTCGTGCTCGGTGCCGCCGGGCTGCTGGACGGCCGCCGCTCGACCACGCACTGGCGGCACGCCGAGGAGCTGGCCGCCCGCTTCCCGAGGACCAGCGTCGAGCCGGACGTGCTCTACGTGGACGACGACCCGGTGATCACCTCGGCCGGCACGGCGGCGGGCATCGACGCCTGTCTGCACCTCGTCCGCAAGCTCCAGGGCGCCGAGGTGGCCCGGGGGATCGCCCGCCGGATGGTGGTGGCGCCGCACCGGGAGGGCGGGCAGGCGCAGTTCGTCGCCCGGCCGCTGCCCGAGGGGGACGGCGAGTCCCTCGCGCCGCTGCTCGACTGGATGCGCCACCACCTGGACGAGGAGTCCACCGTCGAGCAGTTGGCGGCCCGGGTCCATCTGTCCCCGCGCACCTTCGCCCGCCGCTTCCAGCAGGAGACCGGGACCACCCCGCACCGCTGGCTGACCGGGCAGCGGCTGTTGCTCGCCCAGCGGCTGCTGGAGTCCACCGCCGAGCCGGTCGACGCGATCGCGGCCCGCTGCGGGTTCGGCAACGCCGCCACCCTGCGGCACCACTTCGGGCGCCGGCTGGGGACGACTCCGCTGGCCTACCGCCGGTGCTTCGCCGAGCCGGCCGCCTGACCGCCCTCGGCGGCCCGCCCGCTGCTCGGCCGCCCGCTGCTCGGCGGCCCGCCGCCCGGACGTCAGCCGAGGGCCAGGTGCCCGGTGTCGTTCCAGTGCGTCGGGCGCAGCCGCCCGCCCTCGGCGCGCCAGAGGCTGGTGGAGCAGTTGCGGACCGGCTCCAGGGCGGTCAACTGCGCCTCGGTGAGCCGGTCCAGCGCGTAGCGGAGCATCAGCACCGTACAGTCGTGCGCGACCAGCAGGACCGGTCGCCCGGCCTCCTCCACGCAGATGTCCCGCAGCACGCTGCGCACCCGCAGGGCCACGTCCGCCCAGGACTCGCCGCCCGGTGGACGGTAGTAGAGCTCGCCCATCTTGCGGCGTCTCGCCGCCTCCTCCGGGTGCTTGGCCTCGATCGCGGCCTTCGGCAGCATCTCCAGGACGCCCAGCTCGCGGTCGCGCAGCCGCTCGTCGTAGCGGACGGCGAGCGAGACCGGTACCGCGCCCAGTCCGGCGGCCTGGGCCAGCGCGATCCGGGTGGTCTCGGCGGTGCGCTCGTAGGGGGAGCACCAGACGCTGCGCGGGCGGTCGGCGCCGGGCAGGCCGGCCCACCAGCGACCGAGCGCCTGGGCCTGCTGCCGGCCGTGCAGCGAGAGCGGGATGTCCGCGTCCCGGCAGCTGATCGGCACGCTCAGCGCGCCGGCCGCCTCGGCCAGCTGGAACTCGACATTGGCGGTGGACTCGCCGTGCCGGGTGGCGATCAGCAAGGAGGGCAGCGGGCCGGGCGCCGCGGCCGGCGCGGTGTGCGGGGCGGGCGACGCCGGGTAGGGCGCCGTGCCGGCCGGTGGGCCGGCCCGGTGGGTGGACTGGTGCTGACCGTTGAGCGTGGTGCCGAGATCTGCCATCGCCGCTGCTCCCCGTGGGTCGATCAGGTGCCGGCCGGATGCCGGTCCGGTCTGGTGGTGCCCTGCGTGTGCGGCCGTTCATACATATGATCGCGCCGCCTCCTCCAGTGTTCACGGAGGAGGCGGCGCGGTCACAGGGCGCGCGCGGTGCGAATCAGTGCGCCGCCACGGGCTCCGGCGCGTTCTTCAGCTCTTCGTCGCCCGCTTCGGCGCTGTAGTCACCGGGCCGGGTCTCGTCCGGGCTCTCCGGCGCCTTGAACGCCTTCAGCGCCAGCGTGAGCGTCACCGAGACCACCAGGTTGAGCGCGAAGGCGGTCAGGCCGATGTAGCCGAGCTCGCCGATGCCGGGGATCTCGGCGGCGTTCCCGCCGAAGTGCTTGGTGGCCGGGCTGGCGATGTCGTAGGCCTCCCAGGTGCCGTAGATCATGCCGACCGCCCAGCCGGCGAACAGCGCCCAGTGGTGGAACCACCGGGTGAACAGGCCGCCGACGATCGAGACGAAGGTCTGCAGGATCCAGAGCCCGCCCAGCAGCTGCAGGTTGATCGCGGCCTGCTTGTCCATGGTGAGCACGAAGGCCAGCGCGCCGACCTTGACCAGCAGCGAGGCGAGCTTGGCGACCCGGGTCTCGTCGGCCGGCGTGGCGGCCGGCTTCAGGAACTCCTTGTAGACGTTGCGGGTGAAGAGGTTGGCCGCCGCGATCGACATGATGGCGGCCGGCACCAGGGCGCCGATCCCGATGGCGGCGAAGGCCACGCCGGTGAACCAGTCCGGGAACATGTTCTCGAACAGCTGCGGCACCGAGAGCTGGGCGTTGAACTTCTTGTCGCCCTTGCCGATGCCGGCCGCGATCGCCATGAAGCCGAGCAGTGCCAGCAGGCCCAGCATCAGCGAGTACGCCGGCATGATCGCCATGTTGCGGCGGACCGTGTTGCGGGACTTCGAGGCCAGTACACCGGTCACCGAGTGCGGGTACATGAAGAGCGCCATCGCCGAGCCGAGCGCCAGCGTGGCGTACGTCCACTGCTTGTTCTCCGGCACCGTGAGCGAGCCGGCCGACTTGGGGGCGCTGAACTTCTCGCCGGCCGCGTCGAAGATGTGGCCGTAGCCGCCGAGCCGCATCGGGATGTAGATCACCGCGACGATGATCACGATGTAGATCAGGGTGTCCTTGACGAAGGCGATCAGGGCCGGCGCCCGCAGCCCGGAGGAGTAGGTGTAGGCGGCCAGCACACCGAAGGCGATGAAGAGCGGCAGGTCCTTGACGAACCAGTTGGCGTTCTCGCCGCCGCCGACGCCCAGCACGTCCAGCACCGCCTGGATGCCGACCAGTTGCAGCGCGATGTAGGGCATCGTGGCCAGGATGCCGGTCAGCGCGACCACCAGGGCGAGCGGCTTGGAGCCGTACCGCCCGCGCACGAAGTCGGCCGGGGTGACGTACCCGTGCACCCGGGAGACCGACCAGAGCCGGGGCAGGAAGAGGAAGACCAGCGGGTACGCGACGATCGTGTACGGCACCGCGAAGAAGCCGGCCGCGCCGGTCGCGTAGACCGCGGCCGGGACGGCGACGAAGGTGTAGGCGGTGTAGAGGTCGCCGCCCAGCAGGAACCAGGTGACCCAGGTCCCGAAGCTGCGGCCGCCCAGCCCCCACTCGTCCAGGTGCTGGGCGTTGTCCGCCCGGCGCCAGCGCGAGGCGAGGAAGCCCATCACGGTGACCAGGACGAAGAAGAGGACGAAGACGGTCAGGGCCGGTACGTTGACGCCGTTCATCGCGCGCCACCCGCCTTCCGGGCGGCCTTGCGGGCCTTCTCGTCCCGGTTGATCAGCAGGTACGCGGCGACCGTGAAGACGGCCGAGACCGGTACCCAGAGCAGCTGGTACCAGTAGAAGAAGGGGACCCCGCCCGCCTCGGGTCCGGTCTTGTCGTACGAGGACACCCAGAGCATCGCGACGATCGGCACGAGCAGGGCGAGCCCGGCCAGCACCCGTTCCGGGGTCACCGCGGGAACGGCTCCCGAGCCCGGTGGCTCGGGCATGACAGATTCAACGGCAGCAGGATCTGACGGCATCTTTCGGCTCCGCTCCAGAGGGTTCACCCCGACGGCGCCGCAGCCCGGAGGTACCGCACGGCCCCCCGAGCCCGCCGAGCAGCACCACTGGTGATCGGCAGTCAATACGGCTGCGAAATCTAGAGCATGGCGTGATCTGTGTCACCGGGAACGACAGAACTTCCCGCATTCCGGACGTGTCGCGCGCCGGGGCGGCCCACCGCGCGCCGTGCCCCCGCACAAAGGCACCGGCGTACGCGTGCGTACGCCGGTGCCCGGAGTCCTGGCGGAGGAGCGGTCGGAGGCTCCTACTCGGGGCGCTTGAGCCGGGTGATGAACTTGTACCGGTCGCCGCGGTAGATGGACCGGACCCACTCGACCGGGTCGCCGTCCGCGTCGAAGGAGTGCCGGGCGAGCTGGAGCATCGGCAGCCCGAGGTCGGAGCCGAGCAGTCCGGCCTCGCGCGGGGTGGCCAGGGTGGTCTCGATGGTCTCCTCGGCCTCCGCCACCGTGACGGCGTACACCTCGCGCAGGGCCGTGTACAGCGAGTTGTGCTTGGCCAGGTTGCGGCGCAGGGCGGGGAAGCGCTTCGCGGAGAGGTGCGCGACCTCGATGGCCATCGGGTCGCCGTTGGCCAGTCGCAGGCGCTCGATCCGCAGCACCCGCCCGCCGGGCTTGATGTCCAGCAGCGGGGCCAGCCGGTCGTCGGCGGTGATGTAGCCGATCTCGATCAGCCGGGAGGTGGGCTCCAGGCCCTGGGCGCGCATGTCCTCGGTGTAGGAGGTCAGCTGGAGGGCCTGGGCGACCTTGGGCTTGGCGACGAAGGTGCCCTTGCCCTGGATGCGCTCCAGCCGCCCCTCGACCACCAGCTCCTGGAGCGCCTGGCGGACGGTGGTGCGCGAGGTGTCGAACTGGGCGGCGAGTGCCCTCTCGGGCGGGACGGGGGTGCCGGCCGGCTGGGTCTCGGTGAGCTGCAGCAGGTGGCGCTTGAGGCCGTAGTACTTGGGCACCCGCGCGGTGGCGTCCGCACCGGTCTGCGCCGGGAGGTTCTTCACCTGGGGGTCGTTGACCTGGGCCGTGCTGCCCCCGTCGCTGCTCATCGGACCTGTCTCCCGCTTCTCGCGGGGCCTTTGGGGGCCCCGCCGCATCGTTAACAACTCACATCGTTGCATGTATGGCTACGGAACGAATACCTCATCACGCGATGAACGATGTGCGGTGTCGGCTTGATAACGGGTGGTCCGGATCGGTCGAAGAGCCGTTGACAGGCCCATTGGTCTAGGCCAAGCTCCAGGCATCTGGTCTACACCACTAGATCAGTAACTATGAATCCCCCCACCCGTTCGATGGGGTCGGCGGCACCTTTCCTCCCGCTTTACGTGGGTCTGCCGCAGCCACCCGACGGGGGTAACTCAGGCATCCCTCAGGAGGATGGCGTGAAGCGTCAGCTCATCGCGGCGGTCGGCGTCGCAGCAATGGTCGTCGGCCTGGCGGCTTGTGGTTCGGACGCCAAGAGCGACGGCGACAAGGCCGGCTCGTCCTCGTCCGCCGCCAAGAACTACAGCGGTAAGACGCTCAAGGTGTGGCTGATGTCTGGCTCCGCCCCCAAGGGCTGGGACGACGCGGTCAAGACCGAGTTCGAGACCACCTACCCGGGCTCCAAGATCGAGTACCAGATCCAGGAGTGGACCGGTATCGGCCCGAAGGTCACCGCCGCGCTGTCCGAGGGCTCGGTCGACGTGCTCGAGGTCGGCAACACCCAGACCGCGGGCTACGCGGCCACCGGTGGTCTCCTCGACATCACCAAGGACAAGGCCGCCATCGGCGGTGCCGACTGGAACGCCAACCAGAGCGAGTCCGCGATCCTGGACGGCAAGCAGTACGCCGCCCCGTGGTTCGTGACCAACCGCGTGGTCGCCTACAACAAGGAGATCTGGGGCAAGGCGAACATCACCACGCCCCCGAAGACCCTGGACGAGTTCTACGCCGACCTGGACAAGGTCAAGGCCGTCCCCGGCGTCTCCGACGCGATCTACATGCCGGGCCAGGAGTGGTACGTCTACTTCGGTCTCCTCACCAGCGAGGGCGGCAAGCTCGCGAAGAAGGACGGCGACAAGTGGGTCGGCGGTCTGTCGACCCCCGAGGCGCAGAAGGCCTTCGAGACCTACAAGGCGCTGCAGAGCCACTCGACCACCGCCGCCAAGGACGGTGACGAGGCCAAGCCGCAGCAGAAGGACGTCTTCGCCAAGGGCGACATCGGCTCGATCATCGGCCTCGGCTGGGAGATCCCGACCGAGAAGGAGATGCCGAAGGAGAAGATCGGCTACTTCCCGCTCCCGGGCAAGACCGCCGACAAGGCCTCCGGTGTGTTCCTGGGCGGCTCCAACCTGGCGATCGCCCAGGCGAGCAAGAACAGCGACATGGCGAAGGACTTCCTCAAGATCGCCCTGAACGACAAGAACGAGGGCCTGGTCGCCGCCGCCGGCAGCATCCCGAACAAGAAGTCGCTGGACGACAAGGTGGTCGGCGACTTCGCCGCCGCCGCCAAGCTCGGTGCCGCCTCCGGTGGCATCACCCCGACCACGCCGAACTGGGCGAGCGTCGAGAACAACCCGAACCCCATCAAGGAGTTCCTGACCGGCGCCCTGACCGGTGACTACGCCGCCGCTGCCAAGAAGGCCGACGACGAGATCGCCAAGCGTCTGAACGCCAAGCAGTAAGTGGTCGAGCGGCGTCGCTCACCGGCCCCCGGCGGGGGGCCGGTGAGCGGCGCCTGTCCGTCGTGGTCAGGTTGTCAGGAAGAGAGAACGATGGCTGTGCATTCGGAGCGGGTGCAGACACAGTCCCCGGACACAGGGAAGGCTGCTGTGGCCACTATTGAGACGAGCGTCGCCGACGGCGGCGTCAAGGGCACTCCGAAGAAGAGCACCAGAGCAGCGGGCGGACCGGGCTTCGGCACGCGGTTCGCCCCGTACCTGCTGCTGCTGCCGGCCACCGTGGTGACCCTCGGCCTGCTGGGCTGGCCCCTGCTGAAGACCGTCCTGGTCTCGTTCCAGAACCTGAACGCGCGCCAGCTCGTCCAGCACCTGACCGAGTGGAACGGCTTCGAGAACTACACCGAGCAGCTGACCAACTCCGAGTTCTGGGCGGTCACCGGCCGGACGGTCGCGTTCACCCTGGTCAACGTGGTCCTGATCATGGTCGGCGGTTCGCTGGTCGGTCTGCTGCTCAACCGCCTCGGCAAGAAGATGCGACTGGTCCTCTCGGTCGGTCTGCTCCTCGCCTGGGCCATGCCGGTGGTCGCCGCGACCACCGTCTTCACCTGGCTGTTCGACACCCGCTTCGGTGTCGTCAACTGGTTCCTGGACCAGCTGGGGTGGCACTCGATGGCCGCCTACAACTGGACCGGCAGCCAGTACTCCACCTTCTTCGTGATCATCCTGCTGATCGTCTGGGGCTCGATCCCCTTCGTGGCGTTCAACATGTACGCGGGGCTGACCACCATCCCGAAGGAGCTCTACGAAGCGGCCCGGATGGACGGCGCCGGCCCCACCAAGATCTTCACCTCGGTGATCTTCCCGAGCCTGAAGCCGTTCTTCCTGGCCACGACCTTCCTTGAGGTCATCTGGGTCTTCAAGGCCTTCACCCAGGTCTACGCGATCAAGGCCGGCGGCCCCGACTCGCTCACCCGGACCCTGCCCGTGCACGCCTTCCTGGAGGGCTCCGGCGCCCAGCACTACGGGACCGGCGCCGCGATCGCGGTGCTCACCATCCTGATGCTCGGCGTGCTGATGGCGTACTACTTCCGGATCATTCTGAAGCAGGAGGACGAGCTGTGAGGCGCTCGCTCATCGGACGTACCTGGCCGAACGTGATCGCGCTCGTCCTCTTCGTCTTCTTCATCTTCCCCGTCTACTGGATGGTCATCACCGCCTTCAAGGAACAGAAGGACATCGTCAGCCGGACGCCGGTCTTCCTGCCCCTCGACGCGACGCTCGACCACTTCACGACGGCGATCAACGCCCCCAAGTTCTGGACGTACGTCACCAACAGCTTCACGGTGACCATCGTCGCGGTGCTGATCTCGCTGGTGATCGCGACCCTGGCGTCCTTCGCCATCGCCCGGATGCGCTTCCGCGGCCGCAAGGCCTTCGTGCTGGTCGTGATGGCCGCGCAGATGGCGCCCTGGGAGGTCATGACCATCGCGGTCTACCTGATCTCCCGCGACAGCGAGATGCTGAACAGCCTCGTCCCGCTGACCGCCTTCTACATGATGATGGTCCTCCCCTTCACCATCTGGACGCTGCGCAGCTTCATCGCCGCCGTCCCGAAGGAACTGGAGGAGTCCGCCATGGTCGACGGCTGCACCCGCACCCAGGCCTTCATGAAGGTGATCTTCCCGCTGCTGGCCCCGGGCCTGATGTCGACCTCGCTGTTCGGCTTCATCACCGCGTGGAACGAGTTCCCCCTGGTCCTGATCCTGAACAAGACCGAGGGGCAGACCCTGCCGCTCTGGCTCTCCTCGTTCCAGACCAACTTCGGCACCGACTGGGGCGCCACCATGGCGGCCTCGACGCTGTTCGCCCTCCCGGTGCTGATCCTCTTCGTATTCCTCCAGCGCAAGGCCGTCGGTGGTTTGACCGACGGTGCAGTGAAGGGCTGACGCGACGTGAGCATCCTTGTCCCCACCCTCCCGGCCAGCGACCAGCTGCACCGCGACGCGCTGACCGTCCTGCAGCCCGGCTTCGTCGGCACCGAGCCCCCGGAGTGGGTCCGCCGCCACCTCGCGGCCGGCCTCGGTTCGGTCGCGCTCTTCGACCGCAACGTCACCGGTCTCGACCAGCTCTCGGCGCTGACCAAGGCGCTGCGCGAGGAGAACCCGGACCTCCTGATCGCGATCGACGAGGAGAGCGGCGACGTCACCCGCCTGGAGGCCGGCTCCGGCTCCTCCTGGCCGGGCAACTTCGCCCTCGGCGCGATCGACGACCCGGCGCTGACCCGCGACGTCGCCCGTGAGCTGGGCCGCGCGCTGGCGGCCGCCGGCGTCAACTACAACTGGGCGCCCACCGCGGACGTCAACTCCAACCCGCGCAACCCGGTGATCGGCGTCCGTTCCTTCGGCGCCGACCCGGAGCTGTGCGCCCGGCACACCGCCGCCTGGGTGGAGGGCCTGCAGTCGGCCGGCGTGGCCGCCTGCTCGAAGCACTTCCCCGGACACGGCGACACCGCGGTCGACTCGCACCACGGCCTGCCGGTGATCGACGTCGACCTGGACGTGCTGCGCGCCCGCGACCTGATCCCGTTCCAGGCCGCGATCGCCGCCGGCACCAAGGCCGTGATGACGGCCCACATCATGATCCCGGCGCTCGACCCCCAGCTGCCGGCCACGCTGAGCCCCCGGGTCCTGCGCGACCTGCTGCGCGCGGCCCCGGCCGACGGCGGCCTGGGCTACCAGGGTCTGATCGTCAGCGACGCGATCGAGATGGGCGCCATCGCCGACACCTTCGGGATGGGCGAGGGCACCGTGCTGGCCCTGGCGGCCGGCGCGGACGCGATCTGCGTCGGCGGCGGTCTGGCCGACGAGGAGACCGTGCTGCTGCTGCGCGACGCCATCGTGGCGGGCGTGCGGGCCGGCAAGCTCGCCGAGGAGCGGCTGGCCGACGCCGCCGACCGGGTGCGCGCGCTCGGCAGCTGGGGCCGGATCGCGGCCCAGGGCGAGCGGCTGGAGCCCGACCTGGCGGTCGGCCTGCGGGCCGCCCGCCGCGCGCTGCGCGTGGTCCGGGCCCCGGGCCGGGAGGCCCTGCCGGTGACCGAGCGCCCGTACGTGGCCTCGTTCGCCGACGAGCCCAACATCGCCGTCGGCGCGGTGACCCCGTGGGGCGTGGCGGACATGCTGGCCGACCGCTTCCCCGGTACCCGCACCCGGGAGGTCGGCCCGAAGGACGCCGCGCCGGAGCGGCTGGACGCGCTGGTCGCCGACGTGGTGGCCGGCGCCGAGGGCCGCCGTCTGGTGCTGGTGGTCCGTGACGCCCACCGCTACCCGTGGATGTCCGCCGCGCTGTCCCGTCTGGTGGCGGCCCGTCCGGACGCCGCGGTGGTCGAGATGGGCCTGCCGCAGTCCGGGCCGGTGGGCGCGCTCCACATCGCCACCCACGGTGCCGCCCGGGTCTGCGGCCTGGCGGCCGTCGAGGTGCTCACCGGCCAGTCGGGAGCGATCGGCTGAGGTTCTGTCGGACCGTGACCCCGAGTGCCGGGAAGGCACTCGCGAGCGGGCCCGTCATGCGCATGGCGCATGACGGGCCCGCTCTGTTTTCCCCCCGTTGACCTGCGAAGTCGTCATCTGTCGGTGTTCTCTCAAATCGGCCTTAAGCCAGCCTTAAGTTCTACTTAGGGTGATGAGGCGGCGACTGATCGCCACGCGGTACAACAGGTCTGCAACGTCCTTTGCGGCCTGGCCATTTGGCGTTGACACCGCCAGTGGTCTAGGCCAGGCTCCAGTCCATCCGGTTCGAAATTCAACCTCACCGGATGTGGTATTGGCCCTTCCTGAAGCACTTCGCCGTCCCCGCCCGGAGCTCTCCTGGCGGACGCGCCATCACGCTGCCGGCGGGCACAGGCTCTAGCACCCTCGGAGGATGGCGTGAAGAAGCGTCAGCTCATGGCGACGTTCGGGATCATGGCGCTCGCCGCCGGATTGACGGCCTGTTCCTCGGGCGGCTCGCCGTCGGGAGACGGCAAGGCCGCCACGGCGGACCCGAAGTCCGCCACCGGCACGGTCACCGTCTGGCTGATGGACGACGCCCAGAAGAACTGGCCCGACCTCGTGCAGCGGGTGAACGACGAGTTCGCGGCGAAGTACCCGAACGTCACCCTGCGGCTCGCCTACCAGGGGTGGGCCGACAAGGTCGGCAAGCTGGACAAGGCGCTCGCCGACGGCAGCGCCCCCGACGTCGTGGAGCTCGGCAACACCGAGACCATGAAGTACGTGCTCGCCGGCGCGCTGGCCCCGGTGGAGCGCTCCACCTTCGACAACTCCGACGCCTGGATCAAGGCGCTCGCCAACACCTGCACCTACCAGGACAAGCTCTGGTGCGTGCCGTACTACGCGGGCGCCCGGGTCGCCATCTACAACGCGAACGCCTTCCAGGCGGCCACCGGCAGCGCGGACTTCCCCAAGACCGAGGACGAGCTGCGGACGGCGCTGGACAAGGTCGCGGACAAGAACAAGGCCGACAAGAGCTACTCGGCGCTCTACCTGCCCGGCCCGTACTGGTACGCGGCGATGAGCTACGTCTCCGCGTACGGCGGCGCCATCGCCCGCTTCGACAGCGCCGGCAACTGGCACGGCACGCTGAGCGACCCGAAGTCCCAGCAGGGGCTGAACCACTTCGTCGACCTGGTGCGCAAGTACAACAAGGGCGACCTGGCGGTCAACGAGCAGAACCAGTTCGAGTCGATGGCCCGCGGGCACGCCGGGGCCTTCTACGGCAACGGCTACGAGGCCTCCAGCGTGACCGCGCCGGTCACCGGCGACCCGACCCTCAAGGACGCCGTCAAGCTGGCCACCATGCCCGGCCCGGGCGGCAAGCCGCTGCCGACCTTCATCGGCGGCTCGGACCTCGCCGTCACCGCCAAGTCGCCGTCGGCCGCGCTGGCCACCGACTGGGTCCGGATGTTCACCAGCACCAAGTCCCAGCAGGCGCTGGCGGACAAGGACATCCTGCCGAACAACCTCACCCAGCTGAACCCGCTGAAGAGCAAGCCGACCACCGCCGCCGCGGCCAACGCGGTGCCGGACGCCTGGTTCACCCCGCTGGCGCCGGGCTGGGGCGCGATCGAGAAGCAGAAGATCCTGCCGGACATGCTCACCGCGATCCTCAAGGGCAACAAGCCGGTCGACCAGGCCGCCAAGGAGGCGGACGCCGCGATCGACCAGCTGATCAACAAGCAGGGCTGAGCCGCGCCCGACGGGGCCCGTGAGCCGACGGGAGCCCCTTCCGGACCGCCGGGAGGGGCTCTCGAATGTGCTGCGCGGGGGAGGCCCCGTAGGATTGCCGCAGGAATCACCGCAGCGAGTGTGCGGACTCGCCGCCGTAGAGGTCCCCGCCGGGCATCCCCGCCCGGGCGGGGTCGAACCATCTCATCGGAGGCACATCCAGATGTCCGACACGCAGACTGTCCCCGTCCCCGGCCGGATCATGGCGGCGGAGATGGCCGAGCAGCCGGCCGTCCTCCAGCGCATCCTCGACGAGGGCGCCCCGAAGATCTTCGAGATCGCGGCCCAGATCGCCGCCCGCAACCCGCGCTTCGTCCTGCTCACCGCGCGCGGCACGTCGGACAACGCGGCGCTCTACGCCAAGTACCTGATCGAGATCCTGCTCGGCAAGCCGGCCGGCCTGACCTCGATGTCCACCACCACCGCGTACGGCGCCAAGCCGGACCTCACGGACGTGCTGGTCATCACCGTCAGCCAGTCCGGCGGCTCGCCGGACCTGGTGGCCTCCACCAAGGCGGCCCGCGAGGCGGGCGCCATCACGCTGGCGGTCACCAACAACGCCTCCTCGCCGCTGGCCGAGGTCTCCGAGTTCCACATCGACGTGCTGGCCGGTCCGGAGAAGGCGCTGCCCGCCACCAAGACCTACACCGCCGAGCTGCTGGCGCTGTACCTGCTGGTCGAGGGCCTGCGCGGCGGCGACGGCGCGGCCGCCAAGGAGCTGCCGTCGCTGGCCGCCGGCATCCTGGCCCGCCAGGCCGAGGTGAAGGCGCTGGCCGAGCGCTACCGCTTCGCCCAGCGCCTGGTCATCACCTCGCGCGGCTACGGCTACCCGACCGCCCGCGAGGCGGCGCTGAAGCTCATGGAGACCACCTACATCCCGGCCTCCCCGTTCTCCGGCGCCGACCTGCTGCACGGCCCGCTGGCCATGGTCGACAACGTCTCCCCGGTCATCGCGATCGTCCCGGAGGGCAAGGGCGGCGAGGCCCTGCAGCCGGTCCTGGACCGCCTGCGCGGCCGCGGCGCGGACCTGATGGTCATCGGCCAGCAGGATCAGGTGGACGCCGCCTCGGCGGGCTTCGCGCTGCCGGCCGGTGTGCCCGAGGAGGTCCAGACGATCCTGGAGATCCTGCCGCTGCAGCAGCTGGCCTACGAGGTCACCATCGCCCGCGGCCAGGACCCGGACGCCCCGCGCGCCCTGGCGAAGGTCACCGAGACCCACTGACGCCGAAACGCCGAACCCCCGTCCACAGCCTGTGGACGGGGGTTCGGCGTTGAGCGGCCCAGCAGGTACGGCCGGGGGCGGAAAGCACTACGGGCCACGGCGCCGACACGGGACCCTCAACCCATGCGGCACCGCAGCCCGGAGCTGTCGTCGGGCACCGGGTCGACCGAGAACTGTGCGGGGTCCTCGCTCGGCGGCGTCCGACCGAGGAGCGACCTCGCGCGGTCAGGGCAGTTGCGCGGGGGGTCTCTCCTTGGTGCTCTTTCATTGTGGACTAGACCAATCTGGGTTGTCCAGGCCTCCCCGAAAATTGGTCTGGACAACTTGGGGCCGCCCCCGCACGGGCGGGTGCGGCAGGCCCACCCGCCGGACCTGGGGCTACGCTCGCCATGTGCCCTCGCTGAACGAACTCGTCCGCCGCCACACCACCCTGACCGGTGCCGACGTGGAGTGGCTCCACATGCTGGTCTCGGAGTGGCAGCTGCTCTCCGACCTCTCCTTCGCCGACCTGGTCCTGTGGATCCCCACCTGGGACGGCATCCGGTACGTCTCGGTGGCCCAGATGAGGCCCAACACCGGGCCCACCTCCTACCAGGACGACATGGTCGGCCACCTCGTCCCGCGCGGCCGCCGGCCGCTGCTGGACGCCGCCTTCGACGAGGGGCGGATCGTGCGCGAGGGGGACCCGGAGTGGCGCGAGGAGGTGCCCGTCCGGGTCGAGTCGATCCCGGTGCGGCGCGAGGGCAAGGTGCTCGGCGTGATCGCCCGCAACACCAACCTGCTGACCGTCCGGACCCCCAGCCGGCTCGAACTCACGTACCTGCAGAGCGCCTCGGACCTGGCCCAGATGATCGCCGCCGGGACGTTCCCGTACCACGGCGTCGAGCAGACCGACATGGACGCGGCCCCCCGGGTCGGCGACGGGCTGATCCGGCTCGACGCCGACGGCATCGTCACCTACGCCAGCCCCAACGCGCTCTCCGCCTACCACCGCCTCGGCCTCACCACCGACCTGGTCGGCAGCCACCTCGGCCGGGCCACCGCCGAGCTGGTGCCGCCCTCGCGGTCGGCGGTGCACGAGGCGCTGGTGAAGCTGGCGAGCGGCTGGGCGCCCCGCCAGACCGAGGTCGAGGTGCAGGGCGGGGTGGTGACCCTGCGGGCGATCCCGCTCAAGCCCAAGGGCACCCTGACCGGCTCCCTGGTGCTCTGCCGGGACGTCACCGAGCTGCGGCGCCGTGACCGCGAGCTGATGACCAAGGACGCGACCATCCGGGAGATCCACCACCGGGTGAAGAACAACCTCCAGACGGTGGCGGCCCTGCTGCGGCTGCAGTCCCGCCGGATGGACTCGGACGCCGGCCGGGCCGCGCTGGACGAGGCGGTCCGCCGGGTCGGCTCGATCGCGATCGTGCACGAGACGCTCTCCCAGGCGCTGGACGAGCAGGTCGCCTTCGACGACATCGCCGACCGGGTCCTGGCCATGGTGGTGGAGCTGTCCCAGGACGGCCGGGTGGCGACCCGGCGCAGTGGCAGCTTCGGCATCCTCTCCGCCGAGGTGGCCACCCCGCTGGCGATGGTGCTGACCGAGCTGCTGCAGAACGCGCTGGAGCACGCCTTCGGTCCGTCCGCCTCCGGCAATCTGGAGGTCAGCGCGCTGCGCGGCCGGGCACCGGCCACCGGTATGGGCTGGTCGGACAGCTGGAACGGCGGCGCCCGGCCGGAGGAGTACCTGCTGATCACCGTGCAGGACGACGGCCGGGGCATGCCGGAGGGGTTCGACCCGCAGCAGGCGGGCAACCTCGGGCTGCAGATCGTCCGCACCCTGGCGACCGGGGAGCTCGGCGGCACCTTCGACATGGTGGCGGGGCCGAACGGCGGCACCAAGGTGATCCTGGAGATCCCGGTGCCCTGAGCACTCCCGGTGCCCTGGCCGCTCCCGGTGCCGGCCGGCGGGGGCCGCCGGACGGGGCGCGGCGTACGAGGTGCAGTGGAGTGTGACGGGGGCGTGCGTCCGAGGGGAGCGCCGGGCGCGCACTCCAGCGTCACCGCGAGCACCACCGCGAGTACCGGACGCGGGCGCCGAGGCGGGGAGCACGACCTGGGCGCGGAAACAGAAACGAGGCCCTGTCGACCGGGGGGGGGTGGGTCGACAGGGCCTCTCAACCCGTTCCGGCCGTCGGGGGGAGTCGGCCGGAACGGGGGCTCTGGGTGGTGCGACACCTCACCGGTGCGTTGCACACGGTGAGCGCCTCAGCTCCACAATATTGCTCTAAGTGAACAGTATCAAGTGCCTGGGCGGCCCGGTGTCGCGGGACCGTGTCGAGCAAGGTCCTTTGTACGGAAGGCTTCACCAGGAGGTGCAGGGAAGCCCTTGATCATGTGTTGATCGGTGGTGCGGTCACTATGGGTATTACGGCGTGTGATCAGGCGGTGCGGGCGCGGTTGCGGGCAGCGCGGCGCTTCATCGCGCGACGCTCGTCCTCGCTCATACCGCCCCAGACGCCGGCATCCTGGCCGGTCTCGAGAGCCCACTGCAGGCACTGCTCCATGACCGGACAGCGGCGGCACACGGCCTTGGCTTCCTCGATCTGCAGCAGAGCAGGACCGGTGTTCCCGATCGGGAAGAACAGCTCCGGGTCCTCTTCGCGGCAGACAGCGCGGTGGCGCCAGTCCATGGTCGTCCAACTCCTCCTGCCGCGGGGGTGACCCGGTCGGCATAATCGATGGCTTGTGAATGTGAACGCTTTCACGAATCCCGCAACAGCAAAAGAGACCAAAGGCCCATCGGGCCCGGGTGGTCTGTGCTGGGGAGGGATTCGGCGATTCGAGGGACACTCCGCGGTCGGCACCCGCCAGGGTCTGTGGTTGCCGTCGCTGCGATGTGTCCCGATCGCCATGTAGAGGTTCGCAAACCTCGGGCCCGGATACAACCCCCTTCAGGGAGGAATTTTTGATTCTTCGGTGTCGCCTAGCTCACAGCCAGTACTTCTATGGAGTGAAGGGGGCTTGTGCGTTCGAGAAGAAGGGCGAACCCCCCTTCCAGTCACACAATCACACGCAGTGCCCGCCGTACGCCTGTGAAACTGACGCGACTCCTGTCTCCAAGGTGGTCCCCGTCGACCTGGAACGGGGCCGGTTCCTGCGAAACCAAGGTGAAGTGCCGGGCGTCATGGTAGGAGACGACGTGCTTGCCGGACGGGCCGGCCGGGGCGGTGCCATCGCCCGAAGGCGTGTGCGACCGCAGGATCTGACGGACCGTTCGAGCGGTGCCGAACGCGGTCATCCGGGTGATGCCGAAGACGTCGAGGTCCGTGTCGAAGGAGGCGAGCGGCGAGGGGTGGACCGGGCGGTTGCCCAGGAACGTCCACGGAGAGGTGTTGCCGACTATGGCCAGCACCAGGCCCGGAACCGGTGCCCGGCCCGGCATTTGCAGGGTGACCGGGCCCGATCGGCGCTGCTCACGCTGGGTGACGTAGTGCCGCAGGGCCTGGCCGATGTAGAGCGCGTGGGTGGACTTGCGCCCCGCTCTGCGCCGCTCCTCCACCCGGCCCACCACGCCCGCGTCGAAGCCGAGGCCGGCGGTGAAGGTGAACCAGCGGTCCGGCAGCCCGTCGGTCATCGCCTTGCCCAGGCCGATCGGCCGCTCCCGGTGGTTCTCCAGGGCGTTCAGCAGCGCCCCGGTGGCCTCCACGGGGTCGTTGGGCAGGCCCAGCGCGCGGGCGAACACATTGGTGGACCCGCCGGGCACCACGGCCAGCCGGGGGACCTTCTCGCCCGGGCCGTGCGCCAGCAGTCCGTTGACCACCTCGTTGACGGTGCCGTCGCCGCCCAGGGCCACCACGAGGTCGACGGTGCCGTCCTCGGCCGCCTCGCGGGCCAGGTCGCGCGCGTGGCCCCGGTACTGGGTCTGGGCCACCTCCAGCTTGAGGTCGCTGCGCAGGGCGTGGATCAGCACATCCCTGGTGCGGCCACTGGTGGTGGTCGCTTTCGGGTTGACGACCAGGAGAGCGCGCATGTGCTCAGCCTACGGGTCGGTACGGACCAACCGGCGGCTACCCTGCTGTCGTGACCGCAGAATCCTCCGCACCCGTACCCGCGCCCGGCAGCGAGCGGCCGGCGGCCCTGACCGCAGGCGCCGCCATCACCGCCCTGGAGGGCGCCGCGCTCGTCGTCGTCGGCGTCTGGGACATGGTGTCCTCCCTGTCCGGCGACTCCAAGCAGCTCGCGCTGAACGAGTTCGGCGGCCTGGTGATCGTGCTGCTCGGCGTGCTGCCGCTGCTGGCCGCCCGGGCGCTGCTCAAGGGGCGCCGGTGGGGCCGCAGCCCGGCCGTGCTGACCAACTCGATCTGCCTGCCGGTGGCGTACTACATGTGGCAGAGCGGCGGCACCATGGTGGCCGTCGGGGCGGCGATCGGCCTGTTCGGCGTGGTCGGCATGGGTGCCCTGCTCACCCCGAGATCGACGGCGGCCCTCTACGCTCCGCACGAGGGCTGAGCGCAGAGGGCCGGAGCCGGCGGCCGCCGCTGAGCGGCCGTCAGTTCTACTCCTCCACCAGGAGCTTCTCCCGGAGCTGGGCCAGGGTGCGGGCCAGCAGCCGGGAGACGTGCATCTGTGAGATGCCCACCTCGGCGGCGATCTGCGACTGGGTCATGTTGCGGAAGAACCGCAGCACCAGGATCTTCTGCTCCCGGGGCGGCAGTTGGGCCAGCAGCGGCTTGAGGGACTCCCGGTACTCGACGCCCTCCAGCGCCTCGTCGGTGGCGCCCAGGGTGTCCGCCACGGCCGGCGACTCGTCGTCGCTGTCCGGGACGTCCAGCGACAGCGTGGAGTACGCGTTGGCGGACTCCAGGCCCTCCAGCACGTCCTCCTCGGAGATCCCCAGGTGCTCGGCCAGCTCGTGCACGGTGGGGGAGCGGCCGTGCCGCTGGGAGAGCTCGCTGGTCGCCGTGGTCAGCGACAGCCGCAGCTCCTGGAGCCGGCGCGGTACCCGGACCGCCCAGCCCTTGTCCCGGAAGTGCCGTTTGATCTCGCCGACGATGGTCGGCGTCGCGTAGGTGGAGAACTCGACCCCGCGTTCGTGGTCGAAGCGGTCCACCGACTTGATCAGCCCGATGGTGGCGACCTGGGTGAGGTCGTCCAGCGGTTCGCCCCGGTTGCGGAACCGCCGGGCCAGGTGCTCCACCAGCGGGATGTGCATCCGCACCAGCTGGTTGCGCAGCTCGACCCGCTCCGAGGAGCCCTCGGGCAGCGCGGACAGCCGGACGAACAGGGCCCGGGCCGCCTCCCGGTCCGGCGCACCCGAACGGTGCGGGGCCTGGGAGGGCACCGCACCGCGCAGCGCCCCGGCCGCGTCGTCGCGGGGCGCCGGGGACTCCGGTGCCGCGGACGGGGGCGAGGGCGTGGGCGACGGATCAGACGTCGGCTCGGTCGGCTGGCTCATCCGGTGGGCGTCCTTCGGGTGCGCTTCGTCGTTGGCGGCGAGGCCGGGAACGCTCGCCTGGGTCGGTACGGCAGGGCCCGCCGTCGCGAGGCCGGTACGGTCCAGATCACTCACGGCCATTCCCCCGTTCCGTTCCGGGAGCACCGGGACCTGGGGCGGTCCCGGATTCGTCTCGTTGGTCGTACCGCGTGGTGGGCGGTACCGGGAGCCGTCCGCCGGCCCGGGTGGTGCCGGGCGGACGACTCTTCTTCGGTGCTGCTGTGGCGGCTCTAGTGGGCGGCGGAGCCGCCGCGCTTCTTGTGCAGGCTGATGGAGACGGTGTTGTCCTCGGCGACCGAGGACTCCACCTCGCCGGCCAGTGCGGAGAGCACCGTCCAGGCGAAGGTGTCCCGCTCCGGGGCCCGGCCGTCCGTGGTCGGGGCGGCGACGATGACCTTCAGCGAGTCACCCACCAGCCGGAACTCGCAGGAGAGGACCGAGCCGGGCACCGCCTGCTGGAGCAGGATGGCGCAGGCCTCGTCCACCGCGATCCGGAGGTCCTCGATCTCGTCCAGCGTGAAGTCCAGCCGGGCCGCCAGCCCCGCCGTCGCTGTTCGCAGCACCGAGAGGTAGGCACCCGCCGCGGGCAGCCGGACCTCCACGAAGTCCTGCACTCCGGGCTCGCCGTCGATCTGGGACACCCTCACCTCCTGGGTGACGCGCTGTGCTTCCGGGCCGGTGGCCGCGGCACTGTCTGTTGCTTGGCTCAACTGCTTCGCCCCAACTGTCCAGAGGGGTGGTGCGGTACGTACCGGTCATACCCCGGCAGGGGTGGTCGGACGCCGCGCATCCGCCCGAGACGTTACCGCTATCGGCGGGCGGATGTCGCGATCCGGTCCCGCCTTCACGGGAACGAGCGACACCGGGTGCGAGGGTCACTCATGGTAGGCCCTCGCGACGCAGGGTGGCAGCCCCCGGGAGGGACTTGCCCCGGCGGTCCGTCCGGTCAGCGGGTGCCGGCCTCGGCGAGGGCCCGGCCGGTGAGCCGGTGGACGGTCCACCCGTCCATCGGGACCGCGCCGAGCGACTTGTAGAAGTTGATCGAGGGCTCGTTCCAGTCGAGCACCGACCACTCGACCCGCGAGTAGCCGCGTTCGACCGCGATCCGGGCCAGCTCCAGCAGCAGGGCCTTGCCGTGGCCGCCGCCGCGCGCCTCCGGGCGGACGTAGAGGTCCTCCAGGTAGATCCCGTGGGTCCCGCGCCAGGTCGAGAAGTTGAGGAACCAGACCGCGAAGCCGACCGTCTCGCCGGTGGTGTCGTCCTCGGCGATCAGGCCGAACAGCGCCGGGGCGGCGCCGAACAGGGCCTCACGCAGCTGCTCCTCGGTGGCGACCGCCTCGTGCGGCGCCTTCTCGTACTCCGCGAGCTCGCGGATCATGGCGTGGATGACCGGGACATCGGTGACTACGGCGGTGCGGATCATGCCACGAGCCTACTTGGCCTGCTCGTCCTCGTCCCAGGCCTGGATCGAGGTCTGGTCGACGATCCGGCCGTCCCGCAGGTCCGCGACCGAGGTGACCAGCACCCGCACCCCGTCGGGATAGCGGCAGGACTCCATGAAGGCCAGGCGGTCGCCGTCGAGCACCACCCGCTCCAGCCGGTGGCTCATCTCCCGGCCGTAGACGTCGTCGAGCATGGCGCCGATCTCGTCCAGGCCGTGCATCACCAGCGGGTGGCTGGGCTGGGTCTTGCGGTCGACCATGCGCAGTTCGGCGTCGTCCGCGTACAGCGCCAGCAGCGCGTCGGCGTCGCTGCGCTCGATGCCCTCGCGCAGCGCGCCGGTGTCGAAGGCGGACGGCGCGGCCATGATGGTCATGTTCTCGCTCCTCCGGTCGTTTCCGTCGGCTCGTACCTCCGAGCGTACGCCCGCCGCCGCGCGGCTCAGCCGGTCGTCACACCGCGCAGGTACGCCGCGAGCGCGGTGATCGCGGCCGGGTTGCGCGGGCTCTCCACCAGGTCGACGTAGTCCAGGACGAAGATCCGGTCGTCGCGGACGGCGGCGACGCCCGCCAGCGGCGGGAAGGACTTGAGGAACTTCCGCTTGGCCTCGGCGTCGGGCGAGCCGTAGTTGTTGATGACGATCACCTCGGGGTCGCGCTGGACCACGCTCTCCCAGCCGACGGTGGTCCAGGAGTCGGCGAGGTCGCCCATCACGTTCTGCCCGCCGGCCTTGGCGATGATCTCCTCGGGCGCGGCGAACTTCCCCGAGGTGTACGGCTTGTCCTCGCCGCTGTCGTACAGGAAGACCCGGGGCCGGCGCTCGGGCCGCGGGACGGCGGCGACCTGGGCCCGGAACTCGGCGATCAGCTTGTCGGCCCGGTCCCGGACGTCGAAGATCTCGCCGAGGTTGGCCAGGTCGGTGTAGAGCGCGTCCAGCGGGGACATCACACCGCGCTCGGGGCCCTTGCCGCTGCGGCAGGACTCGCTGAGCACGTAGGAGTCGATGCCCAGGCCGGCCAGCGCCTGCGGGGTGAAGCCGCCGGCCTCGTCGAACCCGTAGTGCCAGCCGGCGAAGACCAGGTCGGCCTTGGCCTCCAGGGCGATCTCCTTGGTGATCTGCTGCTTGGAGAGCCAGGTGGTCTGCTGGTAGCCGTCCTTCCAGGCCACCTGGTCGACCCGGCCCTTGTCGTCGGGCATCACGTAGCCGGCCATCCGGTCGGCGAGGCCGAGCGCGAGCATCAGCTCGGTGATGCCGACGTCGTTGGTCACCGTCCGGGCCGGCTTCCGTTCGAAGGTGACCTCGGAACCGCAGTTGTCGACGGTCACCGGGTAGTGGGCGGAGCCGGCGGCGTCCCCGGCGGGGGCGATCTCGGCGCCGCAGCCGGTCAGCGCGAGGGTGAGCAGGGCGGCGGTGGCAACGGCCTTGGTGCGCATGGGGGTTTCCTCAGCGGGGGGAGTCGGCGGGGACGGGGGAGGACGGGCGGAGCCGGTCGAAGAGCAGCTGGACGGCGCCGGTCCCGGGGTGCTTCACGGGGGTCGCGCGGACGCCGAACACCTCGGCCAGCAGGGCGGGCCGCAGCACCTCGGCGGGCGTCCCGGAGGCGACGATCCGGCCGGCCGCGATGACGTACAGCAGGTCGCAGTGGCCGGCCGCCAGGTTGAGGTCGTGCAGCGCCGTGAGCACCGTCGGACCGGCCTCCCGGACCAGCGTCAGCACCTCCAACTGGTGGGCGATGTCGAGGTGGTTGGTGGGTTCGTCGAGCACCAGCACCCGGGGCTCCTGGACCAGCGCGCGGGCGATCAGCACCCGCTGCTTCTCGCCCCCGGACAGGCTCAGGAAGCCGCGCCCGGCCAGGTGGCCCGCGCCCACCCGGTCCAGCGCGCCGGCGCACCGCCCGGTGTCCGCCGCGGTCGGCCGGGCGAACCCGCCGCGGTGCGGCAACCGGCCCATGCCGACCACCTCGGCCACCGTGAAGTCGAACTCGGCGGAGTGCTCCTGCGGCAGCGCGGCCACCCGCCGGGCGGCCTCGCGCGCGGCGAGCGCGTGCAGGTCCTCGCCGTCCAGCCGGACGGCGCCGGCGGCGGGCCGCAGCGCCCGGTAGACGCAGCGCAGCAGGGTCGACTTGCCGCTGCCGTTCGGCCCGACCAGGCCGACCACCTGCCCGGCGGCGGCGCCGAGCGTGACGTCGTGGACCAGCCGGGTGCCGGCCAGGTCGACCGAGACGGCGTCGAGGGCGAGATCCATCAGCGGCCTCCGAAGGTGTAGCCGCGACGGCGCATCAGCAGCAGGAAACAGGGCACTCCGAGGACGGCGGTGACCACCCCGACCGGCAGTTCGGCCGGCGCCAGCAGGGTGCGGGAGACGATGTCCACCCAGACCAGCAGCAGGGCGCCGGCGAGCGGCGCGACCAGCAGCACCCGGCGGTGTCCGGCGCCGACCAGCATCCGGGTCAGGTGCGGCACCATCAGGCCGACGAAGCCGATCGCGCCGCTGACCGCGACCACGGTGCCGGTGACGGCCGCGGTCACCACGAACAGTTCGCGGCGCAGCCGGTCGCCGTCCACCCCGAGCGAGGCCGCCGTCTCGTCGCCCATGGCGAGGGCGTCCAGCCGCCCGGCGGCGCAGGCCAGGTAGGCCAGGCCGGCCGCCACGGTGGCGGCGGCGATCGGGACGGACCCCCAGGTGGCCCCGCCGAGGCTGCCGAGCAGCCACATCATGGCGCTGCGGGCGGCCTCGCCGCGCGCGGCGCCGAACACCATCAGCGCCGTCACCGCCGAGAAGCCGTAGGACATCGCGGTGCCGGTCAGCACCAGCCGCAGCGGGGTGAGCCCGTACGCCGTCCGGGCGGCGGCGTACACCAGGACCATCGCCAGCAGCGCGGCGGCGAACGCGGAGACCGAGATCGCCCAGACCCCGAGCGAGGCGAAGGCGCCCAGCAGCAGGACGGCGTTGGCGCCGACCGAGGCGCCGGAGGAGATGCCCAGGACGAACGGGTCCGCCAGCGCGTTGCGGACCATCGCCTGCACCGCGACGCCGGTGGCCGCGAGCCCGGCGCCGACCACGGCGGCCAGCACGGTGCGCGGCAGCCGGATCTCCCAGACGATCGCGTACGCGGCCGCCTCCCCGGCCTCCAGCCGGCCACCCGTCAGCCCGGCGCCGAGCAGCCGCAGGACGCGCGTCCAGCCGAGCCCGGTGGAGCCCAGCGCCACTCCGCAGACCAGCGAGAGCAGCAGGGCCGCGACCAGGCCGGCGGCCAGGGGCACGACGGGTATTCGACGGGCCGTCCGTTCGGGGGCCGGTGCGGTCACTGCGGTGCTCACGGGCGGCGCGCCTTCGCCTCGGGCCGTCGACGGCAGCGAGGCGGCGCGCCCGGGCCGCACTGCTGCCGGGGCGCCATCCCCTCGCAGTCCACGGCGAGTTGTCGGGAGATCCGCGTCCCGGGGCGATCGGGCTCGCGGGGCACGGGGCCCCGCCCACCGTTGCGGGTCAGCGCCGGATTCACACCGGACTTCTCCCTGGGACGCCCTGGCAGCATAACAAGCACGGGGGCCCGGCACCCCTTACCGGGGGGTCCCGCGTGCGGGAACGCGCGACCGCCCCCGTCCGGCGGTCCGGACGGGGGCGGTCGGCGGTGCCTGATCGGCGATCAGGCCTGCTTGGTCTCCCAGAAGATCTTGTCGACCTCGGCGATGAGGTCGAGCAGGGCCTGGCCGGTGGCCGGGTCCGTCGACGCCTTGGCGGCCGAGGCGGCCTTCAGGGTGTCGTTGATCAGCTGGTGCAGCTGCGGGTACTTCTCGAAGTGCGGGGCCTTGAAGTAGTCGCTCCACAGGACCGAGATGTGGTGCTTGACGGCCTCGGCGCGCTGCTCCTTGATGATCAGGGCACGGGTGCGGAACGCCGGGTCCTCGTTGGCCTGGTACTTCTCCTGGGTGCCCTTCACCGACTCGGCCTCGATCCGGGCCTGTGCGGGGTCGTAGACGCCGCAGGGCAGGTCGCAGTGGGCGTGGGCGGTGGCGCGCGGTGCAAACAGACGAGAGAACATGGGAGTCCTTCCTTAGATCGTCTTCCCGCGCCCGAGATTACCCTTCCGGTCACCGGGTTTCGCGGTCGGGCGGCGGGCCTAGGGCAAAAGGTGGAGCCGGAACCGGGCCAATTCGGGCATCGGCCGATGGCGGCCCGTACGGCAGACTGGGACGCGGCGAGCCGGGAGGAGGAGGCGTGGCGCGGATGGCGGAACCGGAGGGCGGCACCCCGGGGGGTGGCGCGCCGTTCGGGCTGATCGATGTGGCGGGGCCCTCGATGGCGCCGACCCTGCGTGAGGGCGACCAGCTGCTGGTCCGGTACGGCGCGCGGATCAGACCGGGATCGGTGGTGGTGTTCCGTCACCCCTTCCAGCAGGACCTGCTGGTGGTGAAGCGGGCCGTCGAGCGGCGCGCGAAGGGGTGGTGGCTGCTCTCCGACAACCGGCCGGTGGACAGCGACAGCCGCAGCTACGGAGCCGTCCCGGACGAGCTGGTGCTCGGCCGGGTGCTGCTGCGGCTGCGTCCGCGCCCGGCCTGGCTGGCCCCCGGCCGCCGGCTGGAGCGCCTGCTGCTGACCGGCCGGCCCGGCCGGGTCCCGGGACTGGCCCGCCGGCTGGGCGTCTGGGTCGACCCGGGCGGCCGCTAGGCCTGGCCCTGGCCGGCCAGGGCGGACGCCTCCTGGGCCTCCTGCCGCTTGCGGGCCCGGTACGCGGCGACGTTGGCCCGGGTGGCGCACCGGTCGGAGCAGTACCGCCGGGACCGGTTGGTGGAGGTGTCCAGGTAGGCGTTGCGGCAGGGCGCGGCCTGGCAGATGCCGAGCCGGTCGGCGCCCAGCTCGGTCAGGTGGACGGCCAGCCCCATGCAGGCGACGGCGCTGAAGTGCGCGGTGGCGGTCGGGGAGTTCTCGGCGAGGTGCAGGTGCCAGCGCGGCCGCCCGGCGTCGTCCAGGTAGTCGTGCCCGGAGACCAGCGGGCTGACCGGGTACTCCATCAGCAGGCTGTTCAGCAGGTCGACGCCGCGGATCTCGTCCCCCTCGGCGGCGGCTTCGAACACCCCGCGCAGCCTGGTCCGGACGGCCCGCAGCCGCGGCAGGTCCGCCTCGTCGGCGAGCGCGGCGGCCCGGGAGGAGTCGGAGAACAGCGACCGCACCGCGTCCACCGAGGTCAGTGAGTCGGTGCCGCGCTCGGGCTCCTCGGTGTTCACCAGCCGGACGGCCAGATCGGCGTACGAGGCGAGCTCCACGGTGGTCCTTCCAAATTCGGTAACGGGCTGATTGGCTCCAGCCTATTACCCGGGCGGGGAAAACGTCGGCGCCCGGCAGGACCGGCCTGCCGGGCGCCGTGACGGTGCGCTCAGAGCACCTTGGACAGGAACGCCCGGGTGCGCTCGTGCTGGGGGTCGGTGAGGACGTCGCGCGGGTTGCCGGACTCGACCACCACACCGCCGTCCATGAAGACCAGCGCGTCGCCGACCTCGCGGGCGAAGCCCATCTCGTGGGTCACCACGACCATGGTCATGCCCTCCTCGGCGAGGCCGCGCATGACGTCCAGGACGTCGCCGACCAGCTCCGGGTCGAGTGCCGAGGTGGGCTCGTCGAAGAGCATCAGCTTGGGCTTCATGGCGAGTGCCCGGGCGATCGCCACCCGCTGCTGCTGGCCGCCGGAGAGCTGCGAGGGGTAGTTCTTCGCCTTGTCGGCCAGGCCGACCCGCTCCAGCAGGGCCATCCCGCGGTTGCGGGCGTTCGCCCTGGACTCGCCCTTGACCTGCACCGGCGCCTCGATGACGTTCTCCAGGGCGGTCATGTGCGGGAACAGGTTGAAGCGCTGGAACACCATGCCGATGTCGCGCCGCTTGAGCGCGACCTCGTTCTCCTTGAGCTCGTAGAGCCGGTCGCCCTTCTGCCGGTAGCCGACCAGCTCGCCGTCGACCCAGAGCCGGCCGGCGTTGATCTTCTCCAGGTGGTTGATGCACCGCAGGAAGGTCGACTTGCCGGAGCCGGAGGGGCCGATCAGGCAGAACACCTCGCCCTGCTTGACCTCCAGGTCGATGCCCTTGAGCACCTGGACCGCGCCGTAGGACTTGTGGACGTCCTCGGCCCGGACCATCGGGCCGCCGTTGCCGGCGTCGGCGGGGGTCTTGGTCAGATCGGTCATACGTGACCACCTCCCTCGAGCCCCGGGACCACGTCGGGGGTGGTCTTCGGGGTGGGCTTCCCGGCGAACAGTCTCCGCAGCCGCTGGATCGGCGTGGGCGGGAGCGTCCGGTTGGAGCCGCGGGCGTAGTGCCGCTCGATGTAGTACTGGCCGATGGTCAGCAGCGACGTGAAGAACAGGTACCAGAGGCTGACCACGATCAGCAGCGGGATGTTCTGGTAGTTCCGAGAGTAGATCACCTGGCCGGCCCGGAAGATCTCCTCCAGGGAGATCACGCTGACCAGCGACGTGGTCTTGAGCATCGAGATGGTCTCGTTGCCGGTCGGCGGGATGATCACCCGCATGGCCTGCGGCAGCACGATCCGCCGCATGGTCTGGAACCGGCTCATGCCGAGCGCGTGCGAGGCCTCGCTCTGCCCCTCGTCGACCGACTGGATGCCGCCCCGGACGATCTCCGCCATGTAGGCGGCCTCGTTGAGGCCCAGGCCCAGCAGGGCGGCGACGAAGGTCGGGATCAGGACGTTGGTGGACTCGGACCAGAACTCCGGTCCCCACGGCACGCCGATCGAGAGCTTGGCCCAGATCAGGCCGAGGAAGTTCCAGAACACCAGCTGCACCAGGACCGGCGTGCCGCGGAAGATCCAGATGTAGATCCACGCGGTGCCGGAGAGCAGCGGGTTGGGGGAGAGCCGCATCACCGCGAGGATGATGCCGCCGACCACGCCCATGATCATGGCGAGCGCGGTCAGCTCCAGTGTCACGAGCATGCCGTGCACGATGCTGTCGTGGAAGAGGTACTTCCCGACGATGTCCCACTTGAAGGCGGGATTGGTGAAGAGGGCGCTCAGCAGCATCGCCGCGAGCAGGGCGATGACGACGGCGCCCGCCCAGCGTCCGGGGTGGCGGACGGGGACGGCCTTGATGGTCTCAGGCCGTCCCTTCGTCGCCTTCCCCTTGTCCAGAGAGTTCACGGTGTGGCCTCGGGGGAGAGAGAGTCAGGCGGAGGGTCAGCTGACGGCGCCGTTGACGGTCGACTTGTCGAGCGCACCGGCCTCGACGCCCCACTTGGTGAGGATCTGCTTGTAGGTGCCGTCGTCGATCAGCGACTGGACGGCGCCCTGGACCGCGGGGGTGAGCGCCGAGCCCTTGGCGAGGGCGATGCCGTAGGGGGCGGCGTCGTAGGTGGCGCCGAGCTTCTCCAGCTGGCCGCCGGACTGCTTGATCGCGTAGTCGACGACCGGCGAGTCGGCCATCATGAGCTGGTCGCGACCGGAGACCACCGCGTTGGTGACGTCGGTCTGGAGGTCGAACTTGTCACCGTCGTTGACGATGCCCGGCTTGCCGGCCTTGGCGCAGGCGGGGTTGCGGGTGTCGGTGATCTCCTGCGCCTGCGTGGTGCCGGTCTGGACGGCGACCTTCTTGCCGCACAGGTCGTCGGCGTTGATCTTGTCCGGGTTGCCCTTCTTCACCGCGATGGCGCTGCCCGCGTTGAAGTAGGTGACCATGTCGACGGTCTGCTCGCGCTCCTTGTTGTCCGTCAGGGACGACATGCCGATCTGGAACTTGTTCGACTGGATGCCCGGGATGATCGCGGTGAAACCGGAGTCCTGGACGTCGACCTTGAGGCCGAGCCTGGCCGCGACGGCGGTGATCAGGTCGACGTCCATGCCCTCGATCTTGCCGTTGTCGGCCTTGAACTCGTTGGGCGCGTACGAGGCGTCCGAGCCGACCGCGAGCTTTCCGGCGGACTTGATGTCGGCGGGCACCAGGGCGGCCAGCTTGTCGTCGACCTTCACCTCGTTGACGGTCGCACTGGCGTTGGGTGCCCCGGTGCTCCCGTCCTTGCTGCTGCTGCAGGCGGTCAGGGCGAGGGAGACGGAGGCGAGTACCGCGCCGGCGGCGAGGAGACGGGTGCGCTGGGTACGGACGGTCATGAGGGGGATCTCCTCCTGAGGGAGAGGTCGGGCGGAGCGCGCCGCGGGGAGCGGCACACCGGGGCAGCAGGCCGTACGGCGCTGTACGGGTGAATGCCGCTGTACGTCGTCGAACGGGCAGAGCCGGTCGTGCTGAGCCTGGGCAGGGGTCGCGCAGGGTGGTGCGTGATACGTCATCCGCCACCCTCCGCCGAGGTGGACGTTGATCGAACCGCCTCGACCAGTGGCCGGCCCGATCGGAGATGGGGGGAATCCTGCCATCTGATGACGGTCGGATGGCCCTCATTCAGATCAAAATCGGATAACGGGGGGTCACACTGTCCGCTATTCGGACCAATACCGTGTCCCTGTCACCCTGCGTATAAGTATGCAGATCCCCCTGCGCTCTGCCCGGAGGCCCGCCCGCGCGCCCGCCGGATGGCGCCGCCGCGCTGGTCCGCCCACGCGGCCCGCTCAGATCCCGCCGTTGACGACCGCGTTCTGGGCCGCGCCCGCGCTGACGTTCCACTTGGCGAGGATCTTGTCGTACTCGCCGCTGCGGATCAGCTGGTCCACCGCCTTGGCCAGCACGTCGCGCAGCTCGGTGTCCTCCCTGCGCAGCGCGATCCCGTACGGGTTGGACTGGGACTGCGCGCCGGCCACCTCGAAGCGATTGCCGCCGTCGGTGGTCTTCGCCGCGTAGGCGGCCACCGGGAAGTCGTTCAGGCCGGCCGCCGCCGCGCCGGAGGCGACCTCGGCCAGCGCCTTGGCGTCGCTGTCGAACTTGTGGACGGTCAGCGGCTTGCCGCCGCGGCCGCAGGCCAGGACCTGGCGGGCGACGATCTCGTCCTGGGTGGTGTTCTGCTGCACCGCGACGATCCGGCCGCACAGGTCGTCCAGGGTGTGGACGCCCTTGGGGTTCCCCTTCTGGACGACGATCGAGGTGCCGGCGATGAAGTAGTCCACGAAGTCCACGCCCGGGGTGACCTGCTTGCCCGTGTCGTCGAGGCCGTCGCGGCGCTGGCGGATGTCGCTCAGACCGGACATCGCCACGTCGAACTGCTTGGCCTGCAGGTTCGGTATCAGCTTCTCGAAGGGGGTGTCGACGACCTCGATCCGCAGGCCGAGGATCTTGCCGACGGCGTTCGCGATGTCGGGGTCGATGCCGTCCGGCTTGCCCTCGGTGCCCCGGAAGTCCACCGGCGCGTAGTTGAGGTCGGAGCCGATCCGGAGCACCCCGGCGGCGTGCTGCGCCTTGGGGATCCTGCCGCGGAGGTCCTGGGCCGGGTCCTTCGCGGTGGCCTGCTCGCCGCCGCCGCAGCCGGTCAGCAGCAGGGCTCCCGCGGTGGCCAGGGAGAGGGTCGCGGCGGCCGGGCGGCGGGGGTGGGCACGGTGGTGCATGAGGGTGCTCCTGTGGGAGGTACGTGGTGTCGCCGCGCCGTCGCGGAGGTGTACGCGAGACGGCGGAACAAGGGATCCTCCCATCCCGACCTGCCGGTCCCGGCGGCGGGTGTGTCAGAATTCGGTACCGGGTGACCCCCGAAGCTCGAACCGGACCACCGAGTCGCGACAGGCTCGGGGTGCGCAGGAACGGAAGTCCACGACGCCGACTCCGTATCCGGGGCACCGCCTCCCCGTCGTGTCCTGGTTCACCCCTGAGAGTGCGCGTGCTCGTTCGCTGTTGCCGCCACCGGGGTCCGGAGTCCCAGACGCCGGACGCCGGATTTTGGCCGCGATGCGGAGTGAGCGCGTGCGACGAGGACGAAAAGGCATAGGTGCGATGCCGTCGTCCGACCTACGCTCGGCCCGGAAGAAGAAGCAGCACAGCTCAGGCTCAACAGTTACAAAAACCCTCATCCGAGGGCGCGGCCCCGACGGCAGCGCCCCGGTCCAGCCCTTCCCGGGGCCGCCTCGGCGTACCCGGTTCCAAGCTTCCGGCCGGGTCGTCCGCCCGTCGGCCACGCGTCCTCGCTGATCAATGACGAAGAGGTCATCGTGGCAGCGGAGATCATCCACAGCAGCACCCAGGACACCGACGATCCGGTCGACGCCGTTTTCGCGCTCCACCGCGGCGGCAAGATGGAGGTCCGGGCGACCGTTCCGGTGCGCGACGCGGACGACCTGTCCCTCGCCTACACCCCCGGCGTCGCGCGCGTCTGCACGGCCATCGCCGAGCAGCCCGAGCTGGTGAACGACTACACCTGGAAGGCCAACACGGTCGCCGTCGTCACCGACGGCACCGCGGTGCTGGGCCTCGGCGACATCGGCCCGGAGGCCTCGCTGCCCGTCATGGAGGGCAAGGCCATCCTGTTCAAGCAGTTCGGCGGTGTGGACGCCGTCCCGATCGCGCTCGCCTGCACCGGGGTGGACGAGATCGTCGAGACCGTCGTCCGGCTGGCGCCCTCCTTCGGGGGCGTCAACCTGGAGGACATCTCCGCACCCCGTTGCTTCGAGATCGAGCGCCGCCTCCAGGACGCGCTGGACATCCCGATCTTCCACGACGACCAGCACGGCACCGCGATCGTCACCACCGCGGCGCTCTGGAACGCGGCCCGGGTGACCGGCCGGGAGATCGGCACGCTGCGTGCCGTCATCTCCGGCGCGGGCGCGGCCGGGATCGCCATCGCCAAGATGCTGGTCGCCGCCGGCATCGGCGACGTGGCGGTCTGTGACCGCCGGGGCGTGGTGTACGAGGGCCGCGGCGACCTGACCGACGTCAAGGCCGAGATCGCCGCGCAGACCAACCGGACCGGTCTCAAGGGCTCGCTGGCCGACGCGCTGGCCGGCGCCGACGTCTTCATCGGCGTCTCCGGCGGCACCGTGCCGGAGGAGGTCGTGGCCACCATGGCCGAGGGCGCGTTCATCTTCGCGATGGCCAACCCGAACCCGGAGATCCACCCCGAGGTCGCGCACAAGTACGCGGCGGTCGTCGCCACCGGGCGCAGCGACTTCCCGAACCAGATCAACAACGTGCTGGCCTTCCCCGGCATCTTCGCCGGCGCCCTGCAGGTCCGCGCGAGCCGGATCACCGAGGGCATGAAGCTGGCCGCCGCCAAGGCGCTGGCCGGCGTGGTCGCCGACGAGCTGACGCCGCAGAAGGTGATCCCCTCGCCGTTCGACGAGCGGGTCGCCCCGGCCGTCACCAAGGCCGTCGCCGAGGCCGCCCGCGCCGAGGGCGTCGCCCGCCGCTGATCGGTACCGCCACGGCCGGGGCCCGGGACGCGCGTCACAGTCACGCGTGGTTCCGGGCCCCGGCCGTCGGGGCTATCGTCCGGACCATGTTTGCTGCCTACGCCGCACGAATCGACGCCGACGACCCGCTGAGCGGGCTGGAGCTGGGCGAACTCCCCGAACCGCAGGCGCGCCCCGGGTGGAGCGTGGTCACGGTCCGGGCCGCCAGCCTGAACCACCACGACCTCTGGTCGCTGCGCGGGGTCGGTCTGCCCGCCGGGAAGCTGCCGATGATCCTGGGCTGCGACGCCGCCGGCGTCGACGAGCACGGCAACGAGGTGGTCGTCCACTCGGTGATCGGCCAGAGCGGCCACGGGGTGGGCCCGGACGAGCCCCGCTCGATCCTCACCGAGCGCTACCAGGGCACCTTCGCCCAGCGGGTGGCGGTGCCCACCTGGAACCTGCTGCCCAAGCCGGCCGGGATCAGCTTCGAGCAGGCCGCCTGCCTGCCCACCGCCTGGCTGACGGCCTACCGGATGCTCTTCACCAACGCCGGGGTGAAGCCCGGTGACACCGTCCTGGTGCAGGGCGCCGGCGGCGGTGTGGCGACCGCCCTGATCGTCCTCGGCAAGGCCGCCGGACTGCGGGTCTGGGTCACCGGCCGGGACGGGGCCAAGCGCGCCCGGGCCGTCGAACTCGGCGCCGACGCCGCCTTCGAGAGCGGGGCCCGGCTGCCCGAGCGGGTGGACGCGGTGATGGAGACGGTCGGCGCCGCCACCTGGGCGCACTCCGTGAAGTCGCTGCGTCCGGGCGGCACCGTGGTCATCTCGGGGGCCACCTCCGGCCCCAACCCGAAGACCGCCGAGCTGAACCGGATCTTCTTCCTGGAGCTCAAGGTGGTCGGCTCGACCATGGGCACCAAGGAGGAGCTGGCCGGACTGCTCTCGCTCTGCGCCACCACCGGCGTCCGGCCGGTGATCGACTCGGTGCTGCCGCTCTCCGGGGCCCGGGAGGGCTTCGCCCGGCTCGCCGAGGGCGATGTCTTCGGCAAGATCGTGCTCACCCCCTGAACGCCGCCGGCCGGCGCTCCCGGAGGAGCGCCGGCCCACGAACTCCGGCCCCGGCCGGTGCCGCCCGGCCGGCAGCCGCTCAGCCCAGCAGCCGCCGCAGCCGCTCGCCGGCCGCGCCCAGCACCGAGCGGGCCTCGGCCAGCCGCTCGGCCGTCACCCCGCCGTCCCGGGCCGCGTCCCTGACCTGGTCCCGGAAGCGGTCGAGCAGCCGCTCCAGCTCCCGGGCCGGGTCGCCCGCCGGGTCGGTCGCCGCCCACGGCGGCAGGTCGGCCGGTGCCCCGGCCGGCTCGCCCTCGTCCAGGTCGATCCGGGTCACGGTGACCTTCTCGGCGGGTGCGTCGGCGTCCGCCGCCGGGTGGCCCCAGCGGGCCGCGTCGGCCAGCCCGGCCAGGCCCTTGGTGAGCTCGGAGAGCCCCTCGGCCAGCCCGGTCGGCCAGTCGCCCCGCGCCGCGTGGTCGCGGACCTGCTGCTCGACCCGGCGCTTGATCCGCAGCGCCTCCTGCTGGGCCGCCGTCCGCGCCGCCCGGGACTGCTCGCGCAGACGGCGGGCCTCGTCCTCGGCGGCCTTCGCCTTGGCCTTGGCCGCCTTCTCCTGCTCCTTGGCGCGCTTGGCCTGCTCCTTGGCGTGCTTCTTGAACTGGGCGAACTCGTCCTTGGCGCGCTGCCAGGCGTCCTTGTCCCCCCACGGGCCGGCCCACGGGTCCCCGCTCTCGGCGCCCTCCGGCCGGGGTGCCTGCTTCGCCGCGCCCCACAGCTCCTCGCGCAGGCTCTTGGCGCTGTCCCGGACGTCCTCGCGGATCGCCCCGGCGAGCTGGGCCACCGAGTCGCGGATCTCCAGCTCCAGCTCGTCCAGCTCGCCCTGGCGGGTCGCCAGCTCGCTCCGGCCGGCCTCGGTGAGCCGGTAGACCTTGCGGCCGCCCTCGGTGCTGTGCGTCACCAGGCCCTCCTGCTCCAGCTTGGCGAGGCGCGGGTAGACCGTCCCGGCCGAGGGCGCGTACAGGCCCTGGAAGCGCTCCTCCAGGAGGCGGATGACCTCGTAGCCGTGGCGCGGGGCCTCGTCGAGCAGCTTCAGCAGGTAGAGGCGGAGCCGGCCGTGGCCGAAGACGGGGGTCATCTCAGACCTCCTTGCTGAGGTCGGGGCCCTTGCCGAGGTCCGGGCCGGCCGGGAGTTCCTTGATGATCACCGGGCCGTCGTCCTCGGTCTCCGGCCGGCGCAGCACGGTGACCGCGCCGGAGACGGTGGTCACGACCAGGTTGCCCTGGCCGGAGCCGAGCTTGCCGGAGAGCCGCTTGGCCCCCCAGGAGCCGCCGACCTTGAGCTGCTCGAAGGTGCTGGTGACGTCCCCGCTGTTGGTGCCGGCCTCGACGTTGGTGTCGACCAGCGAGGGCAGCCGGACGCCGACCGAGCCGCTCACCGTGGTGACCCTGATCTCCGACGGGGTGGCCACGTCGAGGTCCAGGGTGACGTCCCCGTTGACCGAGTGGACCTGCACGTTGTCGGAGGTGCCGGCCAGCAGGGTGACCTGCCCGGAGGCGGTGTTGACCTTGAGGTCGCCGGAGACCGACTGGGCGTCGACGTCCCCGGAGACGGTGTTGGCCTCCGTCCGGCCGGTGAGCCCGACCAGGGTGGCGTCGCCGCCGGCGCTGTGCACCGAGACCGGCGCGGTGATGCCGGAGACGGTGGCGTCGGCCGACACGGTGCCCGCCTTGACCTTGGCGCCGGCCGGCACGGCCAGCGAGACCACGGCCCGGCGGGTGCGCCGCAGGCCGCCGAAGAACGACTTGATCGACTGCACCGACTTGACCGACTCGCCGAACTCGCTCCAGCTGAGGTCCTTGTAGGTGACCGTCAGGACCCCGTCGGTGAGCGTGACGTGCAGCGGCTCGCCCTCCAGCTCGGTGACTTCGAGCCGGGCCGGGCCCTCGGCTGCCACCACGTTCACGGCGCCGCCGACGATCCGCACGTGGAGGGTGTCGACCTCCCCGTCGATGGTGATCCTGTCAGGGCCCTCGACCGTCCACTGGCTCATGTCTGCCGCCTCCCGTTACGACTCGCGATGTATCGCGTCTTCTTCCAAAGACGATATATCGCGTGACGGCGAAGTCAAGCGGTCCGGCCCCCCAGCCCGACCCTGAGCGGACCCGGACCGGACCCCGAGGCGTCCCCTACGGGTCGGGGCGCGCGAAGGGCCCGGGAGGTCGCTGCCTCCCGGGCCCTTCCTGTACGGCCTACCGCGTCACTCGTCGTCCTCGTCGTCGAGCCGGGCCAGCCAGGTGGCCAGTCGCTCGACCGGGATCTCGAAGTCCGGGTTGAGGTCGACGAACTCGCGCAGGCGCTCGGCCAGCCACTCGAAGGTGACCTCCTCGTCGCCGCGCCGGTTCGCCAGCTCCTCGATGCCGCGGTCGGTGAAGTACACGGTTCGCTCCGGTCCGGTGGGGATTCGACCTGGTCAGGATAGTCCGGGCGGTGCCGGGTCCGGCGCTGCCCTAGGCGGCCCGCCAGGTGCTCAGGGTGATCTTGACGGTGCCGGTGGTGACGTCGGAGACCTCGACCACGGCGATCCCGATGTTGCGGGTGACCCGGTCGCGGATGCAGAGCAGGCGCCCGGGCGAGACCCGGTTGAAGGACAGGTCGGTGTCGGGCCGCGAGTCGATCGCGGCGGCGCACTGGTCGGGCGTCACGCTCGACTCGGTGATCACCGCGAAGTCCGACTTGCTGTCGCCGGCGGTGACGAAGGCGTTGGCCTTGCTGCTGCTGCCGGTCGCGGTCACGCCCAGACCCCACTTGAGGTCGGTGCCGCGCGGTACGACCGTCCCGCCGTCCAGGTCGATCCGGTAGGAGTCGTAGTAGGCCTCGGTGCCGGGGACGGTCAGCGGCTTCTTGTCGAGCAGCGGCGTGTAGCCGGTGGGCCGGGACGGCGCGGTCACCCCGCCGGCCGAGGTCGACGGCGCGGCCGTCACCTTGCCCGAGGACGTGCTGGGTGAGCTGCTCGCCGAGGCCGGGGTGTCGGTCGCGGTGGTCGGCACGGGAGAGGCCGGGGCGGGGGCCGGGCCGCCCGACGAGGCGCTGCTGGCCTTGTCGTCGTTCTTCTTGTCCAGCTGCTTGACCAGCAGCACGCCGCCCACGGTGCCGCCGAGGGCCATCACCAGGGCGACCACCAGCAGGGCCTTCCAGGAGACGCCCTTGCGCCGGGGCTCCGGCGCGGGCGCGGGGGCGTCCGTCACCACCGGGCCGGGCGGCGGGGTGTCGTAGGACGGCGGCTCCTGGCGCAGCCGCACGGTCGGCGGCGAGGGCAGCACCGGTGCGGTGGGCGCCTCGTAGCCGGGCTGCGGGGCGCCGTACGCGCCGAGCGGCGGCGGGGCGAAGCCGGGCGGCGGGGTGACCGGCTGCGGGCCGGGGGTGCCGAAGTCCGGTGCGCCGAAGGCGGGCGCGGTGGCCGGGTGGGCCGGCTGCGCGAGCGGCGGCGGCGGAATCGTGGGCGGGCCGCTCGGGGGCGGCGTCGGTGCCGTGGCCGGCGCGGCCGGCAGCGGCGTCGGCGGGGTCTTCGGCAGGTCCGAGCGGCGGGTGATCTCGGTGTTGACCTGGCGGGGCAGCCAGTCGTCGGCGAACCGCAGCTGCCCGCCGACCGACGGGTGGTTGCGGGCGATCTCGATGATCTCGGCGGGCTTCGGGCGGTCCTCGGGGGACTTCGCCAGGCAGCGCATGACCAGCTCGCGCAGGTCGGCCGGGACGGCGTCCAGGTCGGCCTGCTCGTGCACCACCCGGTAGAGCACGGCGGTGTCGGGGCCGTCGCCGAACGGCGCGGTGCCGCCGGCGACGTACGCGGCCAGCGCGCCGAGCGCGAAGACGTCGGTGGCCGGGGTGACCGGGCGGCCCTGGGCCTGCTCCGGGGACATGAAGGCGGGCGAGCCGATCCGGTAGCCCGTCCCGGTCAGCGCGGTGGCGTCGGCGGCCCGGGCGATGCCGAAGTCGATCACGCGCGGGCCGTCGCCGGCCACCAGCACGTTGGCCGGCTTGAGGTCGCGGTGCACCACCTCCACGCTGTGGATGGCCTGCAGCGCCTCGGCGATGCCGCCCATCAGCAGCAGCACGGTGCGCACCGGCAGCGCGCCGTTCTCGCGGACCACCTGCTGCAGCGACGGGCCCGGCACGTACGCCGTGACCAGCCAGGGGGCGTCGGAGTCCAGACCGCCGGAGTCGATCACCTGGGCGGTGTAGAGCCCGTGGATCCGCTGGGCGTTGCTGACCTCCTGGGCGAAGCGGCGGCGGAACTCGCCGTCCTCGGCGAACTCCGGGCGGACCACCTTGAGCGCCACCGGGCGGCCGCCCGGGGTGTACGACAGGTAGACCCGGCCCATGCCGCCGGCGCCGAGGCGGGCGAAGAGCCGGTAGCCGCCGACCTCGCGGGGGTCGTCCGGGTGCAGCGGCTGGAAGACCGGCGGGAGCGGCGAGGCCGTGGCGTCCCGTGGTGTGTCGGCGGTCATGCGGTGATCCCCCTGGGAGAGCGGTGAGGTCCGTCCGTCCGGCCGCGGGCGCGTTGACGGGCGCCCGGGCGTCGGTCCGGCGAGGCATAACCTATCGATCCGTCAGGTGTGCTCGCAGGTCGGTGGCCGTTTGGTTGCAGAGCTGCGACCTTGGCGCGGCGTCACCGGGCGGCCCCGGCCCACCGGAACGGCCCCGGCCCCCGCGCGGTGTGCGCGGGGGCCGGGGCCGTTCGAGCCCGACCGGAGTCGGAGCGGGCTCAGATGGTGAAGATCTCCTCCAGCAGCGCCTGCTGCTCGGCGCCGTGACGCTTGGCCGAGCCGACCGCGGGGGCCGAGGAGGCCGTGCGGGCGACGCGACGCAGTCGCGAGCCGTTGGCGCTGCGGCCGACGACGACCTGCAGGTGGTCGACCAGGTTCATCGCGATGAACGGCCAGGCACCCTGGTTGGCCGGCTCCTCCTGCGCCCAGACGAACTGGACGTCGTCGCCGTAGCGGGCCAGCTCCTCCTGGAGCTCGGCCACCGGCAGCGGGTAGAGCCGCTCGACCCGGACGATCGCGGTGTCGGTGACTCCGCGCTCGGTGCGGGCCGCCGCGACGTCGTAGTAGAACTTGCCCGCCGTGATGACGACCTTGCGGACGTTCGCCGGGTCGACGGTGGTGTCACCGATGACCGGGCGGAACGAGCCGGACAGGAACTCCTCGGTGGCACTCGCCGCGGCCTTCAGACGCAGCATCGACTTCGGGGTGAAGACGACCAGCGGCTTGTGGTGCGGGTTGTGCGCCTGCCAGCGCAGCAGGTGGAAGTAGTTCGACGGCAGGGTCGGCATGGCGACCGTCATGTTGTTCTGCGCGCACAGCTGCAGGAAGCGCTCCGGGCGGGCGGACGAGTGGTCCGGGCCCTGGCCCTCGTAGCCGTGCGGCAGCAGCAGGGTGACGCCGGAGTGCTGGCCCCACTTCTGCTCGGCGGAGGCGATGTACTCGTCCACCACGGTCTGCGCGCCGTTGACGAAGTCGCCGAACTGCGCCTCCCACATGACCAGCGCGTTCGGGCGGGTCAGCGAGTAGCCGTACTCGAAGCCCATCGCCGCGTACTCGGACAGCAGGCTGTCGTACACGGTGTAGCGGGCCTGGTCCTCGGTCAGGTACAGCAGCGGGGTGTAGTCCTCGCCGGAGACCCGGTCGATCAGCACCGCGTGGCGCTGGCCGAAGGTGCCGCGGCGGCTGTCCTGGCCGGCCAGCCGGACCGGGTGGCCCTCCATCAGCAGCGAGCCGATGGCGAGGGTCTCGCCCATCGCCCAGTCGATGGTGTTGTCCTCGACCGAGGCGGCGCGGCGCTGCAGCTGCGGCAGCAGTCGCGGGTGGACGGTCAGCCAGTCCGGCAGGTTGACCTGCGAGGCGGCGATCCGCTTGACCATCTCCTGGGAGATGGCGGTCTGGATGTTGACCGGGAAGTCCGCCTGCGGCTTGCCGTTGGCGGCCGGGGCCGGCGCCTGGGCGGCGTCGCGGACCTCGGCGAAGACCTTCTCCAGCTGGCCCTGGAAGTCCTGGAGCGCCTGCTCCGCCTCTTCCATGGTGATGTCGCCGCGACCGATCAGGCCCTCGGTGTACAGCTTGCGCACCGAGCGCTTCTTGTCGATCAGGTCGTACATCAGCGGCTGGGTGAACGACGGGTTGTCGGCCTCGTTGTGACCGCGGCGGCGGTAGCAGATGAGGTCGATCACGACGTCCTTGTGGAACGCCTGGCGGAACTCGAAGGCGAGCCGCGCGACGCGGACCACGGCCTCCGGGTCGTCGCCGTTCACGTGGAAGATCGGCGCCTCGATCATGCGGGCCACGTCGGTGCAGTACATCGACGAGCGGCTGCTCGCGGGCGCGGCGGTGAAGCCGACCTGGTTGTTGACCACGACGTGCACGGTGCCGCCGGTGCGGTAGCCGCGCAGCTGCGACATGTTCAGGGTCTCCGCGACGACGCCCTGGCCGGCGAAGGCCGCGTCGCCGTGGATCTGGATCGGCAGCACCGGGAAAGTGGTGCCGCCCTGGTCCAGGATGTCCTGCTTGGCGCGGGCGATGCCCTCGACGACCGGGTCCACGGCCTCCAGGTGGGAGGGGTTCGCGGCGAGCGAGACCTTGATGGTCTCGCCGTCCAGGCCGGTGAAGGTGCCCTCGGAGCCGAGGTGGTACTTCACGTCGCCGGAGCCGTGCATCGACTTCGGGTCGAGGTTGCCCTCGAACTCGCCGAAGATCTTGCCGTACGGCTTGCCGACGATGTTGGCCAGCACGTTGAGGCGGCCGCGGTGGGCCATGCCGATGACGGCCTCGTCCAGGCGGTGCTCGGCCGCCGAGTCGATGGTCGCGTCCAGCAGCGGGATGAGCGACTCGCCGCCCTCCAGCGAGAAACGCTTCTGCCCGACGTACTTGGTCTGCAGGAAGGTCTCGAAGGCCTCGGCCGAGTTCAGCCGGCGCAGGATGCGCAGCTGCTCCTCGCGCTCCGGCTTGGTGTACGGCTTCTCCAGGCGCTCCTGCAGCCACTTGCGCTGCGTCGGGTCCTGGATGTGCATGTACTCGATGCCGACCGTGCGGCAGTAGGTGTTGCGCAGCAGGCCGAGGATGTCGCGCAGCTTCATCATCCGCTGGCCGCCGAAGCCGCCGACCGCGAACTCGCGCTCCAGGTCCCACAGGGTGAGGCCGTGGGTGGTGACGTCCAGGTCGGGGTGCTTGCGCTGCTTGTACTCCAGCGGGTCGGTGTCGGCCATGAGGTGGCCGCGGACCCGGTAGGAGTGGATCAGCTCGATGACGCGCGCGGTCTTGTTGACCTCGTCGTCGTGCGTGGTGGCCACGTCGGTGGCCCAGCGGACCGGCTCGTACGGGATCCGCAGCGACTCGAAGATCTCGTCGTAGAAACCGTTCTCGCCCAGCAGCAGCCGGTGGATCTCGCGCAGGAACTCGCCCGACGCCGCGCCCTGGATGACGCGGTGGTCGTAGGTCGAGGTCAGCGTCATGATCTTCGAGACACCGAGCCGGGACAGCGTCTCCGGGGCGGAGCCCTGGAACTCGGCCGGGTACTCCATGGCGCCGACGCCGACGATGGTGCCCTGGTTCTGCATCAGGCGCGGCACGGAGTGCACGGTGCCGATGCCGCCCGGGTTGGTCAGCGAGACCGTGACGCCGGTGAAGTCGTCCATGGTCAGCTTGTTGGCGCGGGCCCGGCGGACGATGTCCTCGTAGGCCTGCCAGAAGCCGAAGAAGTCGAGGGTCTCGGCCTTCTTGATCGCCGCGACCACGAGCTGGCGGTCGCCGTTCGGCTTCACCAGGTCGATGGCCAGGCCCAGGTTCACGTGCTCGGGCTTGACCAGGTACGACTTGCCGTCCTTCACCTGGTAGCTGTGGTTCATGCCCGGCGAGGCCTTGATGGCCTGGACCAGGGCGTAGCCGATCAGGTGCGTGAAGGAGACCTTGCCACCGCGGGCGCGCTGCAGGTGGTTGTTGATGACGATGCGGTTGTCGATCAACAGCTTGGCCGGCACGGCGCGCACGGAGGTCGCCGTCGGCACCTCCAGCGAGGCGTCCATGTTGGTCGCCACCGCCTTCGACGGACCGCGGAGCTGGACCAGCTCGGGGCCGGTCTCGGCGGGCGTGGCCGGCGCTGCGGCGGCGGCCTTCGGGGCCGGGGGCGCGGCAGGGGCTGCGGCGAGGGGCGCGGGCGCCGGGGCCGCGGCAACGGGCGCGGGCGCGACCGGTGCGGCGGGGGCGGGTGCGGCCGGAGCAGCAGCGGCGGGCGCGGGGGCGGCAACGGGGATCGGCGTGGGGCCGACCTGGGTCGCGGCCTGGGTCACTGGGGTCACCTCGGTACCGGGCTTGTAGTCGGCGAAAAAGTCCCACCAGGCTCGGTCGACCGAGTTCGGGTCCTGGAGGTACTGCTGGTAGATCTCGTCGACGAGCCACTCATTGGGGCCGAAGCCAGTGGAGCTTGCCGAGCTGTTGGGGGTTTCTTGGGACTGTGGCGACACGGCGGCAACCGCCCTCTTCCGCTTCCTTTTGGGATGTTTGGACAGCGGGGATTAAGGCTACGCCCCTGACCAGTGATCGCGCAGTCCCCAGGGCTCAGGCGTCGCCCAGATCACAGTCCTGACCTGCAGGTTGGCTGAAAATGTGCGTTAGAAAGCCGCCTCGGAGGGGAAGCGATCACTTCCGATCAGCCACCATATACCGACGAAATCGGACAAATCACTGCTCGGGGGCCTCTGGATCGTCCGTCCACGTCTGTGTCGCTTCTGTGACATGCGGGCGAAGTCCGTGCGCCGCGGGCCGCCGTCCCGGGCCGTGCGCGGGCCCGGTCGGCGGCCCGCGCACGGAGGTGCCGGACGGGCACTACCGGGGGCCGGGCAGTCTGACCTCGATCCGGCAGCCGGGCGCGGCCTCCGCGACCTCGATCCGCCCGCCGTGCAGGTCCACCGCCCAGCGGGCGATGGCCAGCCCCAGGCCGGTGCCGCCGTCGGAGCCGGGCCCCTGGGCGGTGGCGGTGCCGCTGCGGCTGAACCGCTCGAAGACCCGGGTGCGGTCGGCCGCCGGGATGCCCGGCCCCTGGTCCTCGACCTCCAGCAGCAGCGCGCCGGGCTCGCCGCCCGGCCGGGCCCGGACCGTCACGGTGCCGCCGGGCGGGGAGTGCTTGCAGGCGTTGTCGACCAGGTTGGCGACCACCTGGTGGAGCCGCTCCGGGTCCGCCACGCCGGTCAGGCCGACCGGGCTGACCTCCAGGGCCAGCCGGACGTCGCCGCGCCGGGAGAAGGCCCCGCCGGCCGTCGCGCCGTCCACGGTGACCCCGCGCAGCACGCCGTCCAGGAACTCGCGCACCTCGAAGGGGCGGGCGTCCAGGTCGACCACGCCGTCGTTGATCTTGGAAAGGTCGAGCAGGTGGGTGACCAGCCGGCCGAGCCGCTCGGTCTGTTCCAGCGCGGCGCCCAGGGTCGCCGGGTTCGGCTGGACCACGCCGTCGACCACGTTCTCCAGTACGGCGCGCAGCGCGGCGATGGGCGTGCGCAGCTCGTGGGAGACGTTGGCGACCAGCTCGCGACGGTGCCGGTCGGCGGCCTCCAGGTCGGCCGCCATCTGGTTGAAGGTGGCCGCCAGCTCGCCGATCTCGTCGCGGGAGTTCACCTCGACCCGGCGGCTGTAGTCGCCGGAGGCCATCGCGCGGGCCGCCGCGGTCATGTCGCGCAGCGGGGCCGTCAGCCCGTGCGCGAGGAACTGCATGAAGAGCAGTGAAGCGATCATGGAGAAGACCATGATGATCCGGATCTGCGTCTCGGAGCGGATCGCCACCACGACCATGCCGGTGGCGAGGAAGACCGAGACGATCACCAGGAGGGCGAGTTTGCCCTTGATCGAGCGGACCGGGTCGAGCGGCCGGATGTCGGCCCAGACCCGGTGGGCGGCGCGGGCGGCCAGCGTGGGCCGGTCGGCGCCGTCGGCGTCGCCGTTGCGTTGCTGTGGAAAGGTCATTGGTCCCCTGTGATCCCCGCGGGTCCGCGCGGCGGTTCGGGACACGGGCCCCCCGGAGGCCCGGTGCCCGAGGCGCCGCTAGGAGAGCGGGGCCTCCAGCGCGTAGCCGACCCCGTGGACGGTACGGATCCAGCTGGCGCCGATCTTCCGGCGCAGCGCCTTGACGTGGCTGTCCACGGTGCGGGTGCCGGACGCGTCCGTCCAGTCCCAGACCTCGGCCAGCAGTTGCTCGCGGGTGAGCACCGCGCGCGGTTGCGCGGCCAGGCAGGCGAGCAGGTCGAACTCGGTCGGCGTCAGGTGGACGTCGCCCGAGGCGAGCCGGACCCGGCGCTGCACGTGGTCGATCTCCAACTCGCCGAAGCGCAGCGAGCCGAGGGCCGGTGTGCGGGCCGCCTGCTGGGCGCGCTCGACGCGGCGCAGCAGCACATTGACCCGGGCCGCCAGCTCCCGCATGGAGAACGGCTTGGTCATGTAGTCGTCGGCACCCACGCCGAGGCCGACCAGGAGGTCCGTCTCGTCGTCGCGCGCGGTCAGCATCAGGACCGGCACCGGGCGTTGGGCCTGGATCCGGCGGCACACCTCGAGGCCGTCGAAGCCGGGCAGCATGATGTCGAGCACGACCAGGTCGGGCTGCCAGGTGTGGAAGCCGTCGACCGCGCCCGGTCCGTCGTGGGCCACGGCGACCTTGAAGCCCTCCGCGCCCAGCCGGGCCGCGATCGACTCGGCGATCGTGGGCTCGTCCTCCACCACCAGCACTCTGCGCTGGCTGCTCACCGTGCCGCCGCTGTTCTGGTTGTCCTGCTGAATTTCTGTCACGGTCACGCCACCGCCCCCAGGGCTGCGGGCCGGCCACCTGTGGGGATGGCGAGGCTCCGCTCGTAGTCTTGTTCCGTCGTGGACTGTGCCGGGTCCGCCGTCCCGTAGCGCGTGCGGAAGCGGAGGACAGGTGTGGACTGCCCGCCTTTCCCGCACACTTCGCAGCGTACGGACAACGGCTGCTTCCCGGCAGGTGGACCGGACGTTTCCGGCCCGTGGGCCGGCCGTCCGGCCGCCCGTCGGACCCACTCGGAAGTGGGCACGGGCCAGTACCTTACCCGGCGATTTTTCACTCCGTAACGGTACGTATGCACTCCAGTTGACGCCAAGCCGCCGGTCAGAGCCCGTACTCGTGCGTAGACGGAGTGCAGGTCTGTACCAATCCCGGAGTCCCGGGCCGCGCGATGTTCACGGGGTATTCCCAGCTGGCTCCCAGGAGTCCGACGTACCGTGGTCACGACAAGTCGCAGAGGTGGGATTTCCGGCGTGCGCCGGTACGTTGAGCACCGGACGGGGGCCGGAGCGGCGGGTCTGGAGCGGAGGCGGCATGGCGGAGCTGCGCGGGAGTGCTGCGCGGAGCGGACCGTGTCCGGGGCCGCCGTACGGGATGCTGCGGCTCGGCCTGCGGACCGGGGTGGCCGCGTGGGTGCTCGCCCGGGTGCCGACGCCCCGGCGCAACCCCTTCGCGCTCGGCTACCTCGCCGTGGTCGGGGCCACCACGACCTTCGCCAAGCTGGCCGACCCGGAGCTGGTGCTCCGGCTGCAGGAGGCCTCCAGCTCGGACGGGCACAACCTGGTGCACCACCCGCTGCGCGCGCTGCTGTTCAGTGGCTTCTGGGTGGCCGGGACGATCTGGATGCCGTACCTCTGGGCCTTCGCCCTCACCGTCGCGCCGCTGGAGCGCCGGGTGGGCGCCGCCCGCGCCGCGGCGGTCTTCGCGATCGGGCACATCACCGCGACGGTGCTCTCCCAGTCGGTGGTGATCGCCGCGGTGGCGACCGGCCGGATGGAGTCGGAGGCGCTGGACTTCCTGGACATCGGCGTCAGTTACGGCGTGCTGGTGAGTCTCGGCGCGCTGGCCGGACTGCTGTCACCGCGCGGGCGGCTGCTGGCGCTCGGCTCCGCCGCGCTCCTGATCGCCGAGCAGATCGTGGGCGACCGGGACCTGGTCACCGGCATCGGCCACCCGGCGGCGCTGCTGACCGGGGTGGCGCTCTGGCCCTGGCTCCGGCGCGGGCCCGGCCGCCGCCGGCGTCGTTCCGAGGCGGCCCCGGCCGGCCCCCAGGGCTCGGCGCAGACCTCCGGCGGGCCGGCCGCGGTGCTGGACCGGGCGTAGCTCCGGACGGCGACCCGGGGGGCGGCCGGGGCGTTTTTGACGGGCCTTCCCGCGGCCTTCCTTGTTCGCTCATGGCGAACATGGCGGGGGGAACATTCGGCGGCCGTCAAACCTTAGTCAGGTCAGCTCAACTTCGCTGACTGGGGAGAGATCATGGCATCGACGTCCGCACCGCTCACCCTGCCCGTACTGCCGCTCGACGACGAGGTCGTGCTCCCGGGCATGGTCGTTCCGCTGGATCTGAAGGACACCGAGGTGCGGGCCGCCGTCGAGGCCGCGCGGGCCGCGGCCGGCGACGCCGCCAAGCCCCAGGTGCTGCTGGTGCCGCGGGTGGACGGCTCGTACGCGGCGGTCGGCACCCTCGCCACCGTCGAGCAGGTCGGCCGGCTGGCCGACGGCCCCAACGGGGTGGGCCAGCCGGCGGCGCTGGTCCGTGCCGTGCGCCGGGTCAGGATCGGCGTCGGCACCACCGGGCCGGGCGCCGCGCTCTGGGTGGAGACCACGCCGTTCCGGGAGTCCTCGGTGGGCACGCCGGTGGCGGGCCGCGCCGCCGAGCTCGTCAGGGAGTACAAGGCGCTCTCCACCCAGTGGCTGCGCCAGCGCGGTGCCTGGCAGATCGTCGACCGGGTGGCCCAGATCGAGGGCGTCGGCGAGCTGGCCGACAACATCGGCTACGCGTCCTTCGCCACCGCCGAGCAGAAGCTCAAGGTGCTGCTGGAGGCCGACCAGGTGGCCCGCCTGGAGTACGCGCTGACGCTGCTGCGCGACCACCTCGCCGAGGAGGAGGTCAACGACACCATCCGCAAGGACGTGGAGGAGGGTGTGGCCAAGCAGCAGAAGGAGTTCCTGCTCCGGCGCCAGCTGGAGGCCGTCCGCAAGGAGCTGGCCGAGCTGAACGGCGACCCGGCCGACGAGGAGGGCGACTACCGCGCCCGGGTCGAGGCCGCCGACCTGCCGGAGAAGGTCCGCGAGGCCGCGCTCAAGGAGGTCGACAAGCTGGAGCGGGCGTCCGACCAGTCGCCCGAGGGCTCCTGGATCCGCACCTGGTTGGACACCGTCCTGGAGCTGCCGTGGAACGAGCGCACCGAGGACGCCTACGACATCGCCGGCGCCCGAGCGGTGCTGGACGCGGACCACGCCGGCCTGGGGGACGTCAAGGACCGCATCGTGGAGTACCTCGCGGTCCGCAAGCGCCGGGCCGACCAGGGGCTCGGGCTGGTCGGCGGACGCCGCGGAGGCGCGGTGCTGGCCCTGGTCGGGCCGCCCGGCGTCGGCAAGACCTCGCTGGGCGAGTCGGTGGCCCGGGCGATGGGCCGCACCTTCGTCCGGGTGGCGCTCGGCGGCGTCCGGGACGAGGCGGAGATCCGCGGCCACCGGCGCACCTACGTCGGCGCGCTCCCCGGCCGCCTGGTGCGCGCCGTCAAGGAGGCCGGCTCGATGAACCCGGTCATCCTGCTCGACGAGATCGACAAGGTCGGCTCCGACTACCGGGGCGACCCGGCGGCCGCCCTGCTGGAGGTGCTGGACCCGGCGCAGAACCACACCTTCCGGGACCACTACCTGGAGGTCGAGCTGGACCTCTCGGACGTGGTCTTCCTCGCCACCGCCAACGTGCTGGAGGCCATCCCCGAGGCACTGCTCGACCGGATGGAGCTGGTCCGGCTGGACGGCTACACCGAGGACGAGAAGGTCGTCATCGCCCGGGACCACCTGCTCCCGCGCCAGCTGGAGCGGGCCGGGCTGAAGGGCGAGGAGGTGGCGGTCGAGGAGGACGCGCTGCGCAGGCTCGCCGGCGAGTACACCCGTGAGGCCGGCGTCCGCAACCTGGAGCGCTCGATCGCCCGGGTGCTGCGCAAGGTCGCCGCCCAGTCCGAGCTGGGCGAGCGCGAGCTGCCCGCCGCGATCGGCGCCGGGGACCTGCGCGCGCTGATCGGCCGGCCGCACCACGTCCCGGAGGCCGCCCAGGAGCCGGCCGAGCGGCGCACCGCCGTCCCGGGGGTGGCGACCGGCCTGGCGGTGACGGGCGCCGGCGGTGACGTCCTGTTCATCGAGGCCTCGCTGGCGGACGCCGAGACGGGCGGCACCGGGCTCACCCTCACCGGGCAGCTGGGCGACGTGATGAAGGAGTCCGCGCACATCGCGCTCTCCTACCTGCGCTCGCGCGGCGCCGAGCTGGAGCTGCCGGTCACCTCGCTGCGCGACCGGGGCGTGCACCTGCACGTCCCCGCCGGGGCCGTCCCCAAGGACGGGCCCAGCGCCGGCATCACCATGACCACGGCGCTGGCGTCGCTGCTCTCCGGCCGCCGGGTGCGCACGGACGTGGCGATGACGGGCGAGGTGTCGCTGACCGGGCGGGTGCTGCCGATCGGCGGGGTGAAGCAGAAGCTGCTCGCCGCCGACCGGGCCGGGGTCACCACGGTGATCATCCCCAAGCGCAACGAGGCCGACCTGGACGACGTCCCGGCCGAGGTGCTGGAGCGGCTCACCGTCCACCCGGTCGCGGACGTGCGGGAGGTGCTGAAGCTGGCCCTGGAGCCGGCCGAGGTGCTGGTCGCCGCCTGACGGTGGTGCGGGCAGGGAAAGGCAGGGCAGGGCAGGGAAGGCAGGGCGGCGGCCCGGTGGAGCGTGGTGCTCCGCCGGGCCGTTGCCCGTCTGCTGAGACGGTGCTTGTGAGACGGACCGTCAGTGCGCCACGCTGGCCGGGTGATTCGCCACGCGTACCTGAGCCGTCGACTCGACGTCGACCTGGCGTACGCGTGCTCCGCGATCTGTCGCCGCACTGTCTGACCAGTGCGGTGAACCGCCCGGCGCCCCCGCCGGGAACCCCAGCCGGGTGGTGCGCCGCCGTGCGCGGTCCACCGTTTCCACTCATCCGATGGGACACCACCATGCGCTTCGCGCTGCCCACGCGCGCCGCCGTCCTCGCGGCCGCCGCTCTCCTGCTGGCCGCCGCCGGCCCGGCCCGGGCCGAGACCGGCTACGGCCCGCTGCCGCCGCACAACCCCTACGCGGGGCCCGACGGCACCGCCACGATGCACGGCGACACCGGCTCCTCGGACGTCACCCCGCTGCCCGGCCCCCGGCCCGGACCGCTCGCCTCGGACCGGGTGGCACTGCAGTCCGCCTGCCCGACCGTCCTGGTCGGCTCCGACGGCTACCCCGTCGCGCTCTGCACCACGATCTTCGGCCTCACTCCGACCGTCCACCTGCTCGACCCGGCCGACGGCGGCTCGCTCGCCGAGCTGCCGCTGGCCAAGGGCTCGCTGCTCGGCGGTGTCTATGCCTACCTGGACCAGCGGGACCGGCTGGTCGCCGTCGACGGTGACGGCGCGCTGCTGCGGATCGGCCACCACCGCACCGCCGCCGGGGCCTGGGCGCTGACCGTGGACAGCAGGCTCCCGCTGGCCGGCGCGGTCCCGGCCGGCGACGCCGTCACCGGGATCTCACCCGACTGGCAGGGCCGGGTCTGGTTCGCCACCGGCGGTGGCGTGGTCGGCACCGCGGACGACCGCACCGGGGTCGTCCGCGCGCTGGCCCTGCCCGCCGGTGAGCGGATCGCCAACTCGATCTCCACCGCCCCGGCCGGCACCGCCGTCGCCACCACCCACGCCACCTACCTGCTCACCGCCGACGCCGACGGCGCCCCGCGGATCGCCTGGCGCCGGGCGTACGACCGGGGGCCGGGCCGCAAGCCCGGACAGCTCAGCTGGGGCACCGGCTCGACGCCGACCTTCTTCGGACCGGGCACCGGCACGGACTACGTCACCGTGGTCGACAACGCCGCGCCGACCGTGAACCTGCTGGTCTACCGGGCCGGCGACGGCTCGCAGGTCTGCTCGGTGCCGGTGCTCCGGGCCGGCGGCAGCGGCAGCGAGAACTCCCCGGTGGCGGTCGGCAACACCGTGCTCGTCGCCTCCACCTACGGCTACCCGTACCCCAAGCTGCCCGAGGACGCCGGGCCCGGCGTGCCCTCGTCGGGCGGGTTCCGGGGCGGCCTGAGCCGGGTGGACGTCCGGGCCGACGGCTCCGGCTGCGACCTGGTCTGGGACAACCGGGTGCGATCCGCGGCCGTCCCCCGGCTCTCCACCGCCGACGGCCTGCTCCACACGGTGCTGCGCGAGCCCGTCATCCCCGGGACCGACGCGACCTCGGTGCTGGACCCCTACTACTACGCGGAGATCGACCCGCGCACCGGCGCGGTGGTGCGCACCGAGTACACCGGGGCCGGGTTCCTCTTCGACACGCTGCAGATGGTCGGCTCGATCGCGCCGGGCGGCGTGGTCTACCAGGGCACCACCACCGGGGTGCTGCGGATCACCGCCGCCGGGTAGCGCCCGGCCGGGCGGAGGGGGGCCGTCGGCGTTGCCTCCGCCCGGCCGCCGGAGGGAGCGTCGGCGGGCCGCGTGCGGGAGACTGCGAAGATGCCGTCCCCCACTCAGCGCGCCCTGGCCAAGGTGCCGGCCGGGCTGCGGCCGTTCCTGGTCAAGCACCGCAGGCTGGTGAAGGTCCTGCTGGTCGGGAGCACCTGCTTCGTGCTGACGACGGTGATCAACTACTCGCTGAAGTTCACCCTGCTGGAACAGAAGCCGGTGGTGGCGCTCACCGTCGCGACCGTGGTGGCCACCGCGGTCTCGTACGTGCTCAACCGCCGCTGGGCCTTCCGGGCCCGTGGGCACCGGCGCGAGGTACTGCTGTTCCTGCTGGTCAGCGTGGTGGCGATCGGCGTCAACGATCTCCCGCTGGTCGCCTCGCGCTACCTCCTGGACCTGCGGGAGCCCCAGGTGACGGCCTTCACCCAGGAGGTCGCCGACTTCCTGAGCGGGATGGTCGTCGGCACCTTCGTCGCGATGCTGTTCCGCTTCTGGGCGATGCAGCGCTGGGTCTTCACCCGCTTCGTCGAGCCCGCCGTCACCCGGGTGGAGCAGCCGCAGCGGATCCCGTAGCGGGCGGCCGGCCGCGTTCGGCCGCCCGCTCGGGCCCGCCGGGAACGGGCGGCCGAACGCGGTTACGCTGCAAACACCCGTCCGGAACCGCGGGAACCGCCCACCGGCGGGGCGGGCGGAAGCCGAGCGGGGTGAGCGCGATGCGCGAGACGGACGGCCTTCGGGCCGGACCGGCCAGCCAGCAGGGCATGCGCCGGGCCAATCTGGCGCTGGTGCTCGGCGTGATCGCGAGCGCCCCGCGCTCGCGCGCCGAGGTGGCCGCCGAGAGCGGACTGACCAGGGCGGCGGTGTCCTCGCTCGCGGAGGAGCTGATCGCGGCCGAGCTGGTGGTCGAGGAGGGTCCGGCCGCGCCCAGCGGCAAGGTCGGCCGGCCCGGTACCGCCCTGGGCCTCAACCCGGAGGGGCCGGCCGGACTGGGGGCCGAGATCGGGGTGGAGCACCTCGGCGCCTGTGTGGTCGACCTGCGCGGTGACGTCCGCGCCTGGCGCCGCCAGGAGATCCGCAACCGGGACCGGCGGCCCGCCGCCGTGATGGCCGACCTCGCCGAGCTGCTGCGCCGGGCCGTCGCCGACGCGGGGCTGCGCCCGGCCGGGCTGATGCTGGCCGTGCCGGGCCTGGTCGGGGACGGCGGCGGGGTGCTCCGGCGCGCCGCCAACCTCGGCTGGGAGGACGTCTCGCTGGCCGCCGAACTACGGCTCGCGCTGCGCGCGGCCAACGCGGAGGCACTGGCCGAGCTGCCGGTCGGCGCGGACAACGAGGCCAACCTGGGCGGGCTCGCCGAGCTCTGGCTGGGCGGCGCCCCGGAACACTTCCTGCACGTCTCGGCCGAGGCCGGCGTCGGCTCGGCGATCGTGGTCGGCGGCCGGCTGATGCGCGGGGCGCACGGGTACGCCGGTGAGCTGGGGCACATGCCGGTCCATCCGGACGGACCGCTCTGCGCCTGCGGGGCGTACGGCTGCCTGGAGCAGTACGCGGGGGAGACGGCGGTGATGCGGGCGGCGGGCCTGGAGGGGATCCGGGGCGACTGGGTGGCGCTGCTCGCCGAGCGGGCCGAGGCCGGGGACGAGGACGTCCGGGAGGCGCTGGGCGGGGCCGGTGCGGCGCTGGGGATCGCCTCGGCCGGGGCGGTCAATCTGCTCGACCCGGCCGAGGTGGTGCTGGGCGGCGGTTACGCCCGGCTGGCGCCCTGGCTGCTGCCGGGGATGCGGGCCGAGCTGGCGGCCCGGGTGACCGTCCGCCCCTGGTCGGACGAGCGGCTGACGGTCTCCCGGCTGGGCCGGCGCGGCCCGCTGCTGGGAGCGGCGGTCGGCGTGGTCCGGGCGGTCGTCGCGGACCCGGGCCGGCTGGACGCGTAGCGGTGGCCGTGCGCCGGACCGGCCCGGGCCGGGCAGCGGCCGGGGCTACGGGTGGACCAGTTCACGGCCGCCGCGCGGCCGGCGCATGACCGCGGCGAAGGTGACCGCGACACCGATCAGCGCCCAGACCAGCAGTACCAGCAGCGGCATCACGAGGTTCGTGGCGCCGAAGTAGGCGATCGAGCGGGCCGCGTCCGTCCCGGCGCCGTTCGGGATCCAGGCGCCGATGGCCCGCCAGAACGGGGGCATCATCGGTGGCGGGAAGACCCCGCCCGCGCTGGGGTTGCCGAGCACCACGAAGATCAGCACCGCGACACCGATGCCGATGATGTCGAACAGGCACTGCAGCGCCATGGTGAACGCGCCGACCGTGAACACCACCAGGGCGCCCAGGGCGGACAGGCCCCAGGAGGAGCCGGGCAGCGCGTTCAGTGCCGGCCCGACGATCACCGCGCCGCCGATGCCGGCCGCGATCGAGTAGAGCGCCAGGGTGGCGAGCCGGATCAGCGCCCGGTAGGCGTTGGCGGGCTTGGCGCCCGCGCTGACGCCGAGGATCGAGGCGACCAGGTAGCCGCCGACGCACCAGCCGATCACCAGGTAGAAGGAGGAGAGGCCGTTGGTGTCGCCCTTGGCCAGCGGGATGGTGTCCTCGGTCCGCACCGTCCGGCCCTGGGCCTGGTCGAGCGCGGTCACGATGGTCTGGGCGGCCTTGGCGGCGGCCGGACCGCGGGCGTTGGCGACCAGCAGGGTGTCCTCGGTGCCGGCCGGGTTCACCACCAGGGCGGCGTAGATCTTCTGGTCCTTGATCTGCGCGGCGGCGGTCTCCGCGTCGGGCGCGGTGACGGCCCGCACGGCGTCGTCGGGCACCGCCTCCAGGGCCTGGACCAGCTGGGGGGAGACCTGCGGCGGGGCGACCACCGCGATCGACAGTTCGTGCGGGGTGGGGCTGTGGAGGGCCCCGACGTACGAGGTGATGAAACCGAGCTGGAGCAGGAGCACGGCGATCACCAGCAGCGCCGCGCGCGGGGTGACCGCTCCCTTCAGTTCGGCGACGAGTCCGGGCTTCGGTCCCTGCCCTGGGGCGGTCATCCACATCTCCTTGCGTATCGGGAAAATCGGATACTTCATATCATCAAGTAGTTCGCTTTCCCGATTCCCCGCGCCGCAGTCCGGTGCGTTGTGCTGCGCGATACTTGCGCGGTGAGTGCGGCGAATGACGAGGAACCCCTGCTGGCGGTGGAGCGCGAGGTCGCGCTGATGTTCCGGCGGGGCCGGGCCCGGGTGGCGGAGCTCTCCCGCCGGGTCCACCCCAGCCTGGAGGGGGTGGCGTACAGCATGCTCGGCTACATCGAGCAGGCCGGGCGGGTGCGGGTGACCGATGTCGGCGTGCACTTCGCGGTGGGCAAGGCCACGGTGAGCCGGCAGATCCGGGCCCTGGAGGAGCTGGGCCTGGTGACCCGGGAGGCGGACCCGCTGGACCGCCGGGCCGCGCTGGTCTCGCTCACCGACGACGGCCGGCGGCGCTACCTGGGGGCGCGGGACGCCCGGATCGAGCGGGTGCGCGAGCTGATGGCCAACTGGTCCGAGGAGGACGTGATCCGCTTCGCCGGGCTGCTGCACCGCTTCAACGACGTGGTCGGCGAGGCCGTCGGGACCTGAGGGCGTCCGAAGCCCCGCCCCGGGCCGAGCGGCCCGGAGGCGAACCCGCCCCGAGCCGAAGGGGCGCGCCGTAGGCGAGTGGGCGAGTAACAGCGGACTTTACTTGGGCTTGAAGAAAGTTGCCTTGAGCAACCATCGATCCTATGGTTGCTTAAGGCAACGATTCCCTGCTCCCCGTCTGCCGCCCCCCGCTTCCGCCCCGCACCCGCCGAAGGACCCAGATGACCGTCACCACCCACGTCGCGACCGGAGCCGCCACCGCCGACGACCGACCCATGACGCACCGCCAGGTGATGGAGGCGCTGTCCGGCCTGCTGCTCGGCCTCTTCGTGGCCGTGCTCTCGTCGACGGTCGTCTCCAACGCCCTGCCGCGCATCCTCACCGACCTGCACGGCGGCCAGTCCGCCTACACCTGGGTCATCACCGCCACCCTGCTCACCCTCACCGCCTCCACCCCGATCTGGGGCAAGCTGTCCGACCTCGCCAGCAAGAAGCTGCTGCTGCAGATCGCCCTGGTCATCTACATCGCCTCCTCGGCACTGGCCGGCCTCGCCCAGAACACCGGCGAGCTGATCGCCTGCCGCGCCCTCCAGGGCATCGGCGCGGGCGGTGTCACCGCGCTGGCCCAGATCTGCCTGGCGGCGATGGTCTCGCCGCGCGAGCGCGGTCGGTACAGCGGCTACTTCGGCGCGGTCTTCGCCCTCGCCACCATCGGCGGACCGCTGATCGGCGGTGTCATCGTGGACACCTCCTGGCTGGGCTGGCGCTGGTGCTTCTACGTCGGGATCCCGTTCGCGCTGGCCGCGATCGCGGTGCTGCAGCGCACCCTGAAGCTGCCGGTGGTCAAGCGCAAGGTGAAGATCGACTACCTGGGCGCCCTGGTCATCACCGGAGCCGTCAGCCTGCTGATGATCTGGATCACCCTGGCCGGCAAGAACTACGCCTGGCTCTCCTGGCAGACCGCGGCCATGGTCGGCGGCGGCCTGGTGCTGGGCGCGCTCGCCGTGGTGATCGAGAAGCGCGCCGCCGAGCCGATCATCCCGCCGAGCCTCTTCCGCCACCGCACCGTCACCCTGGCGGCGCTGGCCAGCGTGCTGGTCGGCATCGGGATGTACGGCGCGACCACCTTCCTGAGCCAGTACTTCCAGCTGGCCAAGGAGAAGTCCCCGACCATCGCCGGCCTGATGACGCTGCCGATGATCCTCGGGCTGGCCGTCGCCTCCACCGTGGCGGGCAAGCTGATCACCAAGTACGGCCGCTGGAAGGCCTACCTGGTCGCCGGCACCCTGATGCTGGCCATCGGGTTCGGGCTGCTCGGCACCGCGCGGGCCGACACCGACTACGTCCTGCTCTCGGTCTACATGGCGATCACCGGCATCGGCCTGGGCCTGACCATGCAGAACCTCGTGCTCGCGGTGCAGAACACCGTGCCCCGCCACGAACTCGGCGCGGCCAGCTCGGTGGTCACCTTCTTCCGCACCATGGGCGGCGCGATGGGCGTCTCGGCACTCGGGGCCCTGATGACCAACCGGGTCGGCCACTACCTGACCGAGAACCTGGCGGCCGCGCACATCCCGGCCTCCGGCGCCGCGGCCGGCGGCGGCATCCCGGACCTGCACAAGCTGCCCGCCCCGCTCGTCCCGCTGGTGACGGACGCCTTCGGGCACGGGGTGGGCGTGGTCTTCCTGGTCGCGGCGCCGTTCGCGCTGCTGGCCTTCGTCACGGTGCTGTGCATCCGCGAGACGGCGCTGCGCACCGGTCAGCAGGACTGACCGGTCCGGTCGGCGCGGGGTACGGCGGAGGCCGGGGAGTGGTGGTCCACTCCCCGGCCTCCGCCGTACGGTGCCGGTGTCCGGGCGGGCCCGGACACCGGCGTCAGTGTCCGGCGATCAGGGTCAGGCCGTAGAGGACGGCGGCGCCGCAGACCGCGAAGCAGGCGTAGGCGCCGGCGAGGGCCAGCCGGCCGCCGCCGGCCGGGGTGTCGGCGCCCGCCGCCGAGCGCTGCGCGGTCAGCGCGGCCTCACGGCGGGAGAGGGCCAGGATGCCGAGCGCGAAGACGGTGACCACCGCGACGGTGATGCCGAAGCTGAAGCCGGCGGTCTGGGCCAGGGCGGTCCACTTGATGTGCATGCTGTGTGCTCCTCAGCCGTCGGCGCTCAGGCCGCGACCGTGGTCGAGGCGGGGGTGGGGGTGGTGGGCGCGGCGGTCGGCGTGATCTCGACCGGAGTGACGTCGCTGACGTCGTTGACGTTGTCCGCGCCGACCGGCTGGCGGCGGGAGATCAGCCACATCGCGCCCGAGCCGGCCACCAGGGTGGCGCCGACCACGGCCACGCCCCAGGTGCCCTGCTCGACCAGGAAGGCCGCGATGCCGGCCACCGTGGCGGCGGCGGGCAGGGTCAGGCCCCAGGTGTAGACCATGCGGCGCACCAGGCTCCAGCGCAGCTCGCCCTTCTGGCCGCCGAGGCCGGCGCCCATGATGCCGCCGGAGCAGACCTGGGTGGTGGAGAGGCCGAAGCCCATGTGCGAGGAGGTCAGGATGACGGTCGCGGCGGCCGACTCGGAGGCGAAGCCCTGCGGCGCCTGGATGTCCGCCAGACCCTTGCCCATCGAGCGGATGATCCGCCAGCCGCCCATGTAGGTGCCGAGCGCGATCGCCGCGCCGGCCGAGATGATCACCCAGGTCGGGGGCAGCGCGCCCTTCGGCAGGGCGCCGACCGACACCAGGGTCAGGGTGATGATGCCCATCGTCTTCTGGGCGTCGTTGGTGCCGTGGGCCAGCGAGATCAGCGAGGAGGAGAACACCTGGCCGGTCTTGAAGCCCTTGGTGACGGTCGCGCCGTCGCTCTTGCGGGTGATCGCGTACGCCAGCTTGGTGGCGCCCCAGGAGGCCAGGCCCGCGACCAACGGGGAGGCGATCGCCGGGATGAGGATCTTGGTGACCACGGTGTCGAAGTTGACACCGTTGACGCCGACGCCGACCACGGTGGCGCCGATCAGGCCGCCGTAGAGCGCGTGCGAGGAACTGGACGGCAGGCCTCTCAGCCAGGTGAGCAGGTTCCACAGGATCGCGCCGACCAGTGCGGCGAAGATGATCTCCGGGTGGATCCCGGCCTTCTCGTTGACGATGCCGCCGGAGATGGTGGTGGCGACCTTCACGGAGAGGAACGCCCCGGCGAAGTTGAGGACGGCCGCGATGGTGACCGCGACCTTGGGCCGAAGGGCTCCGGTGGCGATGGAGGTGGCCATCGCGTTGGCGGTGTCGTGGAACCCGTTGGTGAAATCGAAGGCGAGCGCCGTGATGATCACAACGGCCACCAGGAACGAGATGTGTTCCATACCCAAACAATCGTCGTAGTTGTCGCACTGACGTTGGTGTCGATCGCGACGGTAGGGACGCTCGGTGAACGGAAGGTGAACTGAGACGGGCTTCGGGGTTCCGGACGTGTCCGAGGGGTTGCCATGACCTTGCCAGAAGATGTCTCCGGGCTCGCTGAACTGGGCATTGGCGCAGAACGCCCCGGTTCGCTCCGTTTTGCTGAGACCTGTCTCACAGCCGACCGAAGAATTCACCGACCCGTACGGGTGCGGTCTGTTTCTGGTGAGTAACCCATGACAGGATCGGCGAGGATCCGGGCAATCCGGGGGCCGGGCAGGGGCGGGGAGGACGAATCCATGGGTGGGGCTGCACAGCACGCGGAGTCCGCGGGAACACGACCGTGGGTGCGGGCCGCCCTGCGCTGCGGAGCCGTCCTCGCGGCCGCCGCGCTCGCGCTTCCGCTGGCCACCCAGGCCGCCTTCGCGGCCCCCGATCCGGGCACCCCGGGCCGCACCGCCCCGGTCGCGCCCGGCGCGGACCCGCTCGCGGAGGCCAAGGCCACCCTCGGACCGCTGCTCGACCAGCTGCACGACCTGTACAAGGGGGCCGAGGCCGCGACCGAGCAGTTCAACGCCGCCGTCGCCAAGGTCGCCGAGCAGCAGGCCGCGGTCACCGACCTCAAGGACCGGCTGGACCGCCAGCAGAAGCAGGTGGACGCCGGTACCGACGTGGCCGCCCAGCTCGCCGCTGCCCAGTACCGCAACGGCGCCGCCTCGGCCTACGCCGAACTGCTGCTCTCCAAGGACCCGTACGAGGCCGTCACCGTCGCCGAACTGCTCGCCACCGCCAGCCGTTCGCAGTCCGAGTTCCTGGACCGGCTCAAGCTCGACCGCGAAGCGCTCACCGGTCTGCAGAAGCAGAGCGAGGAGGCGCTGAAGAGCTCCCAGGCGCTGGTCGCCCAGCAGGACGCCGCCAAGGTCAAGGTCGCCGCCGACCTGGCCGCCGTCGAGCAGTTGGTCTCCTCGCTGACCGGGGCCCAGCGCACCGAGCTGGAGCAGCTGGAGAAGGCCAAGGCCGACGAGGCCCAGTTGGCCTTCCTCGCCTCCGGCGCGCTCGGCAAGGGCGAGCGCACCCCGTCGCTGGCCGGCCGCGCCGCCGTCGCCTACGCGCTGGCGCAGCTCAACAAGCCGTACCTGTGGGGCGGCGCCGGGCCGGACATGTTCGACTGCTCCGGCCTCACCTCGCAGGCCTGGCTGCACGCCGGCAAGCCGATCCCGCGCACCAGCCAGGAGCAGTGGGCCCAGCTCCAGCACGTCGCGCTGAACCAGCTGCGCCCCGGCGACCTGGTCATCTACTTCGAGGGCGCCACCCATGTCGCGCTCTACATCGGCGGCGGGCTGGTCGTCCAGGCGCCCCGGCCGGGCGCCGTGATCAAGGTGTCGCCGATCGGCTCGATGCCGATCCTCGGTGCCGTCCGGCCCGACCCGGAGACGGCGTCGGACGAGGCGGGCGGCGCCTGGAAGGTGCCGGACCTCCCGGCGGGCTGGGACACCGTCACCCCGATCGCGCCGAGCCCGGTCAACCAGGTGCCGGTCGACCCGAACACCACGAGCCCCGCGCCCGGTACGCCGACCGTGCCCGGCACACCCACCCCGGGGACGCCGACGCCCGGTACCCCGCAGCCCGGTACGGGGACGCCGACCGACCCGGGTACGCCCACCGGGACGCCGACGGGTACACCGACCGACCCGGGCACGCCCACGGGGACGCCGACCGGCACACCGACGGGTACACCCACCGGGACACCGACGGGTACGCCCACCGGCACGCCCACGGGGACGCCGACCGGCACACCGACGGGTACGCCCACCGGGACACCGACGGGGACCCCGGCCGGCACGCCCAGCAGCACCGGCAGCGGTTCGGCCGCCGCCTCGGCCTCCGGCTCCATCTCGGCGACGCCGCTGCCGTCCGGCCAGAACTAGGACCCGGGCCCGGCCCCGGCGGCACGACGGGCGGCAGGCCCCGGGGCCCGGTTCGCGCCGGGCCCGGGGCCTGCCGCCGGCTCAGCTCTCGCCGCTGTCCGGCTCGAAGCGGATCAGCACCGCCTTGGAGGTCGGGGTGTTGCTGATGTCGGCGGTGGAGTCCAGCGGCACCAGCACATTGGTCTCCGGGTAGTACGCCGCCGCGCCGCCGCGCGCCACCGGGTAGTGCACCACCCTGAAGTGGGGGGCGCGCCGCTCCGCGCCGTCCTTCCACTCGCCGACCAGGTCGACGTAGCCGCCCTCGGCCAGGCCCAGCTCGGCGGCGTCGGCGGGGTTGACCAGGACGACCCGGCGGCCGCCGGTGATGCCGCGGTAGCGGTCGTCCAGGCCGTAGACGGTGGTGTTGTACTGGTCGTGCGAGCGGAGCGTCTGCAGCAGCAGCCGGCCGGGCGGGACCTCGGGCGCGGTGAGCGGGTTGACCGTGAAGTTGGCCAGGCCGGTCGCGGTCGGGAAGGTCCGGGAGTCGCGCGGGCCGTGCGGCAGGGTGAAGCCGCCGGGCCGGCGGACCAGGTCGTTGAAGTTGTCGAAGCCCGGCACCACCCGGGCGATCCGGTCCCGCAGGGTGTCGTAGTCGGTCGCGAAGTCCTCCCACGGGACGCTGTCCCGCGGGCCGAGCGTGGCGCGGGCGAGGCGGCAGACGATCGCCACCTCGGAGAGCAGCCCCGGCGCGGGCGGGCGCAGGCCGCCGCGCGAGGAGTGCACCTGGCCCATCGAGTCCTCGACGCTGACGAACTGGGCGCCCTTGGCGGTGACGTCCCGGTCGGTGCGGCCGAGGGTCGGCAGGATCAGCGCCCGGGCGCCGGTCACCACGTGCGAGCGGTTGAGCTTGGTGGAGACGTGCACGGTGAGCCGGCAGCGGCGCATCGCCGCCTCGGTGACCTCGGTGTCCGGGGTGGCGGCGACGAAGTTGCCGCCCATCGCGAAGAACACCTTCACCCGGCCGTCGCGCATCGCGCGGATGGTGTCCACCGCGTCGTGGCCGTGCTCGCGCGGCGGTTCGAAGCCGAACTCGCCGCCCAGCGCGTCCAGGAAGGCCGCGGACGGCCGCTCGAAGATGCCCATCGTCCGGTCTCCCTGGACGTTGCTGTGCCCGCGCACCGGGCAGACCCCGGCCCCCGGGCGGCCGACGTTGCCGCGCAGCAGCAGGAAGTTGACCACCTCGCGGATGGTCGGCACGGAGTGCTTGTGCTGGGTGAGGCCCATCGCCCAGCAGACGATGATCTTCCGGGAGGAGAGCACCACGCGGCCCAGCTCCTCGATCTGCTCCCACGGCAGGCCGGTGGCGGCGAGCACCTCCTCGCGGCGGGTCTGCCGGGCCTCGGCGGCGAACTCCTCGAAGCCGTGGCAGTGCTCCGCGACGAAGGCCTCGTCGACACCGCCGTCCGCGTCCAGGATCAGCTGGTTGAGCGCGCGGAACAGGGCGAGGTCGCCGCCGAGCCGGATCTGCAGGAAGAGGTCGGTCAGCTTGGTGCCGTGGGCGACCAGGCCGCGGGCGTTCTGCGGGTTCTTGAACCGTTCGAGGCCGGCCTCGGGCAGCGGGTTGACGCTGACCACGGTGGCGCCGGCGCGCTTGGCCCGCTCCAGGGCGGAGAGCATCCGGGGGTGGTTGGTCCCCGGGTTCTGGCCGGCCACGATGATCAGGTCGGCCTGGTAGAGGTCCTTCAGGCTGACGCTGCCCTTGCCGATGCCGAGCGTCTCGGTGAGCGCCGAGCCGGAGGACTCGTGGCACATGTTGGAGCAGTCGGGCAGGTTGTTGGTGCCCAGGCGGCGGGCGAACAGCTGGTAGGCGAAGGCGGCCTCGTTGCTGGTCCGGCCGGAGGTGTAGAAGGCCGCGCCGTCCGGGGTGTCCAGGGCCCGCAGCTCTTCGGCGATCAACGCGAAGGCGTCGTCCCAGGCGATCGGCGTGTAGTGGGTGGCGCCCTCGTCCAGCAGCATCGGCTGGGTGAGGCGGCCCTGCTGGCCGAGCCAGTAGCCGGAGCGGTCGGCCAGCTCGGCCACCGGGTGGGCGGCGAAGAACTCGGCGCGGATCCGGCGCTCGGTGGCCTCCTCGGCGACGGCCTTGGCGCCGTTCTCGCAGAACTCGGCGGTGTGCGTCTTGCCCGGCTCGGGCCAGGCGCAGCCGGGGCAGTCGAAGCCGTCCGGCTGGTTGACCTTGCGCAGGGTGGCGAGGGTGCGGCGGGCGCCCATCTGCTCGGTGGCCATCCGGAGGCTGTGGCCGACCGCCGGCAGCCCGGCCGCGGCGTGCTGGGGCGCGGACACCTGGGGGGCGTCCTGCGCCGGATCGCTCTGCGGGGCCCGCTTGGCCATGACTGCGCTCCTCGGCTGTGCTGGTCGGCCGCCGCGCCGTCGCGGGGCCTGCCGTCCATCCTTCCACCCGTTCGAGTCGTACGGACCATCCCGGGTTCCGCGTTCGGCCGACCCCGACCGGGCGTCGGTGGAGTGCGACCGCTGTTCGGGCCCTGAGCCGGCGGCCCGGGGCCGCGACCCTGCGCCGGCTGCCCGGGGCCGCGGCCGTGCGGTGGGCCCCGGGCGGGCCGGCTCAGGCCGCCAGCGCCGCCGGGACGCCGGCCAGGGCGCGCAGGATGGCCCGGGCGGCGGCGTCGTTCTGGCGGAAGCCGGGGGAGTCGGTGCGCGGCCGGGCGAAGGCCGCCGCCGCGCGGAGGCTGGTGTGCGGGCCGAGGGCGGTGCGCCGCGGGTGCGGGCCGCCGCTCAGGGCCGGGTCCAGGACCCGGCTGTCCCCGGGCCGGATGGTGAGCAGCCCGGAGCGGTGGGTGTGCTCCTCGTCGCTGACCACCTCCTCCACGATCCGCCCGGCGCGGTGCAGGTCGCGCAGCACCGGGTCGTGGGTGCGGGCCAACGCGTGCTTGGGCAGGTACGCCTCGATCAGGGCGGTGGCGTTGACGCGGTACCCGGGCACCGTGCTGCCGGACGCCCGCCAGGTGCCGGTGGCCTCGTCCCGTTCGACCCGGATGCCCGCGCCGAGGAAGCGGACCACGCCCGCCTCGGAGAGCGCGAGCAGTTGGCGCAGCCGGAAGCCGGGCGGGCCGGAGGCGAGGTAGCTGAAGTAGCCGAAGAACCACTCGTCGACCTCCTCGCCGACCGAGCGGGCGGTGAGCCGGTCGGCGGCGAGGATGCGCGGCACCTGGCCGAAGAGCGAGAGCAGGGCCAGGAAGGCGCCGAGGTCGGCGCTGTGGGCGGGGTCGGCGCGGCGGTCGGCGTTGTCGGCGATGTAGCCGCGGAGGTGGCGCTGGAGCTCCTCGGCGGAGCCGAGTTCGAGGCCGGCCAGCGGGAAGTCCAGCCGTTCGAAGTCCAGCCGGTCGGCCGGGTCGGGGACGGCCCGGGCGATCAGCCGGGCGAGCTCGGGCGCGTACCAGCCGTACGCGTCGTAGCCGGCCAGGAAGTCCGCCCAGGGCAGTGCGGTGCGCTCGGGGTGGGCGTGGAACAGCTCGTGGTAGTACCCGAAGCCGATGTCCTTCGCCATCAACGGCCAGAAGTCGCGGCGCAGTTCGAGTGGTCCGGGCCGGTCGAGCACGGCGTCCACGGCGGCCGCGTCGAAGTAGCGGGGGAGCGGGGCGGGCGGGCCCTGGAGCCGGTAGCCGGTCTTGGAGTGGTACGGCACGCCGCGCCGCGAGCCGACGTGGATCACCGGCTCGCGGCCGGAGGGCCGGTAGGCCAGGCCGTCGGGCGTCTCCTCGAAGCGGCCGCCGCGGCCCTCGGTGAGCAGCGCGACCAGGTCGACGAAGGCGAGCCCGAAGCCGCGCAGGACGAGCTGCTCACCGGCGGCTATGCCGCTCAGGTCGGCGTCGGCGGAGAAGGCGGGCGGCAGGTGGAAGCGGCCGTGCCGGGCGGCGAACTCGGTGTCCGCGGCGTACCGGGGGTGCGGGGCGGAGTCGAGGTGGCCGAGGGTGAGGGTGACGTGGTCGGCGGTGAGGACCCGGTCGCCGAGGTGGACCAGTTGCGGGCCGTCCTCCGGGCCCTCGATCCGGTGGACGGTGTCCCGGTGCACGGTGACGGTGATGTGCGGCGGCAGGTCGGCGACGGCGCGGCGGAACACCCAGTCCAGGTAGGCGCTCTGGGCCCGGCGGGTGGGGAAGTCGGTCGGCGCCAGGGTGCGCAGCTCGGCCCGGACCGACGGGTCGGCGACCTCCCGGTAGGGCTCGAACTCCTCGCTGCGGGCGGCCCATTCGGCCAGCGAGGGGCCGGGGCGGACCGGGCCGTCGATGGTGGAACGCTCGTCGGTGAACATCGTGACGTCCTCGGCCATCGAGTTCATCCGGAGCAGCGGGGACTGGTCGTAGCGCCAGATCCGGCCCGCGCCGGGCGGGTGGGGGTCGACCAGGTGGATCTCCAACGGCTGGTCCGGCGGGAGGAGTTCGGCCGCGTTGGCGGCGATCCGCTCCAGCAGCCCGGTGCCGCGCGGGCCGGCTCCGACGATCACCAGGGTGGTCAACGCTTCTCCCCGGGGGTGAGCGCGGCACCGGCCTGGGCACCGCTGTCCGCGTCGGCGGCGGCGCGCAGCCGGCGGTAGGCCGCGCGGGCCTTCTGCAGCGGAGTGGGCGGCAGGCCGTCGCGGGTGGCGCCCTTGGCGTAGTACCGCTCCACGTAGTACTGGCCGATGGACAGCACGGTGGTGATCACGATGTACCAGATGGTGGCGACCATCAGCATCGGGATGACCTGGTAGGACTGCAGATAGACCAGTTGCACCGAGTAGAGCAGGTCGGAGACGGCCAGCACGCTGATGATGCTGGTGCCCTTGAGCGCGCTGATCAGCATGTTGCCCGCGGTGGGGACGATCGAGCGCATCGCCTGCGGGACGATGATCCGGCGCAGCACCCGCCACCGGCTCAGCCCGAGCGCCGAGGCGGCCTCCAGCTGGCCGCGGTCGACGGAGAGGATCCCGCCGCGCACCACCTCGGCGGCGTACGCGGCCTCCAGCAGGGTGAGGCCGACCAGGGCGGTCAGAGTGGGCCCGAAGAGGTTGACGGTCTTGACGGTGATGAACTCCGGGCCGAACGGGATGCCGAGGCCGAGCGTCGGGTAGAGCGCGCCGATGTTGAAGAACAGCAGCAGCTGCACCAGGGCCGGGGTGGAGCGGAAGATCCAGATGTAGACCCAGCTGAGCGTGCGCAGCACCGGGTTGGCGGAGAGCCGCATGGTGGCGAGCACGGTGCCGAGCACGAAGCCGAGCCCGAGCGTGACGGCGGTCAGCCAGAGGGTGAGGGTGAGGCCGTTGAGGACCGAGGTGGCGGTGAACCAGTCGGCGACCACGTCCCACTGGAAGGCCTTGTTGCGGATCACCGAGTTGACGACCATCGCGAACAGCAGCAGGGCGACGGCGGCGGAGACCCACTGGCCGGGGCGGCGGCGGGCGACGAGCCGGGCCGAGGGGTCCGGGGCGGCGCCGGTGGGCGGTCCGGGGTCGTACGCGGTCTTCTCGGTGCGGACGGGCGCGGGAAGGACGTCCTGCGGGGTGGCCATGAGGAGGACTCCAGGCGGAAGCTGCGGGCAGGCAGGCGGGAGGTACGGGTGTGATCACGTACGGCCGTCGGGCCGGCCCGCGTCCCTCAACGCGGCCGGCTCTGCACTGCACTCCGCATTGATCGTACGCATGCGCGAACGTGGCCTGTCAAGGGTGGTGCCGCCGGTGCACATGACGACAAGTGATCGCAACAGAGCGGTAATGGACGGTGGTTGACGCCGTGCATCCTTCACTGCTCAACTTGTGCTCATGTACGCCGAGCAGCTCCTGGTCACCCGCGACCACATCGACTTCGGTCGGGTGTGGTCCGCGGCGTGTCGCGGCTGACCCGGCAGCGGGCCGTCCAGCCGGCCCTGTCCTCCTAGGAGCCTCCTCCCTCGGAGACCCCTCCCGCGGAGACCTCTCCCTCGGTGCCCCGTCGCGGGCCGGGTAGGCCGTCCAGTCCCGTACGGACGGCCGTTTCAGGCGCACGCTGCCGCCTTCAGCCTTCTGCACCCCACTGCACTCCGGCAGTTCTCCGTCGCCTTCTCCGTCGCCACCGTCACGTGCCGCGCTCCCGTTCCGTGTTCGAAGCCTGGCCCTGCCACGGCCTCTTCCGGTCTGCCCACCCGCAGCCGCCGGATTCCGTACGACCCGAAAGGTTCAGCCACCATGCCCGTCGAATTCCTCGGCATCGCCGCCACCGGTGATGGTTCGGAGACCACCCCCCGCTCCACGGCGGCCTTCGACCGCGACTACACCCTGCGGCTGGCCCGCGCCCACGAGGACTACGGCTGGGACCGCGTGCTGTTCGCCTACGGCGCCGGCGCCCCCGACCCGGCGGCCGCCGCGGCGTTCCTCGCGGCCCGGGTCGACCGGCTCCAGATCCTGCTGGCCCACCGGCCGAACGTCTCCTACCCGACCTACGCGGCCAAGACCTTCGCCACCCTGGACCGGATCAGCGACGGGCGGCTCACCGTCCACTTCATCACCGGCGGCAACGACCACGAGCAGCAGCGCGAGGGCGACTTCCTGACCAAGGACCAGCGCTACGCCCGCACCCGTGAGTACATCGGGATCGTCAAGAAGGCGTGGACCAGCAAGGAGGCCTTCGACCACGAGGGCGAGTACTACCGGTTCAACGACTTCGTCTCGGACGTCTTCCCCGTCCAGGCCCCCCGGCCGGGCGTCTCCTTCGGCGGTTCCTCGGACGCCGCCTACGCGGCCGGCGGGGCCGAGGCGGACATCTACTGCCTCTGGGGCGAGCCGCTGGCCCGGACCGCCGAGCAGATCGAGCGGGTGAAGGAGGCCGCGCGGGCCGCCGGCCGGGCGGACGTGCCGCGCATCCAGGTGGCCTTCCGGCCGATCATCGCGCCGACCGAGGAGCTGGCCTGGGAGAAGGCGTACCGGACGGTGGACACCATCCGGGCCCGCAAGGAGTCCGGCGACCTGGTCCGCCGAGGGGCGCAGTCGCAGGAGTGGACGCCGGAGAACACCGGGTCCCAGCGACTGCTGGAGATCGCCGCGGCCGGCGAGCGCTACGACCGGGCGCTCTGGACCCCGACCGCGGCCGTCACCGGCGGGGCCGGCAACTCCAACGCCCTGGTCGGCACGCCGGAGACGGTCGCCCAGGCGCTGCTCGACTACTACGACCTCGGCGTGGACATCCTCTCCGCGCGCGGCTACGCGCTGCTCGACGACGCGATCGACTTCGGCCGTCACGTCATCCCGATCGTGCGCGAGGAGGTCGCCAAGCGGGACGCCGCGAAGGCGGCCGACGCGGCCGAGCGGGAGGCCCGGGCCGAGCGCGACCGCCGTCAGCTGATCGCGGTCCAGGCGTGAGCGGCACCAGCCTGGCGATCGAGGTCCGCCGGGTCACGATCGACGACCCCCTGGTCGAGCCGCTGCTGCGGGAGCTCACCGAGGAGTACGTCACCCGCTACGGGCCGGACGCCCGGGAGGAGATGAGCCGGTACCCGAGGGACGCCTTCGCGGAGCCGGCCGGCGTACTGCTCCTCCTCCTGGAGGACGGCGAGCCGGTGGCCGGCGGTGCGTATAAGCGGTACGACGAACGTACTGCCGAAGTGAAGCGGATGTGGACGCATTCCGCGCACCGCCGCCGGGGGCTGGCCAGCCGGGTGCTGGTGGAGCTGGAGCGGGCCGCGTCGGCGGCCGGGTACACCCGGATCTACCTCACCACCGGTCCGCGCCAGCCCGAGGCCAAGGGGCTCTACCTGGCGACCGGCTACACCGCGCTGTTCGACGTCGACGCCGATCCCCTGACGATCGGCCCGCTGGCGTTCGAGAAGCACCTGCCGGCCCGGCCCCGGGCCCACGACTGATCTGCCGGCGACCGGGCCCAGGCCCCGGCGACCGACCCCACCACGCACCAACCCCGAAAGGCGCCCAACTCCCGTGAGAACCACCACCGTCCGACGCCGTCTGCTCGCGACCGCCGCCCTGCTGCCGGTCCTGGCACTGGCCGCGTGCGGCTCGGACCCGAAGACCGGCGCCCAGTCGGGCGCGGGCAAGGCGGCGGTCGACGCCGCCGCGCAGGACCTCATCTCCGCCATCCCGAAGTCGGACGCGGCGGCCGCGCTGCTGCCCGAGGACGTCCGCAAGGCCGGGACGGTGAAGTTCGGTTCGACGATCGCGACGCCGCCCGCCGCGTTCTACGCCGACCAGGCCACCAAGAAGGCGGCCGGGGTGGACATCGACTTCACCGACGCGGTGGCCAAGGTGCTCGGTCTGACCGTGGAGCGCGAGGAGGCCGCGTTCGAGACCATCCTGCCCGCGCTGGGCAGCGGCAAGTACGACGTCGGCACCGGCAACTTCGGTGTCACCGCCGCCCGGTTGAAGACCATCGACTTCGTCACCTACATCGACGACGGCCAGGGCTTCGCGGTCAAGAAGGACAACACCACCGTCCAGCCGGTCACCGATCTCGTCCAGCTCTGCGGGCTGGTCATCGGCACCGGCGCCGGCACCACCTTCGAGACCACGCTGAACAACAAGAAGAACGTCTGCACCGACGCCGGCAAGAAGCCCTACGAGGTCAAGGCGTTCAGCGACAACGGCGCCACGCTGACCGGTCTCCAGCAGGGCCGGATCGACATCGTGATGTCGACCATCAACGGCCTGCGCTACCAGGCGTCCCAGGAGGCGTCCGGGACGAAGTTCCTCGGCGAGTTCCACCGGCTGGACGTCGGCTTCGCGTTCAAGAAGGGCTCCACCCTCACCCCCGCGTTCCAGGCCGCGGTCAACCAGCTGATCAAGGACGGGACGTACGACAAGATCGTGAAGAAGTGGGGGGTCGCCGATTCGGCGATCAAGGAGTCCCTGATCAGCCCGCCCGAGCACGCGTGACCCCCTGTCCGGGCCCCGGGCCTGTTGGAGGAATCCCCCCATGAGCATCACCACCACCGAGGCCGGCCCGCCGGCCGGCCCGCTCACCAAGGCGCCGGCCGCCCCGGCCGGGCGCGTCGACCTCGGCGAGCTGGCCGGTCTGCGGACCGTCCCGGCCCGCCACCCGCTGCGCTGGGCGGTCGGCCTGGCCGCCCTCGTCGTCCTCGTCCAGTTCGCCCACGGGCTGTACACCAATCCCGGCTGGGACTGGGACACCTTCCAGGTCTACTTCTCCGCCGACACCATCCTGCGCGCGGTCGGCCGCACCATCGAACTCACCTTCTACGGCACGCTGCTGGGCTTCCTGCTGGGCGCCGTGGTGGCCGCGATGCGGCTGTCGCGCAGCGCGATCCTGCAGTCCATCGCCTGGGCCTACGTCTGGGCGTTCCGCTCGATCCCGCTGATCGTGCAGCTGGTGTTCTGGTTCAACCTCTCCTATCTCTACAAGCGGTTCGGGATCGGCATCCCGTTCGGTCCGACCTTCGCCGAGTTCGAGACGGTCGGGGTGCTCAGCGCCCTCGGTGCCGCCGTGCTGGGGCTGGGCCTGCACCAGGCCGCGTTCGCCGCGGAGATCATCCGCGGCGGCATCATCTCCGTCGACTCCGGGCAGCGCGAGGCCGCCGCCGCGCTGGGCGTGCCCCGCTGGCGCCAGGCCTGGCGGATCGTGCTGCCGCAGGCGATGCGCGGCATCCTGCCGGCCGCCGCCAACGAGGTGATCTCGCTGTTCAAGGGCACCTCGGTGGTCTACGTGATGGCCATCGGCGAGCTCTTCTACCAGGTGCAGGTCGTCTACGGCCGCACCGGCCGGGTGGTGCCGCTGCTGATGGTGGCCACCGTCTGGTACGTGCTGCTGACCACGGTGCTGTCGATCGGCCAGTACTACGTCGAGCGCTACTTCGCCCGGGGTGCCGAACGCACCCCGCCGCCCACCCCGCTGCAGCGGGCCCGGGCCTTCGTCCAGGGCCTGCGGGCCGACCGCACCCCCGTCGACCGCACCCCCGTCGACACCGCTTCCGGAGGACGCTCGTGACCACCACCGTCGTGGAACCCATGGTGCAGGTCAGGGGCCTGCACAAGAGCTTCGGCCAGCTCGCCGTCCTGCGTGGCGTCGACCTGGACGTGCCGGCCGGCTCGGTGACGGTGGTGCTCGGCCCCTCCGGCTCCGGCAAGTCGACGCTGCTGCGCTCGATCAACCACCTGGAGAAGCTCGACCGCGGCTTCGTCGCGATCGACGGCGAGCTGATCGGCTACCGGCGCGCCGGCGACCGGCTGCACGAGCTCAAGGAGCGCGAGGTGCTGCGCCAGCGCACCAACATCGGCTTCGTCTTCCAGAACTTCAACCTGTTCCCGCACCTCACGGTGGTGGAGAACATCATCGAGGCACCGGTCAGCGCGCTGCGCCGGCCCAAGGCCGAGGCCCGGGCGGCGGCGCTGCGGCTGCTGGAGCGGGTCGGGCTCGCCGACAAGGCGGACGTCTACCCGCGCCAGCTCTCCGGTGGTCAGCAGCAGCGGGTGGCGATCGCCCGGGCGCTGGCGCTGGAGCCGAAGGTCCTGCTCTTCGACGAGCCCACCTCGGCGCTCGACCCCGAGCTGGTCGGCGAGGTGCTGGACGTCATCAAGGACCTCGCCAAGGCCGGCACCACGATGATCGTGGTGACCCACGAGATCGGCTTCGCCCGCGAGGTCGCCGACACCGTGGTCTTCATGGACGGCGGGGTGGTGGTCGAGCAGGGCCCGCCGAAGGCCGTCCTGGACGATCCGCAGCACGAGCGCACCCGTGCCTTCCTGGCCAAGGTCCTCTGACCCGCTCGCCCCGACCCTCTTCCACTGATCAGGAGTTCCGCCATGTCCCTACCCCGTCGCGCCCTCGTGACCGCCGCCGCCGCGCTCGCCGCCACCCTCACCCTGGCCGCCTGCGGCAGCTCCACCGACGCCTCCGCCGAGCTCGCCCCCGCCAAGGGCAGCACCGCGCCGAACGGCACCACGGTGAACCTGACGCCGAATCAGAACCGCATCACCACGGGCAAGGTGGACGCCATCGCGGCGCTGGTTCCGGAGGAGGTGAGAAAGAGAGGGACCCTGACGGTCGCCGCTACGCTGGGCACCACACCGCCACTGGACTTCTACGCGAACGACGACAAGACCATCATCGGCGTCGAGCCGGACCTCGCCGAGCTGGTGGGTAACGTCCTCGGCCTGAAGGTGGAGTTCAACCCGGTCTCCTGGGAGAACGTCTTCGTCGGCCTGGACAGCGGCAAGTTCGACGTCGGCATGACCAACATCACCGTCACCGAGGCCCGCAAGGAGAAGTACGACTTCGCCACCTACCGGCTGGACGTCCTCGGCTTCGAGGCCAAGAAGGGCACCGGCTGGAAGGTCGCCGGCCCCAAGGACGTGGCCGGCAAGACGATCGCCGTCTCCTCCGGCACCAACCAGGAGAAGCTGCTGATCGGCTGGAACGAGGAGAACGTGAAGAACGGCCTCAAGCCGGTCGACATCAAGTACTTCCAGACCTCCTCCGACTACTACCTGGCGCTGTCCTCCGGCCGGATCGACGCCTATGTCGGGCCCAACCCGAGCCTGGCCTTCCACGCCGTGCAGACCGGCGAGACCGAGGTGGTCGGCACCTACTCCGGCGGCGGCGCGGACGTCCTCGGGAAGATCGCGGCGACCACCAAGAAGGACAACGGCCTGGTCCAGGCGCTGAACGGCGCGATCAACGAGATCATCAAGAACGGCACCTACGGCCAGGCGTTGAAGCGCTGGGGGCTCGACGGCGAGGCCGTCCAGACCTCCGAGATCAACCCGCCCGGCCTGCCCAAGCCGAAGCCGTAACCCGTTCACCCCCATGTCCTCCCCCAGCGCTAAGGTGGCCCCGGTCACGGTGGACGCGGTTCGAATCCGGCGTACGCGGGGGTTGGGGGAGGCATGAGGGCTGGGGAGGTACTGGACGGCCGCTACCGGCTGGACCGGATGCTCGGCCAGGGCGGTTTCGGGGTGGTCTGGGCGGCCTACGACAGCAACATCGGGCGGCCGGTCGCGGTCAAGGTCCTCTCCGAGGAGAAGGCCGGCGACGAGGAGGCGGTCGCGCGCTTCATCCGCGAGGCCAAGACCGCTGGCAGCCTGTCCCATCCGCACATCGCCACCCTGCACGACTACGGGCGGGTCCAGCAGGGCGCCTGGTCGACCCACTACCTGGTGATGGAGCTGGTCCGCGGCCGCCCGCTGGCCGCGGTGCTCAAGGAGGGCACGCCCGACCCGGCGCTCGCGCTGAAGTGGGTCCGGCAGGTCTGCAAGGCGCTGGACGCCGCCCACCGCTCCGGCGTGGTGCACCGGGACATCAAGCCGGAGAACATCATGATCTCCGAGAGCGGCGAGGCCAAGGTGCTGGACTTCGGCATCGCCCGGCTGCTCACCCAGTCCGGCAGCGGGCTCACCTCCACCGGCGTCGTCATCGGCACCCCGCCGTACCTGGCGCCCGAGTGCTGGGCCGGCGACACCATCGACGGCCGGGCCGACCTCTACGCGCTGGGCGTGGTGCTCTTCCAACTCTGCACCGGGCAACGCCCGTTCAACGCCGGGTCGGCGGTCACCATGATGTACCAGCACCTGAACGACCCGCCGCCGCCGGTGCGCACGCCGTATCCCGAGCTCGCCGCCCTGATCCGCCAGATGCTCGCCAAGAACCCGGCCGACCGGCCCGCCGACGCCGCCGAGGTACGCCGCCGGCTGCGCGACATCCCGCTCGGCCGGACCACCCCGCCCGAGCCGGCCGAGCCGCCCGAGGCCTTGCGGCAACGGGCCGACCGGGCCTGGGAGTACGGCGTCGAGGGCCGGCCCGAGGAGGCCGTGCGGATGCTGACCGAGCTGATCCCGCGGCTGGCCCGCAGCTTCGGACCGGCCGACCTCCGCACCCTGCGCACCTGCCACGACCTCGCCCTCTGGCTGGCCCGCGGCGGCAGCCCGGGCGCCGCCGCCGCGCTGCTGCGCGAGCTGGCCCCGGCCCTGGCCGGCGAGGAGCGGGCGCACGCGGACGTCCTGCGCGACCTGCAGCGCTGGGAGTGGGAGCGGGATGCGACCGGCCCCGGTCCGGCCCGGGCGCTCCCGCTGGACCGGCTCCTCGGCGGCCCGCGGAGCGGCTGACCCCCCGGCGGTGACCGGGCCGCCATGCCCGGACACCGCTGTCCCCGCCTCCCCGGCGGAGGTTCGGCGAGCCCGCGCGGGCCGCCGGCCTTCGTCACCGTGCCCCGGGCGAACCGCCGCTCACCCGCGCGGTCACCCCGGGCGCGGGACCGTTCGCCCACGGCGGAGCCCTGCGCCGGGCGGGCGGCCCGGCCCGGCCGGGGCTGTCAACCGTACGGGCGCCCGATTCGGTGCCGTCCCCGCTTGTGGGAATTGATAGGAATTCGCCGACCTGTGCTGTCTGGTTCGCGGGCGGCAGACGTTGATATACCTCGCAACAAGAGTCCGGTGCGGTGTGTGCGGCCGCCCCGGCGAGCTGAGACGAAAGTGGTGGTGACGCTCAGATGAAGCTCCTCCGTGTCGGACCACCGGGCGCCGAGCGCCCGATCGCGCTGGGCCAGGACGGCACCGCGTACGACCTCTCCGGCCGGGCCCGGGACATCGACGGCGCCTTCCTGGCCGGGCTCGACCCGGCCGCGCTGGCCCGCGACGCGGCCGCCGGCCTGCTGCCGGTGACCGACATCGCCGGACAGCGGGTCGGCGCTCCGGTCGTCCGGCCGGGCAAGGTGGTCGGGATCGGGCTCAACTACCGGGACCACGCCGCCGAGGCCGGCGCGGCGATCCCGGACGAGCCGGTGATCTTCCTCAAGCCCAGCAACACCGTGGTCGGCCCGTACGACGAGGTGCTGGTGCCCCGTGGCGGCGAGAAGACCGACTACGAGGCCGAGCTGGCGATCGTGATCGGCCGCACCGCCCGGTACCTGGAGGGCCACCGGGAGGCGGCCGGGGTCATCGCCGGCTACACGATCGCCAACGACGTCACCGAGCGGGCCTTCCAGCTGGAGCGCGGCGGCCAGTGGGACAAGGGCAAGTCGGCGGAGACCTTCACCCCGCTCGGCCCCTGGCTGGTCACCGCCGACGAGGTGGCCGACCCGCAGGGGCTCGGGCTGCGGCTCTGGGTCAACGGTGAGCAGCGGCAGGACGGCTCCACCGCGCAGATGATCTTCCCGGTGTTGGAGATCGTCCGCTACGTCAGCCAGTTCCTGGTGCTGGAGCCGGGCGACGTGATCGTCACCGGCACTCCGGCCGGCGTCACCCTGGGCCACCCGGGCACCCCGTTCCTGATCCCGGGGGACGTCGTGGAGATCGAGATCGACGGGCTGGGCCGCCAGCGCCAGGTGCTCGGCAAGGCCTGACGCCCGGGCCCGCCCCGACCCCGGGCACGGGGGTCGGGTCGGGGTCGCGCGGGCGGGCCCGGCCCCGGCCGGCCACCGGGCGCCGCGACCACCGGGCAGCGCGCCGCATCCGCCGCGCCCCCGCGCCTCAGCCGGTGAGCACCTCCCGCAGCCGGGCGGCCCGCGGAGCGTCCGGCCCCTCCAGCGCCAGCAGCGCGCTCAGCACCCGCGCCGTCTGCGGATCGTGCAGCGCCGTCGCCGCGGCCATCGCCATGAACTGGTCCACCAGCCACTCCCGCAGCTCACCCACCGGCAGCGCGCGGCCCTCGTCCAGCCAGCTCAGCGAGGTGCCCTCGACCACCGCGATCCACGAGCGCACCAGCAGCGTCAGCCGCGGCCCGGCCTCGCGGACGCCGAGGTGGCGCAGGGTCCGCTTGAGCGCCGCCCGCCGGACGTCGTCCACGATCGCCGAGGTGCGCTGGGTCTCCACCACCGAGCCGCCGCGCAGCAGGGCCGAGTACCCGGCGTCGTGCTCGGCCACGAAGGCGAAGTAGCTCTCCAGGACGGAGGACAGCTGCTCGGTCGGGCTGCCGGCCAGCGGCACGGTGAACCGGCTGGTCAGCTCCTGTGCCGCGGTGCGCAGCGCGGCCTCGTACAACTGCTGCTTGCCGCCCGCGAAGTACCGGTACACCAGGGGGCGGGAGGCCCCGGCGGCCTCCGCCACGTCGTCCAGGCTCACCTCGTCGGGTGGCCGGGAGGCGAACAGCTCCAGCGCCACCGCGATCAGCTGCTCCCGGCGCTGCTGGACCGGCAGCCGCCGGTACCCGCTACGCCGCGGACGGGCCTCGGGGGAGGGTGGGACGGGCGCTGAGCTGGCTTCCATGGCGGCCAGCGTAATGGGCGCCGGTCCGATCGGATCCTTGCCTGCACCGATCTTCCCGAACGGATGTTTGCGGTCGGGCCGGCCCGCCACCGGCGGGTCGGAGCGGTCCCGCGGCCGGCCGGCCGCCGAGGATGGGACGGATCGTCTCCGCCGCTTCGAGGAGGGCCGCCGGATGGCGCGGGCAGAGCAGTGGACGGCCGCCGTGCGCCGGGTGCCGGGGGCGGTCCTGAGGTGGATCCGGTCGGCGCCCGGGACGTACGTGTGGCTGCTGGTCCTGGCGGTCACCAGCTTCGTGGTGGCGCGGATGAACCCGGCGAACCTGGACTGGTTCCTGGCCGCCCGCTCGACCAATCTGGACAACCTGCGCTCGGACCCGCTGCACGTCCTGGTGGCCAGCGCGCTCTGGACGGAGCAGTCGAGCTTTCTCCTCTACTTCGTGCTGTTCAGCCTCTTCCACGCCAATGCCGAGCGCTGGATCGGGACGCTGCGCTGGTTCACGGTGGCCGCCACCGCGCACGTGCTGGCCACCTTGGTCAGCGAGGGGGTGGTCGCCCGCGGCATCCTGCACGGCCGGCTGCAGGAGAGCCTGGCCGGCACGGTGGACGTCGGGGTCTCGTACGCGCTGGCCGGGGTGGTCGCCGTGCTGACGTACCGGTTCGCCGGCCACTGGCGCCTGCTGTACGGGGGCGGGGTGCTGGTCTTCTACCTGGTACCGCTGATCACTTCGCACACCTTCACGGACCTCGGACACTTCTGCTCGGTGCTGATCGGCCTCGGCTTCTTCCGGTTCGCCCGTGGCCGGCCCACCTGGGACCCGGCCCTGCTGTTCAGGCGCCGACGGGAGCACCGGGCGGGTGCTTGAAATGGCCGGTCCATGCCACAGGGTAGGGGCTTGCAATCGGCCCGGGCCGCGAAATGATGTCCGGATGGTTGAAGAACTGATCAGCTCCGGCGGCACCACCCCGCGCCGTATTGCCGACGACTATGTGCAGGCCCTGGCCGAGCTCGACCCGCTGACCGCGGTGTACCTGGGGCTCAACCTCGACGACGACCGCCTCCCCGACCTCTCCCCGGCCGGTGACGAGGCGTTCGCCGAGCTCGGCCGCCGCACGCTCGCCCGGCTCGCGGACGCGGAGCGGGCCGGAGCCGCCGAGGACGAGGCCGAGCGCCGCTGCGCCCGGCTGCTGCGCGAGCGGCTCACCGCCGGGCTCGCCGTCCACGACGCGGGGGAGGGCTACCGCGCGGTTCGCAACCTGGCCTCGCCGGTCCACAACGTGCGTGACGTCTTCACCCTGATGCCCGCCGACACCGAGCAGGAGTGGGGGGTGATCGGCCGCCGGCTGGCCCGGGTGCCCGTCGCGCTGGAGCAGTACCGGGAGACCCTCGCCGCGGGCGTCGAGCGCGGCCTGCTCTCCGGCCCCCGCCAGGTGTCCACCATGGTCGAGCAGTTCGGCGAGTGGCTGGAGGGGGACGCGGCCGGCTGGTTCGGGGTGTTCGTCCAGCAGGCCCCCGAGGGCCTGCGGGCCGGCCTGGCCGGGCCCGCCGCGGCCGCCGCCGAGGCGGTGGCCGGCCTGCGCGACTGGCTGCGCGACGTCTACGGCCCGGCCGCCGCCGGCACCCCCGACACCACCGGGCGCGAGCGCTACGGCCGCTTCGTGCGCTACTGGACCGGCGCCGACCTCGACCTGGACGAGGCGTACGGCTGGGCCTGGCAGGAGTTCCACGGCCTGCTCGCCGAGATGGAGGCGGAGGCGGAGAAGGTGCTGCCCGGCTCCACGCCGATGGAGGCGATGAAGTGGCTGGAAACCGACGGCCCCGCCGTCGAGGGCGCCGAGGCCACCCGTGAGTACCTCCAGGGCCTGATGGACGGGGCGATCCGCGACCTCCAGGGCACCCACTTCGACCTGGCCGAGCCGGTCACCCGGGTCGAGTCGAGGATCGCCCCGGCCGGCAGCGCCGCCGCGCCGTACTACACCTCGCCCTCGCTGGACTTCAGCCGCCCGGGACGGACCTGGCTGCCGACCATCGGCCGGGAGCGCTTCCCGGTCTGGGACCTCGTCTCCACCTGGTACCACGAGGGCGTTCCCGGCCACCACCTCCAGCTGGCGCAGTGGAACTACGTCTCCGACCGGCTCTCCACCTACCAGGTGAGCATCGGCGGGGTGAGCGCCAACCTGGAGGGCTGGGCGCTGTACGCCGAGCGCCTGATGGACGAGCTCGGCTACCTCACCGACCCGGGCCACCGGCTCGGCTACCTCAACGCCCAGATGATGCGCGCGCTGCGGGTGATCGTCGACATCGGCATGCACGCCGGGCTGGACTTCCCCGCCGACTCCCCGTACCGGCCGGGCGAGCCCGTCCTGCCGGACGCCGCGCGGGAGTTCTTCGGCCGGTACTGCGGGCTGTCGGCGGAGGTCCTGGACAGCGAGCTGGTCCGCTACCTGGGCATGCCCGGCCAGGCGATCGGCTACAAGCTGGGCGAGCGGGCCTGGCTGCGCGGCCGGGCGGCGGCCCGGGCGGCGCACGAGGCGCGCGGCGAGGAGTTCGACCTCAAGGCCTGGCACATGGCGGCGCTCTCGCAGGGCTCGTTGGGCCTGGACGACCTGGTCGCGGAGCTGGCCGCGCTGTAGGCCCTGTCCGGCACGACATGGCACAGCACGGCCCTGTCCGGCCCTGTCCGGCACGGCACGGCACGGCGTCGGCCGGCGGCAGCACGGCGGCCCCCGGGTGGCGGGGACACCCGGGGGCCCGCGCGGCCGGCCTCCGCTGCCCGGGCGGGCCTGGTCCCGTGGTCCCGGGCCGGTGGTTCATTGGTCCCAATTCGTACGATTTGGTGAGCTTTTTCCTTGCCATTCGCCGCGCGGCGAGTTTGGCTTGAAGGCGACTGCGCGACCTCTCCGAATCCCCTGCGGAAGGCTCCCCCAGTGTCTGCCCAACCTGCCACCGGTCATAGGGCGGCGGACAGTCGCCGCTGGTGGGCATTGGCGGTCATCGCCATCGCCCAGCTGATGATCGTCCTCGACATCACCATCGTGAACATCGCCCTGCCCTCGGCCCAGAAGGACCTCGGGATCTCCGACGCCAACCGGCAGTGGGTGATCACCGCCTACACGCTGGCCTTCGGTGGCCTGCTGCTCCTCGGCGGCCGGCTGGGCGACCTCTTCGGCCGCAAACGCGTCTTCATCATCGGCCTGCTCGGGTTCGCCCTCGCCTCCGCTATCGGCGGCGGGGCCACCGGGGCGCCGATGCTCTTCGCGGCCCGTGCCCTCCAGGGCGCCTTCGGCGCACTTCTCGCCCCGTCGGCGCTGGGTCTGCTCTCCACCACCTTCAGTGATCCACGGGAACGCAGTACGGCGTTCGGCGTCTTCGGTGCGATCGCCGGCGGCGGCGCCGCGATCGGCCTGCTCCTGGGCGGCCTGCTGACCGAGTACCTGAACTGGCGCTGGTGCCTGTTCGTGAACACCCCGATCGCCATCGCGACGGCCTTCGCCGCCTTCTCCATCCTGACCTCGGACCACGTCGCCAAGGGTCGCCGGGTCAAACTCGACCTGCCCGGCGCGTTCCTGGGCTGCGGCGGCCTGCTCGCCATCGTCTTCGGTACGAGCGAGGCGGTCAGCCGGGGCTGGGTGGACTGGCTGGTGCTGGGTTCGCTGGTGCTCGGCGCGCTCCTGCTGGTGGTCTTCGTCATGGTGGAGCGGCGCACCGCGCACGCGCTGCTGCCGCTGCACATCGTCGGCGAGCGCAACCGCGGCGGTGCCGCGCTCTCGGTCGGCCTGGCCATGGTCGGCATGTTCGGCCTGTTCCTCTTCCTCACCTACTACCTGCAGGTGATCAAACACTTCTCGCCGGTGATGTCCGGTGTCTCCTTCCTGCCGATGACGGCCGCCATCGTGATCAGTTCGACCGGCTTCGCGGCCCGGTTGATGACGAGGGTGCCGTCGCGCAATCTGATCGTGCCCGGGCTGCTGCTCGCCGGAGCCGCGATGGCCTGGCTGACCCAGATGAAGGTGGACAGCCCCTGGGCCGGCATGGTGCTCCCGGCCGAGCTGCTGCTCGGTTTCGGGATGGGCCTGGTGTTCATGCCGGCGATGAGCCTGGCCACCCTGGGGGTCGCCCGGAACGAGGCCGGCGCCGCGTCGGCCACCATCAACTCGGCCCAGCAGGTGGGCGGTTCCGTCGGTACGGCGCTGCTGAACACCATCGCGGCCAGTGCCACCGCCACGTATCTGGCCACCCGGATCGCCGGCAACCCCCAGGTGCAGGCCCAGGGCGCGGTGCACGGGTACGTGGTCGCGACCTGGGTGGCGATGGGCATCCTGCTGACGGCGGCGCTGATCGCCTTCCTGATGATCAACCACCGTCCGGCGCCCGGCGAGGCCACCGGGGAGGCCGTGCCCGGGGCCGCGTCGGCCGAGGCGGGTGCGGCGAAGGCGGGTGCGCCGGCCAAGGCGGGGGCGGTGACGCCGGGGCAGCGGCAACGCGCCTCCTGACCCACCTCCCGCCGGCATCTCCTGAAACTTGCCGCAAGGTCTTGCAGTCACCCTCCGGCGCCTGCTTGACTCCTGGCCACCACCAGGGAGTCAAGGAGGCGCCGCCGTGTCGGAGTCCGAGTCGTCCGGCCCGGCCGGGCCCGCGTTCGACCTGCTCGTGGTCGGCGGGGCCGGCGTCGACACCATCGTCCGGGTCGACCGGCTGGAGGTCCCGGACGCCGACTCGCAGTACGTGGGGCCGGTCCGCGACTACGTCGCCCACACCGGCAACGGCGTCGCCCTCGGCGCCCACCACCTCGGCCTGCGTACGGCCTTCCTGGACTACCTCGGGGACGATCCGCAGGCCGAGCTGATCCTCGCCGAGTACGCCCGGGTGGGCCTGCCGTTCGCGCACCTGGTCTCGCCGCACGGCACCCCGCGCGCGGTCAACCTGGTCGACGCCGCCGGCCGCCGGTTCTCCTTCTTCGACGGCCGCCACCCCGCCGACCTGCGCCTGCCCCGCGCCTTCTACCTGCCGTACGTGGAGCGCAGCCGGCACGTGCACCTCTCCATCACCAGCCACAACCGCGACATGTACCCGGACCTGCACCGGCTCGGCCGCACCAGTTCCACCGATCTGCACGACTGGGACGGCCGGGACCCCCATCACCGGGACTACGCGCTCGGCTCCGACCTGGTCTTCCTCTCGGTGGCCGGCTGCCGGGGCCGTCACGCGGAGGTGATGGGCGCGATCCTCGCCGAGGGCCGGGCCACCGCCGTGATCGCCACGGCGGGCGCCGAGGGCTGCTACCTGCTGACCCGGGACGCCCCGCTCCGGCGGCTGCCCGCCGTCGACCCGGGCCACCCGGTCGTCGACACCAACGGCGCCGGCGACGCCTTCGTCACCGGGTTCCTCTACGCCTGGTTCCGCGGCCGCCCGCCGGTGGACTGTGCCCGCGCGGGCTCGGTGGCCGGGGCGTTCGCCTGCACCGAGGCGGGGACGCACACCGCGTTCGTCGGCCCGGGGGACCTGGCCGCGGTCCTGGCGGGCTGACCGCACCGGCCCGGAGGCCCGGTGCGGTGGCGGGCCGCTCTACGGCGGATTTCTCATCCAGCTCCCAGCCGGGCATCACAGCCCTCCCAGCTCCCTGGGCCATAGTCGGACCGTACTCGCACCGACACCCAGGTCAGGAGCCGACCAGGTATGGGCCAGCACCGCCGCCGATCGCCCCGCCGCCGTTTTCTGGCCCCCACCCTCTTCACCACGCTCTCGGCGCTCACCGTGGTGGCCGTCGTCGCGGGCACGCACAGCGTGACCTCGGTGGCGACGGCGGTGGGCAGCCCGTCGGTGACCGCCCCGGCGTCCGCCGCGCCGTCCGCCGCCGCTTCGTCGCCGCCGGAGTCCGCGGTCCAGGTGGCGGGCGGCGCCACCGACACCCCGGTTCCGGCCGCCACCGAGGCTGCCACGGATCCGGCCACCGCGACCGACAGCGCCACCGCGACGGCCACCCCGACCGCCACCGCGACGGCCGCCCCGACCGCCACGGCCCCGCTCGGCACCACGGCGGTGGCCCCGGCCACGCCCGAATCCGCCACCGTGGGCGCCCTGTTCAGCGGCGCGGTCGCGGCGGGCAACCACTTCTGCACCGCGAGCGTGCTGCACAGCCCGACCGGCAACCTGCTGCTCACCGCCGCCCACTGCCTGAGCGGCACCGACGGCGTCACCTTCGCCCCCGGCTACCGGGACGGCACCGCCCCCTACGGCACCTGGCGGGTCACCGCGATCCACACCGCCGCCGGCTGGTCCCAGGACGGCGACCAGGACGAGGACTTCGCCATCCTGGAGACCGCCCCCAGCGGCGGCCGCCGGATCGAGGACGTGGTCGGCGCCAACCAGTTGGGCACCGACGAGCCCTTCGGCGTCACCGTCCGCCTCTACGGCTACCCCAGCGGCACCGAGGCCCCGATCCTGTGCGCCAACACCACCGGCCGCCGGAGCGCCTACCAGCGCGTCGTCGACTGCCCGGACTACCCCGGGGGCACCAGCGGCGGGCCCTGGATCAGCACCGTCACCGGGCACGTGGTCGGCACCATCGGCGGCTACCAGGAGGGCGGCGACAGTCCCGACACCTCCTACAGCGCCTACTTCGACCACACCATCGCGGCCCTCTACAAGGAGGCGGTGGCGTCGGCCTCCTGAGCGGGGGTCGGGCACCGGTTCGACCGGCGTTCCGCCGCGCGCGGGGCGCCCCGTCGACGGTCCGGCCCACCGGTCCGCCCGGTCGGCCAGGTTCGCCGCCGACATGACGAAGGCCCAGATCCGTGGATGAACTCCACTGATCTGGGCCTGTCTTGCACTTCTCGCGAAGTGCCCCCGGCAGGATTCGAACCTGCGCACCCGCCTCCGGAGGGCGGTGCTCTATCCCCTGAGCTACGGGGGCCTACTTGGTGCTGTCGTCGCGTTCGCTTCGACGTGGAGAACATTACCAGGCCCGGGGCGTGCTCCGTGCACGGGTTTCCGGGAGCTGCCCGGCGGCGGGGGAGCGGAAGTGCGGAAAGGCCGGACGCGGCGGCGGGCGCGCCGATACCCTCGGTGAGGTGTCGGGAGTGTCCGGGCGGGTCCTCGTGGTGGACGACAGCGAGGTGATCCGCCAGCTGATCAGGGTCAACCTGGAGCTCGAGGGCTTCGAGGTGGTGACCGCCGCCGACGGCGCCGAGTGCCTGGAGGTGGTCCGCCGGGTGCGGCCGGACGTGGTGACGCTGGACGTCATGATGCCGAGGCTGGACGGTCTGCGGACGGCGGCCCGGCTGCGGGCGGCGCCGGGGACGAGCGGGTTGCCGATCGCGATCGTCAGCGCCTGCACGCCGGCCGACCTGGATCTCGGGGAGACGGTCGGAGTGGACGGGTACCTGGGCAAGCCCTTCGACCCGGCGGACCTGGTGGCGCTGGTGTGGCGGCTGATGGCCCGGGCGGCGGGGCCCGACAGGTTTCGCCCTGAGCGAACAGAGCGGACGGATCGCGGCTGAGCACGGCGCGCGGGCGTCTCAACGGGCAAACCGGGTGGCGAGCGGGTACCCCGTCTCGCCTACGCTTGGCGTCGTGACCCCCGCAGAGCTTTCCCAGGCAGTCCAGGCCGCAGTGAGCGCCGCCGTCGAGGCGGGCGAGCTGGCCGTCGCCGTGCCCGAGCACGTGACGGTCGAGCGACCCAAGAACAGGGACCACGGCGACTACGCGACCAATGTGGCCCTCCAGCTCGCGAAGCCGGCCGGCAAGCCGCCGCGCGCCGTGGCCGAGCTGGTGGCCGCCCGTCTGCGAGAGCTGCCCGGGGTCGCCAAGGTCGACATCGCCGGGCCGGGCTTCCTGAACATCACCTTCGACGCCGCCACCCAGGGTGAGCTGGCACGCGGCATCGTCGAGGCGGGCGAGGCCTACGGCCGCAACGAGGCGCTCAAGGGCCTGCGGATCAACCTGGAGTTCGTCTCCGCCAACCCGACCGGCCCGATCCACATCGGCGGCGTCCGCTGGGCGGCCGTCGGCGACTCGCTGGCGCGCGTGCTGCGGGCCTCCGGGGCCGACGTCACCACCGAGTACTACCTGAACGACGCCGGTGTGCAGATCTCCAAGTTCGCCGGCTCGCTGAAGGCCGCCGCGAACGGGCAGCCCGTCCCGGCCGACGGCTACGTCGGCGAGTACATCGCCGACATCGCCAAGGCGATCGTGGACGGCGTCCCGGGCGTGCTCGACCTGCCCGAGGGCGAGCAGCTGGAGACCTTCCGCACCGAGGGCCTCAAGCTCATGGTGGCCGAGATCCAGCGCTCGATGGAGGAGTTCGGCACCCACTTCGACGTCTGGTTCTCGGAGAAGTCGCTCCACGACTCCGGCGCCGTCGAGAAGGCCATCGAGCGGCTGCGCGAGCAGGGTCACGTCTTCGACCAGGACGGCGCGATCTGGCTGCGCACCACCGACTTCGGTGACGACAAGGACCGCGTCCTGATCAAGGCGGACGGCGAGACCACCTACTTCGCCGCCGACGCCGCCTACTACCTCTCCAAGCGGGACCGCGGTTCCGAGGTCTCGGTCTACATGCTGGGCGCGGACCACCACGGTTACGTCAACCGCCTCAAGGCCATCGCGGCCTGCGCGGGCGACGACATGAACCGCAACATCGAGGTCAAGATCGGCCAGTTCGTGAAGATGCTTCGCGACGGCGAAGAGGTCCGCATGTCCAAGCGGGCCGGCAACATCATCACGATCGACGACGTCGTCGACTGGATCGGGGTGGACGCCGCCCGCTACACCCTGGCGCGCTCCTCCACCGACTCCACCATCACGCTCGACATCAACGTGCTGACCAGCCAGACCAACGAGAACAAGGTCTACTACGTCCAGTACGCGCACGCCCGGATGTGCTCGGTGCAGCGCAACGCCGTCGAGAAGGGCATCGTCCGCAGCGACGATTTCAAACCGGAGCTGCTCTCCACCGAGTGGGAGTCCACGCTCCTCGGCCAGCTCGGCGAGTTCCCGCGGGTGCTGGCCTCGGCCGGCGAGCTGCGCGAGCCGCACCGGGTCGCCGTGTACCTGGAGGAGCTCGCCCGCGAGTACCACCGGTTCTACGACAACTGCCAGATCCTGCCCAAGGGCGACGAAGAGGTCACGGACCTCACGCACGCCCGGCTCTGGCTCGCCGACGCGACGCGCACGGTGATCGCCAACGGCCTCACGCTCCTGGGCGTGACGGCGCCCGAGCGGATGTAGGACCACCCCCAAGCGCACAGCGGGGGCGGCGGACGGTCAACGAGGACCGTCGCCGCCCCTCGCCATAAGCCAAGGAAGTAAGCAGAGATGAGCCGCTCCGCACACCCCGCAGGCCCCCGTCACGGCGACGTGCTGCCCGAGGGTCACTACCAGGCGCCGCCGAGCGACCTGAACGCGCTCGACCCCAAGGTCTGGTCCAGGACCGTCACCCGCGGCGCCGACGGCGTGGTCACCGTCGGTGGCCTGGACGTCAAGCGGCTCGCCGCCGAGTTCGGCACCCCGGCCTACGTCATGGACGAGGCCGACTTCCGGGCCCGGGCCCGCGCCTGGCGCGAGGCCTTCGGCGCCGGCGCGGACGTCTACTACGCGGGCAAGGCCTTCCTCTCCAAGGCGGTCGTGCGCTGGCTGCACGAGGAGGGCCTCAACCTCGACGTCTGCAGCGTCGGCGAGCTGGCCGTGGCGCTGGCCGCCGGGATGCCGCCGGAGCGGATCGCGCTGCACGGCAACAACAAGACCGTGGACGAGCTCGAACACGCGGTGAAGACCGGTGTCGGGCACATCGTGCTCGACTCCTACGAGGAGATCGAGCGGCTGGCCGCGATCGCCGGCCGCCAGGGCGTGCGCCAGCCGGTGCTGATCCGGATCACGGTCGGCGTCGAGGCGCACACCCACGAGTTCATCGCGACCGCCCACGAGGACCAGAAGTTCGGCCTCTCGTTGAACGGCGGCGCGGCGGCCGAGGCGGTCCGCCGGGTGCTCGGCCACCCCGGCCTGGAGCTGCGCGGCATCCACTCGCACATCGGTTCGCAGATCTTCGACACGGCGGGCTTCGAGGTCGCCGCCCGCCGGGTGGTCGGCCTGCTCGCCGAGATCCGTGACGAGCACGGCGTCGAGCTGCCCGAGATCGACCTCGGCGGCGGCCTCGGCATCGCGTACACCAGCGAGGACGACCCGCGCGAACCGGCCGAGATCGCCGCCGCGCTGGCCGAGATCGTCCGCCGGGAGTGCGCCGCCGCGAACCTGAGCGCCCCCCGGCTGTCGGTCGAGCCCGGCCGCGCGATCGTCGGCCCGACCGCCTTCACGCTGTACGAGGTGGGCACCGTCAAGCCGCTGGAGGGTCTGCGCACCTATGTCAGCGTGGACGGCGGCATGTCCGACAACATCCGCACCGCGCTCTACGACGCGGAGTACTCGGTGGCCCTGGTGTCGCGCGACAGCGACGCCGAGCCGATGCTGGTCCGGGTGGTCGGCAAGCACTGCGAGTCCGGCGACATCGTCGTCCGGGACGCCTTCCTGCCGGCCGACCTGGCCCCGGGCGACCTGATCGCGGTGCCCGCCACCGGCGCGTACTGCCGCTCGATGGCGAGCAACTACAACCACGCCCTGAAGCCCCCCGTGCTGGCCGTCAAGGACGGCTCGGCCCGGGTGATCGTCCGGCGTGAGACGGAGGAGGATCTTCTGCGTCTCGATATCGGATGACGAAATTCTTGTCTCAGATCATGGAACGACCGTAGATCCGTACGGAAAGTCCCGGAGACTGGTACGGACCGAAGTTCCGGCGGATCCCCGAAATACCCGCCGGAAAACCGAAGCACGAAGAATGAGAGCGGAGTCGGATGATGCGTACGCGGCCGCTGAAGGTGGCGTTGCTGGGCTGTGGTGTGGTGGGCTCCGAGGTGGCGCGCATCATGACGACAGACGCCGCCGACCTCGCCGCGCGCATCGGCGCGCCGGTCGAGCTCGCCGGCATCGCGGTCCGTCGGGCCGGGCGGGTGCGCCCGGGGGTGCCCGAGCACCTGATCACCACGGACGCCGAGGCCCTGGTCACCCGGGGCGACATCGACGTGGTGATCGAGGTGGTGGGCGGCATCGAGCCTTCCAAACACCTCATCCTGTCGGCGTTGCGCAACGGTGCCTCGGTGGTCAGCGCCAACAAGGCGCTGCTCGCCCAGGACGGCACGGAACTGCACGCCGCGGCCGCCGAGGCCGGGGTGGACCTGTACTACGAGGCCGCGGTGGCCGGCGCGATCCCGCTGGTCCGTCCGCTGCGCGAGTCTCTGGCCGGCGACAAGGTCAACCGGGTGCTCGGGATCGTCAACGGCACCACCAACTTCATCCTCGACAAGATGGACACCACCGGCGCCGGCTACTCGGAGGCGCTGGAGGAGGCCACCGCGCTCGGTTACGCCGAGGCGGACCCGACGGCCGACGTGGAGGGCTTCGACGCCGCCGCCAAGGCCGCGATCCTGGCCGGCATCGCGTTCCACACCAAGGTCACCGCGGCGGACGTCTACCGCGAGGGCCTGACCGAGGTGACCGCCGCCGACATCGCCTCCGCCAAGCAGATGGGCTGTGTCGTCAAGCTGCTGGCGATCTGCGAGCGGGCGGCCGACGGCGCGTCCGTCACCGCCCGGGTGCACCCGGCGATGATTCCGCTGTCGCACCCGCTGGCCTCCGTCCGCGAGGCGTACAACGCGGTGTTCGTGGAGGCCGAGGCGGCCGGCCGGCTGATGTTCTACGGCCCGGGCGCGGGCGGCGCGCCGACCGCCTCGGCGGTCCTCGGCGACCTGGTCGCGGTCTGTCGCAACAAGCTCGCCGGCGCCACCGGCCCCGGTGACTCGGTGTACACCCGGTTGCCGGCCAAGCCGATGGACGAGGTCATCACCCGGTACCACGTCAGCCTGGACGTGGACGACCGCGCGGGCGTGCTCGCCCAGGTGGCGTCCGTCTTCGCCGAGCACGGGGTCTCCATCGACACCGTGCGCCAGCAGGGCCGCGAGGGCGACGCCTCGCTCGTCGTGGTCACCCACCGTGCCACCGACGCCGCGCTGTCGGCGACGGTCGACAAGCTCCGCGCGCTGGACAGCGTGCGGGACGTGGCCAGCATCATGCGGGTCGAAGGGGAGTAGGAAGAGCCATGAACGACGTGATCGCCGGGCGCCCCGAGCCGAAGGGCGCGCCGGTGCCGGAAGCGACGAGCGACAAGCGGGGCACGGGCGCCGGGTCCGAGCGCCCGGCGGCGGGCGGGCGGGTCGCGGCGCGCACCCACCAGTGGCGCGGGCTGATCGAGGAGTACCGGGACCGCCTGCCGGTCAGTGACGCCACACCCGTGGTCACCCTGCTGGAGGGCGGCACGCCGCTGGTGCCCGCCCAGGTGCTCTCCGAGCGCACCGGCTGCGAGGTCTACCTCAAGGTCGAGGGTGCCAACCCCACCGGGTCCTTCAAGGACCGCGGTATGACGATGGCCATCTCCAAGGCGAAGGAGGACGGCGCCCAGGCCGTCATCTGCGCCTCCACCGGCAACACCTCGGCCTCCGCCGCCGCCTACGCGGTGCGTGCCGGGATGGTGTCGGCGGTGCTGGTGCCGCAGGGCAAGATCGCGCTCGGCAAGATGGGCCAGGCACTGGTCCACGGCGCCAAGATCCTTCAGGTGGACGGGAACTTCGACGACTGCCTCACTCTTGCGCGTGAACTGTCCGAGAAGTACCCGGTGGCGCTGGTCAACTCGGTGAACCCGGTGCGGATCGAGGGCCAGAAGACCGCCGCCTTCGAGATCGTGGACATGCTCGGTGACGCGCCGGACATCCATGTCCTGCCGGTCGGCAACGCGGGCAACATCACCGCGTACTGGAAGGGCTACCGCGAGTACGCCACGGACGGGCTGGCCGCCCGGACGCCGCGGATGTGGGGCTTCCAGGCCGCCGGTTCGGCCCCGATCGTGGACGGCGCTCCGGTGCTCAAGCCGCAGACCATCGCCACCGCGATCCGGATCGGCAACCCCGCCTCCTGGGACTTCGCGCTCGCCGCGCGGGACGAGTCGGGCGGCCTCATCGACAAGGTGACGGACCGTCAGATCCTGTCCGCCTACCGGCTGTTGGCCGCGCAGGAGGGCGTCTTCGTGGAGCCCGCCTCGGCCGCCTCGGTGGCCGGTCTGCTGGCCAAGGCGGAGGCCGGCCTGGTCGACCCGGGTCAGCGGATCGTCTGCACGGTGACCGGCAACGGCCTCAAGGACCCGGACTGGGCGGTGGCCGGCGCGCCGCAGCCGCAGGTCGTCCCGATCGACACCGAGGCCGCGGCCCAGCGCCTCGGTCTGCTCGACTGACCGGATTCCGCCCCCCGGGCCGACCCTTTCGGGGGTCGGCCCGTGTCCGTTCTCCGCTGACACTTTTGTGTCAATTCCGGCGCTCATTCCGATGCCATTCCGGCATGCATTCCGGCCAGAACCGGCAACACACCAGATCGAAGGCCCACGGGGTGTACCACTGTGGAACCTCTCTTCGATACTCTGGGTCCGGCCGTGTGGCACATGCCCCGGGTCCGACCCGTCCACGGGTCGCGCCGACGGCTGTGACCGCCCACCCCGATCGGGGCCCGCGGCCCCCTCCCACCCTCGCACCGACGCGCTTCGCGCCGCCCGATTTCCCCAGGAGAGTCCACCGCATGGCCGGTCCCGCGTTCCGTGCCGCCGCCGTCCGGGTCCGGGTTCCCGCGACCAGCGCCAACCTCGGTCCGGGCTTCGACGCCTTCGGACTCGCACTGGGTCTGTACGACGACGTGGTCGTCCGGGTCGCCGACTCCGGGCTCTCCGTCGACATCGCCGGTGAGGGCGCCGAGACGCTCGCCCGCGACGAGCGCCACCTGGTGGTCCGCGCGATGCGCGCCGCCTTCGACCGGCTCGGCGGTCAGCCGCGCGGCCTCGAAGTGGTGTGCGCCAACCGGATACCGCACGGCCGCGGCCTGGGCTCCTCGTCCGCCGCGATCTGCGCCGGCATCGTGGCCGCCCGCGCCGTCACCATCGGCGGCCCGTCCGCGCTGGACGACGACGCGCTGCTGGCCCTCGCCTCCGAGCTGGAGGGCCACCCCGACAACGTCGCGGCCTGCCTGCGCGGCAACTTCACGGTGGCCTGGACGGACGAGGAGTCGGCCAAGGCCGTCGCCCTGGAGCCGTCCGACCGGGTCGTCCCGGTGGTCTTCGTCCCGGCCACCGAGGTGCTCACCGAGACCGCCCGCGGCCTGCTGCCCCGGACCGTGCCGCTGGCCGACGCCGCCGTCAACGCGGGCCGCGCCGCGCTGATGGTCGAGGCGCTGACCCGCCGGCCCGAGCTGCTGCTCGCCGCCACCGAGGACCGGCTGCACCAGGACTACCGGGCCTCCGCGATGCCGGACAGCGCCGCGCTGGTGGGCGCGCTGCGCGCGGAGGGCATCCCCGCGGTGATCTCCGGGGCCGGTCCGACCGTCCTCGCGCTCACCGACGAGGCCGGTGCCGACAAGGTCCTGGCCTTCGCCGACGACGCAGGTCAGGGCGGTCCGGTGTTCGCCGCGCACCGGCTGGAGCTCGACCGGACCGGGGCCTCGGTGCTCCCGCTCGACGTCTGAGTGCCGGTCCGGCGGGCCCGGATCCGGGCCCGCCGGACCGGACCGTCCGGACACGATTGGCAAGCGCAAGGCTGGGGAATGTCTGAGGGGGTCGGTAGTGTTAACCTCATTGCTGCACCAGGTGCCCTCCGGGGCTCGGTGCGCCGCGTCCCGATCCCAGCACTCCGCCCAGGCGGAGTCCCGGCGATATTCGGGGCGACGATTCTCCGGGAGCCCACCGCAGCGCGTACGCAGCCTGCCTGCGCGACTTGCGGCCGCGTCCCGAAGCCGTGACGGCACCTGACTCCCACCCGCGGCCTCCCACCTTGAGGTAACGACGGGCGGAGCACGGGCCGCCGTCACGCGACGGGGGCCCGGGATTCGCAGGCAGCGTGGGGGTACCACCCGGCCAAGGCCGGCTGGGGGAGGGTCGGCACGCGACCGTCCCACCGCGCCAATCAGCACCACCGTGCTTCACGCACCGCACCTCGCAGCTCTCTCCCGACTGGCTACCGCCATCCGGGGGATCACCGCCTCGGACCGACGCAGTCGAGCGTTGGTCAGGACAGCACAACCGGTCGCCGAGCCAGACAGGCCGACGTCCGCTCCAGGGAAGGACCCTTAGTGAGCGACACCACCGATCTGATGGGCGCGCGCCCGGACGCCGAGGCGTCGGACGCAGCCGCCGCCCCCGCGGCCCCGGCCCGGCGCCGTCGCACCGCTGCCGCGGGCCTGGACGGCCTCGTCCTGGCCGAGCTGCAGAAGCTCGCCTCGACGCTCGGTATCAGCGGCACGGGACGCCTGCGCAAGAGCCAGCTGATCGAGGCCATCAAGGAGAAGAGCGGCGGGGACCCGCTGCTCGCCGCCGGTGCCGCGCCCGCCGCCGCGCCGGCCGCCAAGCGCACCGCCGCCAAGGCGGCCGCCGCCGAGCCGGCCGAGAAGCCCGCCCGCCGGACCAAGGCCGCCCAGGCCGAGGCCCCGGCCGCCGACGAGCAGGGCCAGATCGACATCCCGGTCCAGGCCGCCGCCGAGACCGCCGCGCCGGCCCGTGCCGAGCGCACCCGCCGCCGGGCCACCTCGGCCGCCGGCGCGCCGACCGCCGACGCCGTCGCCGAGGCGCCCGCCGCGGTCGTCACCGAGGCCAAGCAGGCCGAGGCCCGCCCGGCCGAGACCCGTGGCTTCGAGGGCCGCGAGGAGGGTCGCACCGAGACCCGCCGCGACCGCCGGGACCGCCGCGACCGCCGCGAGGGCGGCGAGCGCGAGGGCCGCCAGGAGGGCGGCGACGCCCAGGCCGGTCAGGACGGCGACTCGCGCGAGTCGCGCCGTGACCGCCGCAACCGCCGGGACCGTGCCGACCGCCAGGGCGGCCAGGGCCAGGGCGGCCAGGGCCAGCAGCAGGGCGGCCAGGCCGAGGCCCAGCCGAGCCGCCAGAGCGGTGGCCAGCAGGCCCAGCCGCCGGCGCAGCAGGGCGGCTACGACGACGACGAGTTCGGCGACGGCCGTCGTGGGCGCCGTGGTCGCTACCGCGACCGCCGGGGCCGCGGCACCCGCCGCGAGGGCTTCGAGGTCGGCCCCGCCGAGCCGCAGGTCGGCGACGACGATGTGCTGATCCCGGTCGCGGGCATCCTCGACATCCTCGACAACTACGCGTTCGTGCGGACCTCCGGCTACCTGCCGGGCCAGAACGACGTCTACGTCTCGCTCGCCCAGGTCCGCAAGAACGGCCTGCGCAAGGGCGACGCCATCACCGGCGCGGTGCGCCAGCCGCGCGACGGCGAGCGCCGCGAGAAGTTCAACGCCATGGTGCGGCTGGACTCCGTCAACGGCATGGACCCGGAGAGCGGCCGCGGTCGCCCCGAGTTCAACAAGCTGACCCCGCTCTACCCGCAGGACCGGCTGCGCCTGGAGACCGACCCGGGCGTGCTGACCACCCGGATCATCGACCTGGTGTCGCCGATCGGCAAGGGCCAGCGCGGTCTGATCGTCGCGCCGCCGAAGACCGGTAAGACGATGGTGCTGCAGGCGGTCGCCAACGCGATCACCCACAACAACCCCGAGTGCCACCTGATGGTCGTCCTGGTGGACGAGCGTCCGGAAGAGGTCACCGACATGCAGCGGTCGGTGAAGGGCGAGGTCATCTCCTCGACCTTCGACCGCCCGGCCGAGGACCACACCACCGTCGCCGAGCTCGCCATCGAGCGCGCCAAGCGCCTGGTGGAGCTGGGCCACGACGTGGTGATCCTGCTGGACTCGATCACCCGTCTGGGCCGCGCCTACAACCTGGCGGCGCCGGCCTCCGGCCGCATCCTGTCCGGTGGTGTCGACTCGACCGCGCTGTACCCGCCGAAGAAGTTCTTCGGCGCGGCGCGCAACATCGAGAACGGCGGCTCGCTGACGATCCTGGCCACCGCGCTGGTCGAGACCGGCTCGCGGATGGACGAGGTCATCTTCGAGGAGTTCAAGGGCACCGGCAACATGGAGCTGAAGCTCGACCGGAAGCTCTCGGACAAGCGCATCTTCCCGGCCGTCGACGTCGACGCCTCCAGCACCCGTAAGGAGGAGATCCTGCTGGGCAGCGAGGAGTTGGCCATCGTCTGGAAGCTCCGCCGGGTGCTGCACGCGCTCGACTCGCAGCAGGCGATCGAGCTGCTGCTGGACAAGATGAAGCAGACCAAGAGCAACGCCGAGTTCCTGATGCAGATCGCCAAGACGACCCCCGGGTCCGGCGACTGACCGCGATCGAACGGCTTGTGAGCACAGAACCCTGGTCCGCGCGCGCGGACCAGGGTTCTCTGCTTGTTCCAGAGTTGGGACATTTGGAGCCCTTTGGATCATGTTGTCCGATTTACTCTGGATCGTATGGCCGACCACAAGAGGGTTCCGAGCCGCCGCCGCAGGATCCTGCGCGTGGCCGCGTGTGCGTTCGCCGCGCTCGTCGTCCTCGGCGCCGGTGCGGCCGGCTACGCGTACCTCAAGCTCAACGGCAACATCAAGAGCGTCGACATCGACGCCCGGCTGGGCTCGGCCCGGCCGCCGTCCGCCACCGACGGCTCCTTCAACATCCTGGTCCTGGGCTCGGATTCGCGGGCCGGAGGGAACGGCGCCCTGGCCGGCGGGGACACCGGCGACACCGCCCGCTCGGACACCGCGATGGTGGTGCACGTCGACCAGGGCCACTCGCGGGCCGAGGTGGTCTCCATACCCCGGGACACCCTGGTCACCCGCCCCGACTGCACGGACGGCGGCGGCAAGGTCGTCCCGGGGATCAAGCGCGCGATGTTCAACAGCGCGTACGAGACCGGTGGCGCCGCGTGCGCGGTCAAGACCACCGAGCAGCTCACCGGCCTGCGGATGGACCACTACGTCGAGATCGACTTCGCCGGCTTCGCCCGGGTGGTGGACGCGCTCGGCGGGGCCACCGTGACGACCACCGTCCCCATCCACGACAAGGACAGCGGGCTGGACCTCGCGGCCGGTGAGCACCACCTCGACGGCGAGCAGGCGCTGGCCTTCGTCCGGACCCGGCACGGCGTCGGCGACGGCAGCGACCTCGGGCGGATCGAGCTGCAGAAGCAGATGGTGAAGTCGCTGCTCGGACAGGCCGGCGGGATCGGGCTGTTCGGCAACCCGGTCAAGCTCTGGTCGGTCGGCGACACCCTGACCCGCAGCGTCACCACCGACTCGGCGCTGGCCTCGGTGAACTCCCTGGTGGGGCTGGCCGAGGAACTCAAGGGGATCGGCCCGGACCAGCTCACGATGGTCACCCTGCCGGTGGTGACGGCGCCCGGCGACGCCAACCGCGTGGTCGCCCAGCAGCCCCAGGCCGACCAGCTCTGGGCGGCCCTGAAGGCCGACGCGCCGCTCCCGGGGGCGGTACTGGCGGAGCAGCCGCAGAACCCGGCCCAGACGACTCCCGCGGCCCCCACGGCCCCTCCGAAGGCCACCGCCAAGGCCACGGCGAAGGCCACGGCCGGCAGCGTGGCGAGCTCCTCCCCGAGGCGCTAGGCCCGCTCCGGCGGGCCCGCCGGAGCGGCCCGGAATATCCCGGAACGCGACCCGGTTTGGGAAGAAGCGGCCGGTCCTGGCAGACTGGTCCGTCGGTCCCGGTTCACGTGCGGCATTCAAGCCGCCGACCCGGTGCCCTCCCGAACCTAGGAGAACCCCTTGAAGCCCAACGTTCACCCCGAGTACGTGGTCACCCGTGTGACCTGCACCTGCGGCAGCGAGTTCACGACCCGCTCGACCGAGACCAGTGGCGAGATCCGCGCCGAGGTCTGCTCGCAGTGCCACCCGTTCTACACCGGCAAGCAGAAGATCCTCGACACCGGTGGCCGCGTGGCCCGCTTCGAGGCCCGCTTCGGCAAGTCGCACAGCGCGAAGGCCTAGCGCTCCCTCGGCGCCGGTTTCCGGTGCCCCCGTACTCGTTCCGGGGGCGCTGGAGACCGGCGCCGTTCGCGTCCCACGGCGCATCCGCGCCATCTCCACCGGATCTCAGGGAAGAAGGCCCCTTCATGTTCGAGGCAGTCGAAGAGCTCCTCGTCGAGCACGCCGCCCTCGAAACGAGGCTGGCCGACCCGTCCGTCCACGCCGACCAGGCCAACGCGCGCAAGCTCGCCAAGCGGTACGCCGAGCTGACCCCGATCACCCGGGTCTACCGCGCCTGGAAGCAGGCCGGCGAGGACATCGAGGCCGCGCGCGAACTCGCCGCGGAAGAGCCGGAGTTCCTCGCCGAGGTGAAGGACTCCGAGGCCCGCCGCGAGGAGCTGACCGAGGAGCTGCGGCTGCTGCTCGTGCCGCGCGACCCCAATGACGACAAGGACGTCATCCTGGAGATCAAGGCGGGTGAGGGCGGCGAGGAGTCGGCGCTGTTCGCCGGCGACCTGCTCCGGATGTACCTGCGCTTCGCCGAGCGGATCGGCTGGAAGACCGAGCTCATCGACGCCAACGAGTCCGACCTCGGCGGCTACAAGGACGTCTCGGTGGCCGTGAAGACCAGGGGCAGCACCGAGCCCGGCCAGGGCGTCTGGGCCAAGCTGAAGTACGAGGGTGGCGTCCACCGGGTGCAGCGCGTCCCCGCCACCGAGTCGCAGGGCCGCATCCACACCTCCGCGGCGGGCGTGCTGGTCACCCCCGAGGCGGAGGAGGTCGAGGTCGAGATCGTCGCCAACGACCTGCGGATCGACGTCTACCGCTCGTCCGGCCCCGGCGGCCAGTCGGTCAACACCACCGACTCCGCGGTCCGGATCACCCACCTCCCGACCGGTATCGTGGCCTCCTGCCAGAACGAGAAGAGCCAGCTGCAGAACAAGGAGCAGGCGATGCGCATCCTGCGTTCGCGGCTGCTGGCCGCCGCGCAGGAGGAGGCCGAGCGGGAGGCCTCGGACGCGCGTCGCAGCCAGGTCCGCACGGTGGACCGCTCCGAGCGGATCCGCACGTACAACTACCCCGAGAACCGCATCTCGGACCACCGCACGGGCTTCAAGTCCTACAACCTGGACCAGGTCCTGGACGGTGAGCTGAACGCGGTGATCCAGTCCTGCGTGGACACGGACGCCGCGGCCAAGCTCGCCGCGGCCCAGCAGAACTGACACCGGCGTCCGGGCCCGAATGCACCAGAGAAGCCGCCGCGCAGAAACAAGAGGTCGTTCGTGAACCTGCTGCTTGCCGAGGTGGCCCAGGCCACCCAGCGGTTGGCCGCGGCCGGCGTGCCGTCGCCGCGCTTCGACGCGGAGGAGCTCGCCGCACACGTCCACCACGTGAAGCGCAGCCAGCTGCACACGGTCAAGGACGCGGACTTCGACGCCCGGTACTGGGAGGCGGTCTCCCGCCGTGAGGCGCGGGAACCGCTGCAGCACATCACCGGCCGCGCGTTCTTCCGCTACCTGGAGCTGGAGGTCGGCCCGGGGGTCTTCGTGCCCCGCCCGGAGACCGAGTCGGTCGTGGAGTGGGCCATAGACGCCGTCCGCGACATGGACGTCGCCGAGCCGCTGGTGGTCGACCTCTGCTCCGGCTCGGGGGCCATCGCGCTCGCCCTCGCCCAGGAGCTGCCGCGCTCCACCGTGCACGCCTTCGAGCTGGACGAGGGCGCGCTGCACTACACCCGGCGCAACATCGAGGCCAGCTCCGACCGGGCCCGGGTCACCCTGCACGCGGGTGACGCCACCAGGGCCTTCGAGGACGACCGCTCCTGGGACGGCCGCTTCGACCTGGTGATCTCCAACCCGCCGTACATCCCGCTCACCGAGTGGGAGTACGTCGCCCCCGAGGCCCGCGACCACGACCCGCAGATGTCGCTGTTCTCCGGCGAGGACGGGCTGGACACCATCCGCGGCATCGAGCGGGTGGCCGCGCGGCTGCTGCGCCCGGGCGGCGCGGTGGTGATCGAGCACGCCGACCAGCAGGGCGGCCAGGTGCCGTGGATCTTCAACGAGGAACGTGGCTGGACGGACACCGCCGACCACCGTGACCTCAACAACCGGCCTCGCTTCACGACCGCCCGCAGGGCGTCGTTGTGAACGACCGGCACAGTACGACCGCCCGCAGGGCGTCGTTGTGAACGACAAGCACAGCACGACGGCCCGCAGGGCGTCGTCGTGAGCGCCCGGTGCAGCACCACCGGGCGTGAGGCCGTGCTGTGAACGCCGTCATGAGTCATCTCGGAAGGGGACCGCACCGATGAGCCGCCGCTACGACTGTGCCGATGCCGGGGACCGCGCCACCGGTCTGCGCGAGGCCGCTTCGGCCATCCGCCGCGGCGAAATCGTCGTGTTGCCCACCGACACCCTGTACGGGGTCGGTGCCGACGCCTTCTCCCCGGAGGCCGTCGCCGCGCTGCTGGCCGCCAAGGGCCGGGGCCGCAACATGCCCTCGCCCGTCCTGGTGGGTTCGCCGACCACCCTGCACGGCCTCGTCACGGACTTCTCCGAGCAGGCCTGGGAGCTCGTCGACGCCTTCTGGCCGGGCGGGCTCACCCTGGTCGCCAGGCACCAGCCGTCGCTGCGCTGGGACCTCGGCGAGACCCGCGGCACGGTCGCCGTCCGGATGCCGCTGCACCCGGTCGCGATCGAGCTGCTGAACACCACCGGCCCGCTCGCCGTCTCCAGCGCCAACCTGACCGGCGGCCCGTCCCCGTCCACCTGTGACGAGGCCCAGCAGCAGCTCGGCGACGCCATCTCCGTCTACCTGGACGGCGGCCGGGCCGATCACGCCACCGCCTCCTCCATCGTCGACGTCACGGGCAAGGTCCCGGTCCTGCTGCGGGCCGGCGCGATCAGCGCCGAGCAGCTGAGGGAGGTCGTCCCCGACCTGGAGGCCGGCAGTTGACGACCGCCTCCCTCCATGCCGGGCCCGGCATATCGCCGTACCTGAGCGTGGGCCCCAGGCCGCTGGACCACTTCCGGATCCTGTTCGTCTGCACCGGGAACATCTGCCGCTCGCCGATCGCCGAGCGGCTCACCCGGCGTGAGCTGGACACCCGGCTCAGCCCCCGGGTGGCCGGGCGGATCCTGGTGGAGAGCGCCGGCACCTGGGGCCACGAGGGCGCGCCGATGGAGGACCACGCCGCCACGGTGCTGGACGAGTACGGCGCCGACAGCGGCGGCTTCGCCGGCCGCGAGCTGCTCGACGAGCACGTGGTCGAGGCGGACCTGGTGCTCACCGCGACCCTGGACCACCGCGCCCAGGTGATCTCGATGGGCCACGAGGCCGGGCTGCGCACCTTCACCCTGAAGGAGTTCACCCGCCTGGTCCGGACGATAGACCCGGGCACCCTGCCCGACCCGCGCCGCGGCGCCGACGTCACCGAGCGGGCCCGGGCCCTGGTCCGGTCCGCGGCCGCGCTGCGCGGCTGGCTGCTCGCCGCCAGCCCGGAGTCGGACGAGGTCCACGACCCGTACGGCGCGCCGATCGGCATGTTCCGCAACTGCGGCGAGGAGATATTCCACGCGGTCGACCCGGTGGTCACCGCGCTCACCGGGGTGCCCGCGCCGCGCGTCTGAGCGCGGTGCCGGGCGCCGGCGCCCGGCACCGCGGCACCCTCCCGCCACCGTGCCGGAGCAAGGGCGCGCCCGGCCGGGTGCATCGCTCCCGCGTCGGCAGGCCGGTCGCGGGACCCGGTCCTACGCTGGAGACACCTGCCCGACGCTGCCCGGGAGCTCCGCCATGACCGTCACCGATGCCGCGACCGGTTCCTCCCAGACGACCGGGCGGTGGGCGTCCGAAGCGCTGCGCCGGGCCGACCCGCAGCTGGCCGACCTGCTCGCCGCCGAGGCCGAGCGGCGCGCCGAGACGATCCAGCTGCTGGCGGGGGAGAACCTCACCGGCCCGGCCGTGCTGGCCGCCCTGGGCGGCCCGCTGATCGACAAGTACGCCGAGGGCTACCCCGGCCGGCGCCACCACACCGGCTGCGCGCCGGCGGACGCCGCCGAGCTGCTGGCGATCGACCGGGCCCGCGAGCTGTTCGCCGCCCCGCACGCCAACGTCCAGCCGCGCTCGGCCACTTCGGCGATGCTGGCGACGTATGCCGCGCTGCTGCGCCCCGGTGACGTGGTGCTGGCGATGTCACTGGAGCACGGCGGCCACCTCAGCTGCGGCTCGCGCGCCAACTTCTCCGGCCGCTGGTTCGAGTTCATCGGCTACGGGGTGCGCCAGGAGGACGGCCTGCTCGACCTCGACCAGGTCCGCGAACTCGCCCGCCGGCACCGGCCGAAGGCCATCGTGGCCGGCTCGATCTCCTACCCCCGGCACCCGGACTGGGCGGCCTTCCGGGAGATCGCCGAATCGGTGGACGCCTACCTGATCGCCTCCGTCGCGCAGACCACCGGTCTGATCGCGGCGGGCGTGGCGCCCTCCCCGGTGCCCTACGCGGACGTCACCGTGGCCGCCACCCACAAGCTGCTCCGCGGCCCGCGCGGCGGCCTGCTGCTCTCCACCGCCGAGCTGGCCGAGCGGATCGACCGGGCGGTCTTCCCGTTCAGCCAGGGCGGCGCCGCGATGAACGAGGTGGCCGGCAAGGCCGTCGCCCTCGCCGAGGCGGCCACCCCCGGGTACCGCGCCTACGCGCACCGCGCGGTGGCGGGGGCGCGGGTGCTGGCGGCAGGGCTCGCGGAGGCCGGGACGCGCCCGCTGACCGGCGGGACCGACACCCATCTGGTGACGGCCGACGTCCGACCGCTCGGGGTCAGCGGAGCCGAGGCGGAGCGGCGCTGCGCCGCCGCCGGGCTGCTGCTCGGCAAGTGCGCGCTGCCGTACGACTCCGCGCCGCCGTCGGAGGCCTCCGGCATCCGGCTCGGTACCGGCGCCGTCACCACGCAGGGCATGGGGGAGGCCGAACTGGCCGAGATCGCCGCGCTGATCGGACGGCTGCTCGCCCAGGGCACGGACGTCCGGATCGGCGCGCGGGTCCGTGAGATCGCGCGGGCCTTCGCCGCACCCGGCACGGGGGTATCGCACTCTCCTACCCGGTAGGGCGAACCGCGATGCACGCGCCGGGCGTCCGACTCAATAAGGTGTGTGCCGTGGCGACGCACCTCGAACCCCGGACAGGCACGGGAGTACCTTCGGTACCGACCCGTCGGACAGTGACGCAGGAGGCCAGTGGTGCGTGAGTATCTGCTGGTGCTGTTCTGCACGGCGGCCGTCACCTACCTGCTGACCGGCCCGGTCCGGAAGTTCGCGATCGCGGCCGGCGCGATGCCGCCGGTCCGCGCCCGTGACGTGCACCGCGAGCCCACGCCGCGACTGGGCGGCATCGCCATGTTCGGCGGCCTCTGCGCGGGCATCCTGGTCGCCTCCCAGCTGGACAACCTCAGCAAGGTGTTCTCCCAGGGCACCGACATCCGCGCGCTGCTCTCCGGTGCCGGGATCATGTGGCTGCTCGGCGTGCTCGACGACAAGTGGGGCGTGGACGCCCTGGTCAAGCTCGGCGGCCAGATGATCGCCGCCGGTGTGATGGTCTGGCAGGGGGTCACCGTGATCACCCTGCCGGTGCCCGGTGTCGGCGCGGTGGCCGTGAGCCCCACCCAGGGCATGGTCATCTCGGTCACCATGGTCGTCGTCATGGTCAACGCGGTGAACTTCATCGACGGCCTGGACGGTCTGGCCGGCGGCATGGTCTGCATCGCCGCGATGGCCTTCTTCCTGTACTCCTACCGCCTCTGGTACGGCTACACGATCACCGACGCCGCCCCCGCCGTGCTCTTCAGCGTGCTGCTGATCGGCATGTGCCTGGGCTTCCTGGCGCACAATCTGCACCCGGCCCGGATCTTCATGGGCGACTCCGGCTCGATGATGCTCGGCCTGATGCTGGCCGTCGCCGCGATCTCCATCACCGGCCGCGTCGACCCGGACCTCATCACCAGCGAGACCGGTTCGCAGACCGCCACCGTGCACGCCCTGGTCCCGATCTACATCCCGCTGCTGCTGCCGCTGACCGTCATCGCGCTGCCGCTGGCCGACCTGCTGCTCGCCGTGGTCCGCCGCACCTGGGCCGGCCAGTCGCCGTTCGCCGCCGACAAGCGGCACCTGCACCACCGGCTGCTCCAGGTCGGCCACTCGCACAGCCGGGCGGTCCTGATCATGTACTTCTGGGCCGCGCTGATCGCCTTCGGCACCGTCGCCTTCTCGGTCACCAACACCGGCCGCACGGTGGTGCTCACGCTGGCCGGGCTCTGCCTGGTCGGCCTGGTGGTGCTGCTCACCCCGCGCTTCCGCCCGCGGGCGCCGCGGGCGGTGCAGGCCTTCGTGCCGCCGCGCTACCGGCGCCGCAACCCGGGCCGGGCCGTCCCGCAGGCCGCCGAGGGCGATGCCCCGGCCGCCGCTGTCGCGGCCCCGGCACCGATGGCCGAGCTGTCCGCCAAGGACAAGGAACTGCTCGGCGGCGTGGACAAGGGCGGCTCGTCGGCGGTCGGCGGCCGGGGCCACCGCAGTGGTCACGGCAGCGGTCGAGGCCGGTAATACCGGGCGGAAAGCCGTCACTGATACGCCGTCAAGGCCGTTCACCCGTACGGCGGCACGGTTGGGCCGTCAGTGTGACAGGTGCCACACAATCATGGTAAAGCTCTCATCAAATAGTTTGTGATACCGTTCACGAGTACCGAGAACACGCCGAAAGACCTGACAGGTGGAGGACTTCCGTCCCCGGTCGGTCTCCCTCGACGGGCTCGCCGCAGAGCGGCCGGCCTGCGGCGGTCCCTCGGTCCGGTGCCACCCACCACGTTCTGTGCCCGTCCCCCCGCCACATCGACATGCCGCCGGAGCTGCCGACATGCCGTCCAACGACGCGCGGATCCTCCGCGGCGCCGCGATTCCCACTGCGGCCGCCGGGATCATCGCCATGGCGATCTCCTTTGCCGTCGCGGGTGGCAAGGGAGCACTCGGCGCCCTCTTCGGAGCGCTGCTGGTGATGGCCTTCTTCAGCTTCGGCCAGGTCGCGCTCGACCGGCTGACCAGGTCGAACCCGCAGATCATGATGGCTGCCGGGCTCCTGGTCTACACCACGCAGATCCTGCTGGTCGGCATCGTGCTCGCGGTCTTCAAGAACACCGAGCTCTTCAACCGGCAGGCCTTCGCCTTCACGCTGCTGGGCTGCGCCCTGATCTGGACGGCCTTCCAGGTGCGCGGTGCGCTCAAGGCCAAGACCTTCTACGTCGACACCGACGCCTCCGAAAACAAGGGCGACAAGCCCTCCGACTCGGGGCGTCAACAGTGACGAGGCCCAACTGTCCCCCCAACGAGGGGGGCGGTGTTTATGCCGTCCTGACGGGCTGCTATCGTCCGTCGCAACAACGGAGTACGGGAAGAGGCCAGGTCTGTCCGCACGATGGACGGATCGCCCCCCGGATCCTTGCAGTCTTCGATGATCCCGCTGCGGTGCAGAACACTTCCGCGCGGGGTCGGCGAGAAACCCATCAAGTTCCAGTGCCGCACCGTGGCCGCAGGCCACGCCGACACACCGAGGTTGCCGTAACCATGCGTCACGACGAAGGAGTCCGTGGTGAGTGCTGAACTCACGTCCCTCGCCTCAGGCAGTTGCCACTTCGGGGACGCTGGCTGCGGCTTCCCGGCCCCGGGTCTGAACGAGTTCCAGTTCGAGCCGATCTTCTCGATCGGCAGCGTCGACTTCAACAAGCCGATGCTGCTGTCGATCATCGTCTCGCTGCTGGTCATCGTCTTCTTCTGGGCCGCCTTCGCGAAGCCGCGCCTCGTGCCCGGCAAGCTGCAGCTGGTCGGTGAGATCGGCTACGACTTCGTCAAGCGGTCCATCGTGCTGGAGACGATCGGCAAGAAGGGCGAGAAGTACGTCCCGATGCTCGTCTCGATGTTCTTCTTCGTCTGGTTGATGAACATCATGTCGGTCATCCCGTTCGCCCAGTTCCCGGTGACGGCTGCGATCGCGTTCCCGGCCGGCCTCGCGGCCGTCGTCTGGGTCACCTACATGACGCTGACCTTCAAGAAGCACGGCTTCGTCGGCGGTCTGAAGAACCTGTGCTGGCCCTCGGGCATTCCCGGCTGGGTCATGTTCATCCTGGTGCCGATCGAGTTCTTCTCGAACATCTTCGTGCGTCCGTTCACGCTCGCGGTCCGAGCCTTCGCGAACATGTTCGCCGGCCACCTGCTGATCGTGATGTTCTCCATCGCCTCCTGGTACCTGCTCAGCCCGACCCTGGGCGCGCTCTACGGCTCGGCCTCGTTCATCGTCGCCATCGGCCTGACCGCCTTCGAGCTGCTGGTCCAGTTCCTGCAGGCCTACATCTTCGTGATGCTGGCCAGCAGCTACATCGCCGGTGCCCTCGAAGAGGCGCACTGAGCCAGGGGCCTCGGCCCTCCTGAACCACTCCCGGAACGCCCGGTGGCCAATCACCACCGGTACACCATCCCCGCAAAGGACACACTGCAATGAGCATGCTCGCTGAGGTCGGCGTCTACGGTTCCGTCGCTTCGATCGGTTACGGCCTCGCCGCGATCGGCCCCGGCATCGGCGTCGGTCTGATCTTCGGTAACGGCGTGCAGGCCATGGCCCGCCAGCCCGAGGCCGCCGGCCTGATCCGTTCCAACATGTTCATCGGCTTCGCGCTGACCGAGGCGCTCGCCCTCATCGGCATCGTCATGCCGTTCGTCTTCGGCCAGGGCCCCAAGTAACCCCCGCCGTAGACCCTTCGAGGAAGGTCCAGATATGAGCATCGTGGCTCACCTCGCGGAAGAGGGGGAGATCATGAATCCCCTCCTCCCCGCATGGCCCGAGATCATCATCGGCCTGCTCTGCTTCTTCATCGTCTTCGGGATCCTCGGCAAGAAGCTCCTCCCCAGCATCGAGAAGGTGCTGTCGGAGCGCCGGGATGCGATCGAGGGCGGTATGGAGCGCGCCGAGGCCGCTCAGGCTGAGGCCCAGGCCCTGCTTGAGCAGTACCGCGCCGAGCTCGCCGAGGCGCGTCACGAGGCTGCCCGCATCGTCGAGCAGTCCCGTGAGCAGGGCGCTGCCCAGCTCACCGAGATGCGCGAGGAGGGCCAGCGTCAGCGCGAGGCCATCGTCGCCGCCGGTCACGCCCAGATCGAGGCCGACAAGAAGCAGGCGACTGCCGCCCTGCGCCAGGACGTGGGTTCGCTCGCTTCGCAGCTGGCCTCCCGCATCGTGGGTGAGTCCCTTGAGGACCACGCCCGGCAGAGCGGCGTGATTGACCGCTTCCTGGACGAGCTGGAGGCCAAGGCCGCCGTTGCTCAGGGTGCGGCCAAGTGATCGGCGCCAGCCGCGAGGCGCTCGCCGCCGGGCGGCAGAACCTCGAAGCCCTGACCGACTCCACCTCGGTGGACCCGGTCAAGGTGGCCGAGGAGCTCACCGCCGTCACGGTCCTCCTGGACCGTGAGGTGTCGCTGCGCCGCGTCCTGACCGACCCGTCCCGGTCCGGTCAGGACAAGGCTCAGCTGGTCTCCTCGCTGCTGACCGGTCAGGTCTCCGGCGAGACCCTCGACCTGGTCTCCGGCCTGGTCCGCTCCCGCTGGTCGGGCTCGCGTGACCTGGTGGACGCCGTCGAGGAGCTGGCCGCGTACGCCGAGGTCATCGCCGCCGACAAGGCCGGTGTCCTGGACGACGTCGAGGACGAGCTGTTCCGGTTCGGACGGGTGGTGAGCGGCTCGCAGGAGCTGCGCGCCGGCCTGACCGAGCCCAAGGCCGGTGCAGTGGCCAAGGCCGAGCTGATCAAGAAGCTGCTCGGCGGCCGCACCAACCCGGGCAGCGTCCGGCTGGTCACCGCCCTGGTGAACAACCCGCGTGGCCGTAGCCTTGAGCAGGGCCTGGAGTCCTACTCGAAGCTCGCCGCCGCACGTCGCGGGCGCGTGGTGGCCCTGGTCACCACCGCGGTGCCGCTGTCGGACGGCCAGAAGGAGCGCCTGGAGGGTGCTCTCGGCCGGCTGTACAGCCGCCGGGTGCACCTGAACATCGACGTCGACCCCGAGGTCGTCGGCGGTGTCCGGGTCCAGATCGGTGACGAGATCATCGACGGCACCGTGTCGAGCCGCCTCGAAGGCGCTCGCCAGTCGCTCGAAGGCTGAGTACCGAAGCACATCCGACCCTCGGTCGGGAACCGGCTCCACCGGAGCCGGCAAATCGTACGGCCGGTTCGAGAGACCCGGCCGAGAGTCGAATACTTGCGGCCCTCAATGGCGGGCCGAGGATCGCAAACTAGGAGAGCAGGGAAGCCTGATGGCGGAGCTTACGATCCGTCCGGAGGAAATCCGGGACGCGCTGGCCGACTTTGTCCAGTCGTACCAGCCGGACGCCGCCTCGCGTGAAGAGGTCGGCACGGTCACTGACGCGGCGGACGGTATCGCGCATGTCGAGGGTCTGCCCTCGGTCATGGCGAACGAGCTGCTGAAGTTCGAGGACGGCACGCTCGGCCTCGCGCTGAACCTCGACACCCGTGAGATCGGTGTCGTCATCCTCGGTGAGTTCGGCGGCATCGAGGAGGGTCAGACGGTGCGGCGCACCGGCGAGGTCCTCTCCGTGCCGGTCGGCGACGGCTACCTCGGCCGCGTCGTGGACCCGCTGGGCAACGCGATCGACGGTCTGGGCGACATCGCCTCCACCGGCCGTCGCGCCCTGGAGCTGCAGGCCCCCGGCGTCATGGTCCGCAAGTCGGTCCACGAGCCGATGCAGACCGGTATCAAGGCCATCGACGCGATGACCCCGATCGGCCGCGGCCAGCGTCAGCTGATCATCGGCGACCGCCAGACCGGCAAGACCGCGGTGGCGATCGACACGATCATCAACCAGCGCGACAACTGGCGCTCGGGCGACCCGAAGAAGCAGGTCCGCTGCATCTACGTCGCCGTGGGCCAGAAGGGCTCCACCATCGCGTCCGTGCGTGGCGCCCTGGAGGAGGCCGGCGCGCTGGAGTACACCACCATCGTGGCTGCTCCCGCCTCCGACCCGGCCGGCTTCAAGTACCTCGCCCCGTACACCGGTTCGGCCATCGGCCAGGAGTGGATGTACGACGGCAAGCACGTCCTCATCATCTTCGACGACCTGTCGAAGCAGGCCGAGGCGTACCGCTCCGTGTCGCTGCTGCTCCGTCGTCCGCCGGGCCGCGAGGCCTACCCGGGTGACGTCTTCTACCTGCACTCCCGCCTGCTGGAGCGCTGCGCGAAGCTCTCCGACGAGCTGGGCGCGGGCTCGATGACCGGTCTGCCGATCATCGAGACCAAGGCCAACGACGTCTCGGCGTACATCCCGACCAACGTCATCTCGATCACCGACGGCCAGTGCTTCCTGGAGTCCGACCTGTTCAACGCCGGCATCCGCCCGGCCGTGAACGTCGGTATCTCGGTCTCCCGCGTCGGTGGCTCGGCCCAGATCAAGGCCATGAAGTCGGTCGCCGGCCGTCTGCGCCTGGACCTCGCCCAGTACCGTGAGCTGGAGGCGTTCGCCGCTTTCGGTTCCGACCTGGACGCGGCCTCCAAGGCTCAGCTGGAGCGCGGTGCGCGCATGGTCGAGCTGCTCAAGCAGGGCCAGTACCAGCCGTTCCCGGTCGAGGAGCAGGTCGTCTCCATCTGGGCCGGTACCACCGGCAAGCTGGACGACGTCCCGGTCGCGGAGATCCGCCGCTTCGAGCGCGAGTTCCTGGACCACCTGCGCCTGCAGCACAAGAACCTGCTGGCCGGCATCGTCGAGACCTCCAAGCTGGAGGACGGCACCATCGACGCGCTGACCACCGCGATCGGCGCCTTCAAGCAGGGCTTCACCACGGCTGACGGCAAGCTGCTCTCCGAGCAGGCCTGAGTCCGGTAACGAGGGAAAGGACGTAACGACCCATGGGAGCACAGCTTCGGGTCTACAAGCGCCGGATCCGCTCTGTCACCGCGACGAAGAAGATCACCAAGGCGATGGAGATGATCTCCGCGTCGCGCATCGTCAAGGCGCAGCGCGCGGTGGCCGCCTCCACTCCGTACGCCGACGAGCTCACCCGGGCGGTGACGGCGGTGGCCACCCGGTCCAACGCCAAGCACCCGCTCACCACCGAGAACCCGGGCGCCTCGCGTGCCGCCGTCCTGCTGATCACGGCGGACCGCGGCCTGGCGGGCGGTTACTCGACCAACGCCATCAAGCAGGCGGTCGCGCTCAGCGCGAAGCTTCGCGCCGAGGGCAAGGACGTGGTGACGTACATCGTCGGTCGTAAGGGCGTCTCGTACTACAACTTCCGTGACCTCACGGTCGCGGAGTCGTGGACGGGCTTCTCCGACAAGCCGACCTACGGTGACGCGAAGGCCGTCGCGGCCGATCTGATCGAGGCCTTCACGGCCGAGACCGGCGGCGTGGACGAGCTGCACCTGGTGTCGACCAAGTTCGAGTCCATGCTGACTCAGACCGCGGTGGACGCCCGGCTGCTGCCGCTCAAGCTCGACGAGGTCGAGCTCAGCGACGAGTCGAAGGCCACGAACCAGATCTTCCCGCTGTACGACTTCGAGCCGTCGGCCGAGGGCGTCCTCGACGCACTGCTGCCGCGGTACGTCGAGAGCCGGATCTACAACGCGCTGCTGCAGTCCGCCGCTTCGGAGCACGCCGCTCGCCGGCGCGCGATGAAGAGCGCGACGGACAACGCCGGAGAGCTCATCAAGTCGCTCACGCGGCTTGCCAACTCGGCCCGTCAGGCCGAGATCACCCAGGAAATCAGCGAGATCGTCGGCGGTGCCAACGCCCTCGCCGACGCTAGCCGCGGGAGCGAATGAGAATGACCACCACTGTTGAGCCGACCACGGCGACGGGCCGCGTCGCGCGGGTCATCGGCCCGGTCGTCGACGTGGAGTTCCCCGTCGACGCGATTCCCAACATGTTCAACGCCCTGCGGGTCGAGGTCGAGAACCCCGACGGCTCGGGCAAGAAGATCCTGACCCTCGAGGTCGCGCAGCACCTCGGCGACGGCATGGTCCGCGGCATCTCGATGCAGCCGACCGACGGCCTGGTCCGTGGCGCGCAGGTCTCCGACACCGGCAGCGCCATCTCGGTGCCGGTCGGCCAGATCACCAAGGGCAAGGTCTTCAACGCCCTCGGTGAGGTGCTGAACGTCGACAAGGCCGAGTTCGAGGCCGAGGTCAAGGTTCGCTGGCCGATCCACCGCAAGGCCCCGGAGTTCAAGGACCTCGAGTCCAAGACCGAGATGTTCGAGACCGGCATCAAGGTCATCGACCTCCTCACCCCGTACGTCACCGGTGGCAAGATCGGTCTGTTCGGTGGTGCCGGTGTCGGCAAGACCGTTCTGATCCAGGAGATGATCTACCGCGTCGCCGAGAACTTCGGTGGTGTGTCGGTCTTCGCCGGCGTCGGTGAGCGTACCCGTGAGGGCAACGACCTCATCCACGAGATGGTCGACTCGGGCGTTCTGGACAAGACCGCGCTGGTCTTCGGCCAGATGGACGAGCCGCCGGGCACCCGTCTGCGCGTCGCGCTCTCCGCGCTGACCATGGCGGAGTACTTCCGTGACGTCGAGAAGCAGGACGTGCTCCTCTTCATCGACAACATCTTCCGGTTCACCCAGGCCGGTTCCGAGGTGTCGACCCTGCTCGGCCGGATGCCCTCCGCGGTGGGTTACCAGCCGAACCTGGCCGACGAGATGGGCCTCCTGCAGGAGCGCATCACCTCGACCCGTGGTCACTCGATCACCTCGATGCAGGCGATCTACGTCCCCGCGGACGACCTGACCGACCCGGCCCCGGCCACCACCTTCGCCCACCTGGACGCGACGACCGTTCTGTCGCGCCCGATCTCGGAGAAGGGCATCTACCCGGCCGTCGACCCGCTGGACTCCACGTCCCGCATCCTCGACCCGCGGTACATCGCGCAGACCCACTACGAGACGGCCATCCGTATCAAGGGGATCCTGCAGAAGTACAAGGACCTGCAGGACATCATCGCGATCCTCGGTATCGACGAGCTGTCCGAGGACGACAAGGTCACGGTCCACCGTGCCCGTCGGATCGAGCGCTTCCTCTCGCAGAACACCTACGTGGCGAAGCAGTTCACCGGTGTCGAGGGTTCGACCGTGCCGCTCTCGGAGACCATCGAGGCCTTCAACGCGATCGCGGACGGCAAGTACGACGCCGTTCCGGAGCAGGCCTTCTTCATGTGCGGTGGCATCGAGGACCTCGAGAAGAACGCCGCCGAGCTCGCGAAGAAGTAGTCGCGTCCGGTAGCAGCAGCGTGACCGTGAGGGGTGGGCCCCAGCCCTGGGACCCACCCCTCACGTCGCATCGGCTGTGATTCCGGTCAAATCCGTGCCGCCGGTTTCATGCCGGGGGCGCGGGCCCGTTATTCTTACCGAAACTCCCGAGTAATCGGGCGTTGCATGAGCCTAGGAGCCCACGTTGGCTGAGCTGCACGTCGAGCTGGTCGCAGCCGACCGCAAGGTGTGGTCCGGTGCGGCCACCATCGTCGTCGCCCGTACGGCCTCCGGTGACACCGGCATCATGCCGGGTCACACCCCGGTGCTGAGCGTGCTGGAGACCGGTCCGGTCACCATCCGCACCGTGGACGGCGGCACCGTGATCGCCGCTGTGCACGGCGGCTTCATCTCCTTCGCCGACAACAAGCTGTCTCTGCTCGCGGAGATCGCCGAGTTGGCGGACGAGATCGATGTCGCGCGCGCCGAGCGTGCACTGGAGCAGGCGCAGTCGGACCTGGACGAGCACGCCGAGCGACGCGCCGAGGTGCGTCTGTTCGCGGCGCGCGGTCTCAAGGCCCACGCCTGAGTGCGCCGGACCCTGGCTTAGCGGGGTCGACCGACGGTCCCGGGGACGCGTGAGCGTGACCCCGGGACTGTCGTCTCAGTTGGTAGGTCAACGCGGTCGCCTCATACGACCGATACGGGGAACGCGGGTAGCGAGGAGGTAGGTGAGCATGGTCCTCGCCCTTGTGGTGTGCGCGGCGGTCGTTGCGCTGGGTGTGATCGGCCTGGTGGCATTCGCGGTACGACGCCGTGTGATCCAGCGGGTCGGCGGAACGTTCGACTGCAGCTACCGGCTCAAAATGCCCGCCGACGCCTCGACGCAGCCCGACCTCGACGAGAACGGCAAACCCACCTCAGCCCCGGTCCCGCAGACCGACGGCAAGGGGTGGGTTTTTGGTATCGGCCGCTACAGCGGTGACTCGATCGAGTGGTTCCGGGTCTTCTCCTACGCCCCGCGCCCGCGCAAGGTCCTGCCGCGTCGGGAGATCGAGGTGCTCGGCCGGCGCTATCCCGAGGGCCAGGAGGAGCTCGCGCTGCTCTCCGGCTCGGTCGTGCTCCGCTGCCTGCACAATGGCGCCCCGCTGGAGCTGGCGATGAGCGACGACGCCCTGACCGGCTTCCTCGCCTGGCTCGAAGCCGCCCCGCCCGGGCAGAGGGTCAACGTCGCGTAGCGACGAGACCCTCGGGGTGGGGGTCCCCCCGGCCGGAGGCTGGGGGAGGTCAACGTCGCGTAGCGACGAGACCCTCGGGGTGGGGGTCCCCCCGGCCGGAGGCTGGGGGAGGTCAACGTCGCGTAGCGATGGCGCCCCGGAGTGCGGGAGGGCGCGCGTCGCGGGCCGACGGGACCCCGGTCCCCCGGGGGGTTAACGCCGCCTAACCCGGCTCGCTAGTCTGGGCGTCATGGTCAATCTGACGCGCATCTACACCCGTACCGGCGACGACGGCACCACCGCGCTCGGTGACATGAGCCGGACGACCAAGACCGACCCGCGCCTGGTCGCGTACGCCGACACCAACGAGGCCAACGCCGCGATCGGCGTGGCGATCGCCGCCGGGGGCCTCGCCGAGGACATCGCCGCCGTGCTCGTCCGGGTGCAGAACGACCTCTTCGACGTCGGCGCCGACCTGGCGACCCCGGTGGTGGAGGACCCGAAGTACCCGCCGCTGCGGGTGCTGCAGTCCTACATCGACAAGTTGGAGTCGGACTGCGACCACTACCTGGAGTCGCTGGAGAAGCTGCGCAGCTTCATCCTCCCCGGCGGCACGGTCGGGGCGGCCCACCTGCACCTGGCCTGCACGGTGGTGCGGCGGGCCGAGCGGGCCACCTGGGCGGCGATCGAGGAGCACGGGGACACCGTGAACCCGCTGACCGCCAAGTACCTCAACCGGCTCTCCGACCTGCTGTTCATCCTGGCCCGGTCGGCCAACAAGGAGCAGGGCGACGTGCTCTGGGTACCGGGCGAGAACCGCTGAGGCGGCAGGCCCGGCCGGTCGGCCGGGCCGCCGGGGCGGGCCGCTACCGCGGCCGGGGGGTCGTCCGGCCGACCACACGGCCGGCCTCGACGATCGCACCGGCCGGGGCCTCCTTGGGCCAGAGCGAGTAGCAGCCGGCCACGATCACGTTGACCACGGCCGTGATGCCCAGCCGCAGGTACCAGCCGGTGAAGGTGCCGAACTGGGCGGCGCCGTCGGAGAGCGGGACGAGGGCGGTGATCAGCCCCAGGGTGACGGCGGCCGAGACCACGGTGCGCCGGCAGATCCGCCACTCGTGGCGGGTCCGCTCGGGCCCGTACTTGGGCGCGCCCATGGGCTTGGGACCGCCGGCGAAGCGGTACTGGAAGTGCCGGTCGGCCCAGCGGACCAGGGACGGCCCGTAGCCGATGGAGAAGCCCGCGTAGCCGGCGGCCAGCGCGTGGGTCCAGCCGGCCGTGGCGCCGCCGCGCAGGTCGAGCACGGTCAGGGCGAACAGGGTGAGGTCCACCACCGGCAGGCCGACCAGCAGGACGGTGCTCAGGGTGCGAAGGCGCAGCAGGTAGCGGGCGGCGAGGCCGAGGCCGAGGAGGATCCAGAACGCGACCTCGGCCGCGAGGATCAGGGTGACGATCATGGAGTGCTCCCGGGTCGGTCAGCGGTGCCTCCAGCCTGCCCGGTCGGGGCGCGCCGGTCGTCGTCGCCGGAGCCGAACCGGGCCTGCACCTTTCGATGTACGGGGGCTCCTCCCCGGACCGGAGTCGGGGGCCCGGCCGGAGATGATCTGATGGGGCTGTGCGCCGACCCACCCTCACCCCACGCCAGGAGGACCGGGCGATCGCGCTGGCCGGGTTGGCCGGCGGGCTGGTCCTGATCGCCTCCAAGGTCTACGACCACTCCGAGGGCGTGCCGCGCTGGATGGTGCTGCCGCCGCTGCTGGTCATCGCCGGGCTGGAGCTGTTCCGGCGCAGCCGTCCGATCCTGACGGTGGCGCTCGGCGGAGTGGTCTTCGCGGTGAGCATCTTCACCGGTGCGCTGATCGCGACCACCATCATGTACACCGATCTGCTGTACGCCGCGGTGCTCTACGGCAGTCCGCGGATGTCCCGCGTCCTGCACCTGACCGGTGCCGGCTCGGTGGTCGTGCTGAGCAGCCTGTCCTTCCTGTACAGCGACGCCCCGACGGCACTGGCCGTCGTGGTCATCACCACGCTGATCTTCCTCGGACCGGTCTGGACGGGCGACGTGGTGCGCAAGCACCGGGAGGAGGCGGAGACCCAGCGGCTGCGCGCCGAGCAGACCGCGCTGCTCTCCGAGATGGACCGGCGTCAGGCGGTGGTCGGTGAACGGGCGCGGATGGCGCGGGAGTTGCACGACGTGGTGGCCAACCACCTGTCCGCCATCGCGATCCACGCCACCGGAGCCCAGTCGGTGGCCCGGCGTCAGCGGCGCTCCGAGGAGGATCCGCTGGTGGCGGCCCTGGGGGTGATCCGGGAGAACAGCGTGCAGGGATTGGCCGAAATGCGCCGCATGATCGGGCTGCTGCGCGAGAGCGGCGGCGGCGAGGCCGACGAGTCGTACGCCGCGCCCGACCTGGACGCGGTGGACGCGCTGCTGGCCAAGGCCCGGGAGGCGGGCCGGGCCGTGGAGCTGGACTTCGACCTCACGGAGCGTGGCGAGCGCGGGGAGCTGGCGGTGCCGGTCGGGCTGGCGGCGTACCGGATCGTGCAGGAGTCGCTCACCAACGCGCTCAAGCACGCCGGCCCGGGGCAGGTCCGGGTGCTGCTGGAGTACCGGCCGCGGGAGCTGTGGATCGCCGTGGACAGCCCGTACCGCACCGACGTGGCCCGGGGGCTGCCCGGCGCCCGGGCGGGGATGGTCGGCATGCGGGAACGGGCCGGGCTGCTCGGCGGCAGCTTCGAGGCCGGCCCGGACGGGGACTGCTGGAGCGTACGCGCGGTGCTGCCGCGGGAACTGATGACCGGGGAAGGAGAACGGCGGACATGACGATTCGGGTGCTGGTGGCCGAGGACCAGGCGGCGGTCCGGGCGGCGTTGGTGATGATCCTCGGGGCCGAGCCGGACCTGGAGGTGGTCGGGCAGGCCGCGGACGGCGAGGAGGCGGTGCGGCTGGCCCTGGAGCTGCGGCCCGACGTCGTCCTGATGGACGTGCAGATGCCCCGGCTGGACGGCGTCTCGGCGACCGGCCAGGTGGTGGCCGCCGGGGCCGCCCAGGTGCTGGTGCTGACCACCTTCGACCTGGACGAGTACGTCTACGGCGCGCTGCGGGCCGGCGCTGCGGGCTTCCTGCTGAAGGACCTGGAGGCGGACACCCTGGTCGAGGGCATCCGCACGGTGGCGCGCGGGGACGGCATGCTGGCGCCCTCGGTGACCAGGCGGCTGATCGGCACCTTCGCCCGCCCCGGGCGCACGGTCGGGCCCGAGGTGCGGGAGTCGGTGTCGGGGCTCACCCCGCGTGAGCGGGAGGTGCTGGCGTGCATCGGGGCCGGGCTGTCGAACGGCGAGATCGCCGGGCGGCTGGAGATGGCCGAGGGGACCACCAAGACGCACGTCAGCCGGATCCTCGCCAAGCTGCGGCTGCGCAGCCGGGTGCAGGCGGCGATCCTCGCGCAGGACCTCGGTCTGACGATCTGAGCGGCGGCCCTCCGGTATCGGGGCAGGTCAGTCAGTCGCAGATCACACTCCCGGATGACACCACGGCGGGCGGAAGGGCATTAGAGTCCGGCGCATGAGCGGCGCGGCTCACAAGCGGGTGATCCCTGCGCTGAGCCGCCTTCAGGGCCCGCCCGCAGGGCGGCGACGGCATCCGGGAGACCCAGCCATGAGCAACGCGTCCAGCCAGCAGATCGCCGTGATCGGTGCCGGCCTGATGGGGGCGGGGATCGCCCAGGTCTCCGCTCAGGCCGGCCACCCGGTGGTGCTGCGGGACGTCACCGAGGAGGCGCTGAAGCGCGGCCTCGACGGCATCCGCGCCTCGTACGAGAAGTTCGTCGCCAAGGGCAGGCTGACCGCCGAGGACGCCGAGGCGGCGCTCGGCCGGATCACCACCACGACGGACCTCGGCGCGGTCGCGGAGGCCGACATCGTGGTCGAGGCGGTCTTCGAGCAGCTGGACGTCAAGGAGGGCGTCTTCAGGGAGCTCGACAGGATCGCCAAGGACGGCGCGGTGCTGGCCTCCAACACCTCGGCCATCCCGATCACCCGGATCGCCGCCGTCACCAGCCGCCCCGAGTCGGTCGTCGGCGTGCACTTCTTCTCGCCGGTGCCGCTGATGCGTCTGGTCGAGCTGGTGCGCGGCTACAAGACCAGCGACGAGGCGCTCGCCACCGCGCGGGCCTTCGCCGAGGGCGTCGGCAAGGAGGTCGTGGTGGTCAACCGCGACGTGGCCGGCTTCGTCACCACCCGCCTGATCATGGCCCTGGTGGTCGAGGCCGCCAAGCTCTACGAGTCGGGCGTCGCCACCGCCGAGGACATCGACACCGCCTGCCGGCTCGGTTTCGGCCACGCGATGGGCCCGCTGGAGACCGCGGACCTGACCGGCGTCGACATCCTGCTGCACGCCGCCCGGAACATCTACGCCGAGACCAAGGACGAGAAGTTCGCCGCGCCGGAGATCATGGCGCGCATGGTCACCGCCGGTGACCTGGGACGCAAGAGCGGCCGGGGCTTCTACCCGTACCCCGCCAAGTGACGCGCCGGGGCCGGTGACCGGGCCGGGCCGTGCGGTCGGAGCACCGTACGGCCCACCGGCCGGGGCGGGTGAGTTTCCTCACGCCGGGTGCCGCAGACGGGTGATTTGGGCGGTAATCGAGCGTAGGTGTGGAGAGTTCCTGCGTATATTCCCTCGGACGAGTGAAGTTGCTTCAGATCTGGCCGGAACCAGCAACCTGCGGACCTGGTTCACCGTCAGATGAGGGGGACCCGGTCCACGCCGACGATGCTGCGGCCGGTCCCGGGCGCGGGGCTTCAGGCCCGCCCGGATGGACACCCGATCCCGGACCCGCGCGGCCGGGGCGGAACGACCCGAATCAGTGACCGCCAGGCGGAGGAGGAGACCATGCGCATCACGGGCGACCACGCGGCGCTGGCCATCGAGGGCTGCCTCGACGTGCGCACCGCCGCCGACGCGCGGGTCCGACTGCACACCGCCGTCGACGGCGGCCGGGGCGACCTCGTCCTGGACCTCGCCCGGCTGGAGTTCTGGGACGCCACCGGCCTCGGCGTGATCATGGGAACCCACCGCCGGGCCGGCCGGATCGGCCGCCGGCTGGTGCTGCGTTCCGTCCCGGCCCAGCTCCAGCGGCTGCTGGTGGCCACCCGACTGCACCGCATCCTCGCCGTGGAGGGCGGTGTCTCGGAGCCCCGCGGCACGACGCTGCCCGCGCTCGGCCCGGCGCTGTAGGCCCCGCGCCGCGCTCCCGCGCCCCTCGGGGCGGGTCCGCCCTGCGCGGGCCGGGCCGGATGTGCAAGAGTCTGCCGTCAGAAGACGGCCGCCGGGGACGGGACCGGCTCCTCCCTGCCTCCGGCCGGGCGGGGGTCCCCCCGGCCGGAGGCAGGGGGTGTGCCCCGGCCCGGACGGCCGTACCGAGTCGTCGGCCGACCAGGGGCGGAGCAGATCGTGGGACAGCCATCCGGTGAGTTCCGGCAGGAAGCCGTACGGATCCGGGGCGGTGAGCTGGTCTCCGGCACCCTGCTGGTGACCGTCGGCACCCCGGACGGGTCCGAGGTCCGGCCCTGCCCCGAGGAGTGGCGGCCCCGCCCGCGTCGGACCGGGCGCACCGAACCCGCCCGCGGCCCGCTCGGCGGCCCCGGCCGCGCGGTCGGACCGCTCGCCCTCGGCGCCGGTCCCGCCGACCTTCCGCTGCTCGACCGCGAGGCCGACATCGCACACCTGCTCGGCCTGCTCGCCGAGGGGCGTTCGATACGCCTGGTCGGCCAGGCCGGCTCGGGCCGCAGCGCGCTGCTGTCGGCCGTCGCCGAGGCCGCCGGCGACCTCGCGCCCGGCGGCGTCGTCCAGCTGTGCGGCCACCGCCGCACCGGCGACGACCTGCTCCAGGACCTCTTCGCCGCGACGCACCACGCGCCCGGCTTCCGTCCCGATCCGGGCCAACTCGCCGAGCACCTCGCCCTCGTCGGCGCGATCGTGGTCGTCGACGAGGTCGAACCGGCCGGCGCGGAGCTGGAGCACCTGCTCGCCGCCGCCCCCGACTGCGCCTTCCTGATCTCCGTCGCCCCCGACAGCCCGCCGCTGCCCGCCGACTCCCGGCTGCGGGACCACCTGGTCGCCGGGCTCTCCCGGTCCGCCTGCCTGGCGCTCGCCGCCCGGCTGGCCGGACGGCCCCTGGACGCCGCCGAGAAGGCCTGGGCGGTCGACCTCTGGTTCGAGTCCGAGGGGCTGCCGCTGCGCTTCGTCCAGGCCGCCGCGCTGCTGCGGCAGCGGGACGTCGCGGTGGACGCGCTGGTCGCCGCCGAGGAGGACCGGCTGGACGTCTTCGGCGCGGTCGAGGAGCCCGACCGGCACCCCGACCCGGCGGTCCGCGAGAGCGAGCTGCGCGGGACCGTGCCGCTGCCGTCCGTGGCCGAGAGCGCCTCGCCCGCCGTCCGGCTCGCCGAGGGGCTCAGTGAGCCGGCCCAGGCCGTACTGCGGCTCGCGGTGGCGCTCGGCGGTGAGTGCCCGACCGCCCCGCACCTGCCGGCGCTGATCGACGTCGGGCAGGGCGAGAGCGCGTTGCACGAACTCGCCGACGCGGGGCTGGCGGTGTCCATCGGCGGCCACCACCGGCTGACCGCCGGCGCGCAGGAGCTGCTCGCCCCGCACTGGCCCGCCCGCGGCAGCGTCGACGGTGCCGCCCAGCACTTCGCCTGGTGGGTCGGGCACAGCTCGGTCTCCACGGAACAGATCGCGGCCGAGGCGGAGGTGGTGATCGGGGCGCTGCTGGCCGACCGCGCCGCCGGCCGGCACACCGCCGTCCTGCGACTGGCCCGGGCGGCCGGGCCGGCGTTGGCGCTGGCGCTGCGCTGGGGTGCCTGGGAGCGTGCCCTGCTGCTCGGTCTGGAGGCCGCCCGCGCCACCGGCTCGCGGGCCGACGAGGCCTGGTTCCACCACGAGTTGGGCGTCCACGCGATCTGCGTCCGGGAGCCCGTGCGGGCCGCCGCCGAACTGGAGTCCGCGCTGACCCTGCGGGCCGCGCTCGGCGAGCCGCGCGGGGCCGCCGGCGCCCGCCGGATGCTCGACCTGCTGCGCGCCGACGGCCGGCAGCTGCCCGCTGCCGGGTCGACCGCGCCGATACCCGTGCGACGGCCCGTCATCCGGGCGATCGCGCAGGTGCCGTGGCGGTTCAAGACCACTCCGGGCACGGCCGGCGGCACCCGGCGCACCGTGATCGCCGCCTCGGCGGCCGTCCTCGCGCTGGGCGTGCTCGGTACGGCGGTCGGGCTGACCGTCACCGGCCCGGACGAGCCCCGCGGCAACGATCCGCACAGCAGCACGGACGACGGCTCCGGTGTGCCGGCGGGCCTGCCGACGCCCCGGCCGAGTCTGAGCCCCGCGGCGACGCCCTCCGACGTCGCGCAGAGCCCGGAGGCCTCGTCTCCGGAGACGGCGGCCCCGGAGGAGTCGGCGAGCGGCGGCGGGCCGTCGCACTCGCCGTCGGCGTCCGGGTCGGCGTCGAAGAAGCCCACCAAGTCGCCGACCGCGACCGGGACGGCCTCGCAGCCGCCCTCCCCGGGCCCGTCGCAGCCACCGGTGGTGCCGCCCGTGCAGCCGCCGGCTCAGCCGACCGTGCCGTCCCCGGTGCCGAGCGGCTCCGGTCCGAGCACGACGCCGCCGACGACCGCGCCTTCGACGCCGTCCTCCCCGAGTGCCGATCCGAGCACCCCGGGGACCGGTTCGCCGTCGGCGACCGCCACGGCCACCCCGTAGGGCTGACCGGTCAGAACAGCTTGAGCTTGTCGTCGTCGATGCCGCGCAGGCCGTCGTAGTCCAGCACCACGCAGCCGATACCGCGGTCGGTGGCGAGGACACGGGCCTGGGGCTTGATCTCCTGCGCGGCGAAGACGCCCTTCACCGGGGCGAGCAGCGGGTCCCGGTTGAGCAGCTCCAGGTAGCGGGTGAGCTGCTCGACGCCGTCGATCTCGCCGCGGCGCTTGATCTCGACGGCGACGGTCGTGCCGTCGGAGTCGCGGCAGAGGATGTCGACCGGGCCGATCGCGGTCGGGTACTCGCGGCGGATGAGCGACCAGCCGGCGCCGAGCACCTCCATCCGGTCGGCCAGCAGCTCCTGGAGGTGCGCCTCGACGCCGTCCTTGATCAGACCGGGGTCCACCCCGAGTTCGTGGGAGGTGTCGTGCAGCACCTCCTCCAGCGTGATGATGAGCTTCTCGCCGGCCTTGTTGACCACTGTCCAGACCCCGTCGGCCTCCTTGAGGGTGCACGGCGGGGACATCCAGTTGAGCGGCTTGTAGGCGCGGTCGTCGGCGTGGATGCTGACGCTGCCGTCGGCCTTGACCAGGATGAGCCTGGTGGCGGAGGGCAGATGGGCGGAGAGCCGACCGGCATAGTCGACTGAGCAGCGGGCAATTACGAGACGCACGGTCGACCACGCTAGCCCACCGGGGCCAGTTGATGCGATTCCGCGACGGCCGGGTGAAGAATCCGCGAACCCCGCGACCATGGAGGTTCGGCGATCCCGCGAATGCCTGTCGGCACTCTGGCGCCCATTCCCACGGGCAGCTACGGTGTGTGACGGCTCGCTTGCAGCAGAGCTGTCAACGGGGACGGAGACTTCAGATGAACGATCCAACAGGATCCGGCCAATCTGGTGCAGCGGGGCGTATTTACGGAGCAATCCACAGGAATCCCCGGCCTTGCTCCCCGTTGGCTGCCACGCTGTTCTGAGCGGCCGGTGCCCCGGCGCGTCCCCGACGCGGCCTCGGCGCCGACGCCTCCGCACGGTGCCGGTAACAGCCGTCCGACGGCGTTCCGGACATCACGCGTGAATTCGCCCACCCTCACCCTCAGCTTGGACTACGCATCACCACCCGGGCGCCGCGCGGGTGGACCGCGAGAGGAGAATCCATGTCGCTCGACGTCTCACCGGCCCTGCTGGAAAAGGCCGAGCGGGGCGAGGTCGACGAGCGGGAATTCGTCGACTGCGTCCGCGTCTCCCTGCCGTACGCCTGGGAGCTGATCAGTTCGCTGGTCGCCCAGGCGAAGGTCGACGGCACCGACTTCGCCGACAACCACGTACCGCCGCCCAGCGAGCAGGCCCGCGGCCAGCTCCTCCGGGCCCTCGCCAGCGACGCCATCAGGGGCGCTCTGCAGCGTCACTTCGGCGTCCGGCTGGCCTTCCAGAACTGTCACCGGGTGGCGGTGTTCCTGCCGTCGGACTCCAACGAGGCGCGGTTCGATCGCTTCACGTCCGTCCGGGAGCAGTTGCTCAACCAGTCCGAGGAACTCCGGGACTGCTGATCGCGCGGGCCTGTTGCGTCGGTACGACGGCGCAGGGAGCGCCGGTGCCGCTCCGGCGGCACCGGAACGCCACCGGGCCGCCCCACCCCGTCGCGGGGGAGGGGCGGCCCGGCGGCGTCCGCCGTCCGGACCGGGCCGGTGGCGTCAGCTCAGTTGCGGCAGCACCTCGGAGCCGAGCCGGGCGATGTTCCGCAGCGTGGCCTCGCGGTCCCCGCTGCCCTCGGCGAGGAGGGCGAAGCGCCTGATGCCGGTGCGCTCGGCGGTGGCCAGCAGCCGGTCGGCGCACTGCTTCGGGGTGCCCACCGCGTGCAGGTCGCAGAGGAGTTCGGTGTACTCGTGCGGGTCGCGCATCTTGCGTTCCCGGCCGTCCACGGTGCGGTGCGCGCCGAGCCCGTACTCGAACCAGCCGGGCATCGCGCGCAGCAGCGTCGCCCGCGCCGCCGAGGTGCGGTCGTCGACCTGCGCCACCCCGGCCGCGACGTGTTGGCGGCCGATCCGGCGCAGCTGCTCCTCGTTCCGGCCGGCGGCCAGCCAGGCGGTGCGGTAGAGCTCCAGCATCCTCAGCTTGTCGTCGTCCCCGGAGTGCATGCCGAGCAGCATCGGCAGGCCGCGTTCGGCGGCGAGCCGGACCCCGCCGGGCGAGGTGCAGGCCACCACCATCGGCGGCCCCGTGACCGGGCGCCCCGAGGCGGTGAGTTCCTCGCCGGGCCCGTCCGTCTCCACCCGCTGGCGCGGGAAGCGCAGCAGCCCGGACTGGTCGCCGAGACCGAGCCAGGCACCGAGGTCGGGCCGCCGGGGCGGTTCGGTGGCCCGTGGCACCACGGCCACCTCCGGGAAGCTGAACTGCGGCCCGTCCGCGCCCACCCGGGAGCCGCGAAGCCAGCGCAGCAGCAGGTCGAGCCGCTCCGGGAAGCCCTGTTCGAAGGCCTCCACACCGGCGCCGAAGACATCCAGGTCGATCCACGGGCCGCCGCGCCCCACCCCGAGCGTGAACCGCCCGCCGGAGACGAGGTGCAGCATCGCGGCCTGTTCGCCGAGCGCCACCGGGTGGGCGGTGGAGAGCACGCTGACCGCCGTGCCGATGCCGATCCGGCGGGTGCGGCCGAGCAGCATCGCGGCGAGCGTCGCGGCGTTCGGGCAGACCCCGTACGGGACGAAGTGGTGCTCGGCCAGCCAGACGCTGTCCAGGCCGGCCCGTTCGGCCTCGACGGTGGCCCGGACCGTCCGGTCCAGGGCCTCGCCGTGGGTCTGGCCGGGGAACTGCGCGGAGAGCAGGAAGGCACCGACCCGGACCGGTGCGGTGTCCGCCGGGCGCGTGCCGGAGCGCTGGGGCGCCGGCAGGGGGGTGCCGGCGGCGGTGGCCGGGCCGGCGGTCGTCGGTGCCGGGCCGACCGCGGGCGGCCGGACTCCGACGGGTCGGCGGGTCTCGGCGCGGGCGCTGGTCTTGGTCATCCTTGGGCCTCCTCGGGTGCGCGCAGGGTCTGCGGGCCCCGCCTGTCCCCTTGTGAGTAACCGATGTCATGTGCCAATGGCACGCCGAACCACGAATTTCACAGAAGAACGGGTGGATATCACGGGAAACGCCGGAGCGTCGGGCGGTGCCGTGATAGTGGCTCTGAGGGGTGGGCGCCGGCCGTAACCTGGAACGGTCCCGAGCACCCCGTAGAGAGGCAGCCAGACGTGTCGCCCCGCCGCAACCGGATCAAGAGTGCAGCCGATCACGAGGACTCGGCGCCGGCCGCCCCGCTCGGCGGTGCCCTGCGCCGCACCGAGAGCTACCAGGGCGACGACTGGGTGGTGCAGACGGTGGCCGGCACCGCCGGCCGCCACTACCGCTGCCCGGGCTGCGACCAGGAGATCCCGCCGGGCGTCGGCCATGTGGTGGCCTGGCCGATGTACGGCGCCGGGGTGGACGATCGCCGGCACTGGCACCGGGCCTGCTGGGGCGCCCGCGACCGGCGGGCCTCCAACGTCCAGCGCGGCCGCGGCGCCCCGCGGTACTAGACCGGGTCCGGGGCGCCGCGACCGCGTCGGTGCGGTGCGGTGCGGGTCAGGCGTCGCGGTTCTTCAGCACCAGCGCGCCGCCGGCCAGCGCGGCCACCGTCCAGGCCAGGCAGATCGCGAAGCCGGCCCACGGGCCGTACGGCTGGCCGTGCTGCTCGTAGACCAGCATCATCCGCGAGCCGGCGTAGTCGGGGAAGTAGTGCGCCAGCGTCTTGACCTTCGGCACCGCCGAGAGGATCGGCGAGAGCAGGAAGAAGAACGGGACCAGCACGCCCAGCGCCAGCGTCTGGTTGTGCAGCATCGCGGTGACCCCGGCCGAGAAGAGGCAGAGCAGCGTCAGGTACATCGCCGCGCCGAACACCGCGCGCAGCACGTGCGGCTCGCCGAGGCTGGTGGAGTGGTCGCCGAGCAGCGCCTGGCCGACGAAGAACGTGATGAACGCGGTGACCAGGGAGACCGCGAAGGCCAGCGCGCCGAGCACCACCGCCTTGCCGGCGAGCAGGGTCCCGCGCTGCGGAACGGCGGCCAGGGTGACTCTGATCATCCCGCTGCTGTACTCGTTGCCGATCGCCAGCACGCCGAAGACGATGATGGCCAGTTCGCCCAGGATGATGCCCGAGAAGGCCGTCCCGGTGGCGTCGAACGGGATGTCCGTGTCGCCCCGGAACTCGTTGAAGTTGTTGTTGGTGAGCAGGGACAGCAGCGCGCCGATGCCGAGGGTGACCACGAACGCCAGCGCGAGCGTCCAGACCGTCGACCGGACGCTGCGGATCTTCGTCCACTCGGAGCGCAGCACCGCCGGGAAGGACGCCATCTCAGTTCTCCTTCTGCTGTCCGGCCGGCTGTTGCGCGGCCGGCGTCTGCTGCGCCGCGGCGCCCTGCCAGGACGCGCCCCAGGTGCCGGCGGCGCCGGCCGCGTCGCGACCCTCGGCGCTCCCGGCGTGGTACTCCACCGAGTCGGCCGTCATCTGCATGAAGGCCTCTTCCAGCGAGGCCTGCTGGGGGCTGAGTTCGTGCAGCACCACCCCGTGGGCGGCGGCGAGGTCGCCGAGCGCGGCGAGCTCGCCGTCGACCACCTCGTAGGAGCCGTCCGGGCCCGGTTCGCCGCGCAGTCCGGCGCCGGCCAGGGCGTCCAGCAGCCGCTCGGGCTGGGGGGTACGCAGCCGGACGGCGGAGCGGGAGTTGCGCCGGATGAACTCGGCCATCGGCAGGTCGGCCAGCAGCCGGCCCCGGCCGATGACGACCAGGTGGTCGGCGGTGACGGCCATCTCGCTCATCAGGTGCGAGGAGACGAAGACGGTCCGGCCCTCGGCGGCGAGGCGCTTCATCAGGTTGCGGATCCAGAGGATGCCCTCCGGGTCCAGCCCGTTGACCGGCTCGTCGAACATCACGATCTCCGGGTCGCCGAGCAGGGCGGAGGCGATGCCGAGCCGCTGGCCCATGCCGAGAGAGAAGCCGCGGGCGCGCTTGCGGGCGACCGGGGTGAGGCCGACCAGGGCGAGCACCTCGTCCACCCGGCCGGTGGGGATGCGGTTGCTCTGGGCGAGCCAGAGGAGGTGGTCGCGGGCGGTGCGGCCGGGGTGGACGGCCTTGGCCTCCAGCAGTGCCCCGATGTACTTCAGGGGCTCGCTGAGCTGCCCGTATCTCTTGCCGTCGATGGTGACGCGGCCGCCGGTGGGCCGGTCGAGGTCCAGGATCATGCGCATGGTGGTGGACTTGCCGGCGCCGTTGGGGCCGAGGAACCCGGTGACCACGCCCTGCGGCACCTGGAAGCTGAGCCGGTCGACGGCAAGGGTCTTCCCGTAACGCTTTGTCAGTTCGTGCAACTCGATCATTGGCGCTCCCTCACTCTCCGTCAGGCTATGACAAAGCGGACAGGGCGGCCCGCTGAGTGCGCCCGCCGGGCGCACCGAACTACGGTGGGCCCATGACCCAGCTCCCCTCCGCATTGTCGGTCCGCGAGAGCGGTACCGGAATGCCCCTCGTGCTGTTGCACGCCTTTCCGCTCAACGCCTCGATGTGGTCCGCCCAACTGGACGGGCTGCCCGGGACGACCGGTCACGAGGCCCGGGTACTCGCACCCGACCAGCGCGGCTTCGGCGGCACCGAGCTGGGCACGGGCGAGCCCTCGCTGGACGCGGTGGCCGACGACGTCGCCCTGCTGCTGGACGCGGCCGGGATCGGGCGGGCGGTGATCGGCGGCATCTCGATGGGCGGGTACGTGGCGCTCGCCTTCGCCCGTCGCCACCCGGAGCGGCTGGCCGGGCTGCTGCTGGCCAACACCAGGGCCACCGCCGACACCGACGCCGCCCGGACCAACCGCGAGCGGATCGCCGCCGCCGTGCTGGCCCGCGACAGCGTCCAGCTGCTGCTCGACGAGGGGACGGCGGCGGCCCAGCTCGGCCCGGACTCCGGGCACCTGGCCGACCGGGTGCGGTCGCTGATCGCCGCCGCGCCGCCGGCGGCGGTGGCCTGGGCGCAGCGGGCGATGGCGGCCCGGCCGCAGAGCCTGGACGTGCTGGCCGGGGTGCGGGTGCCGACCGCGGTCGTGGCGGGGGCGCAGGACGGCCTGGTGCCGCTGGAGGAGGCGGAGCTGATGGTGCGGGCGCGGCCCGACGCCGAGCTGACCGTCATCCCCGGGGTGGGGCACCTGAGCGCGCTGGAGGCGCCGGAGGCGTTCGACGCGGCGGTGCGCGGGCTGCTGGCGCGGGTGACGCGATGAGGGAGGAGCGGGCGGAGACCGGCGGCTGGGACTTCTCGGCGCTGGAGGTGACCGGTCGGGTGCCGGTCACCAACCGCGGTGAGGGGCTGCTCGAACTGACCCTGGAGCCGCTCGGCGAGGACTACTGGATGCGCCCGGGGGAGACCTTCATCGTCACCTCGTACGGCGACTACGGGTCGGGGCACCCCTTCGAGGTGCAGTACTGGCGGGACTCGGTCTCGGTCTGGTGCACGTCGTGGTTCGGCACCGTGTCGGACGACGACGGCAACCAGCTGAGCTGTGGCCACCAGCGGCCGGACGGGGCCTATCCGCGCTGAACGCGCGGGGCGGGAGGTCGGACCGGCCGGCTTCCCGCTCCGGGTCGCCGCGGGGAGTCCCAGCGGCCTCCAGAGGCGTCACGGGCCCGGGGCGGGGTCCAACGGGCTCGGCGGGCCCCCGGCGGGCCGTGGGGGTCCGGCGGCCGGCCGTGCCGGGGTGCCGGGCCGGGACAGCACGACGGGCCCCCACCCCGGAGGGTGGGGGCCCGTCGGACGCGGCGTCAGCGCGACTGCTGGGCGGGCACGCCCATGGTGTCGTCGTTCGGCAGCGAGGCGGCGGCCACGGCCGCGCCCGTCAGCGTCGCCAGCATCTCGCGGACGTTGGTCAGCTGGGCGTTGATGCTGTCGCGGCGGTTGGTGAGCGCCGCCAGCTCGCGCTCGGACTCGCTGCGGATCCGGTCGGCCTTGGCGTTGGCGTCCGCCACGATGTCCTCGGACTGGCGCTGGGCCGTCTCCACCGTCTGGCGGGCGCGGCGCTCGGCGTCGGTACGCAGCTTCTCGGCCTCCAGGCGCAGCTGCTCGGCCCGGTGCTCGATCTCGGCCAGGCGCTTCTCGGCCTTGGCCTGACGGGCGGCCAGGTCCCGCTCGGACTGCTCGCGGCGCTTGGCCAGGTTGGTCTCGAACTCCAGCGCGGCCTGGGCGGCCTTGGTGCGGGTCTCCTCGAAGAGGGCGTCCGCCTCCTCGCGCTTGTTCTGGGCGTCCTTGTTGGCCTCGGCACGCAGCTGGGCGCTGTCGCTCTTGGCCTTGTCGACGATCCGCAGACCCTCGTCCTCGGCCTTGGCCTTGCGGTCCTTGGCGTAGTTCTCGGCCTCGGTGCGGACCTGCTGGGCGGCCGCCTCGGCCAGCTCGCGGTGCTGCTCGGCGGCGCGGTGCGCCTCGTCGCGCAGGTCCTTGGCCTCCTCCTCGGCGAGTCGCAGGATCTTCTCGACCCGGGCGCCGAGACCGGCGTAGGAGGGCTCCGCCTCGGTGACCGCCGCCTGCGCGGTCTGGGTCTCCAGGTGGAGTTCCTCGATGCGCTTCTCCAGCGCGCTGATCCGGGTCAAGGCACTGTCACGGTCGGCCACCAGCTTGGTGATCCGCTCGTCGACCTGGGCGCGCTCGTACCCACGGCGCACCAGGTCGAAGCCGTGAGGGGAGTGACTGTCGCTCATGGGGTTCTGGGCTTCCTGTCGTCAAACCGCTGAGGTGGTTGAGGGAATCCTGACACGGTACCGGAGTGTCGTCGGCGAAATGCCGTTGTCTCGCGGAGAATGTCCGCTCAATCGGGTGGTGCGCCACCGGGGCGATTGCCACCCGACCGGGGGGAACCGACTCCGGCGCCGGCCTTGGCCCCCCCGTCTTTCTTACTGGTACTTCCCCCGTTTGCCTGCACGACCGGTGACGGTGCTTCGAACGCCTCCAGCGCGGACAGCACGTCCTGCACCCTGGAGATCTCGGTGTTGATGTCCTTGCGGCGGCGCACCAGCTCGTCCAGCTCGCGCCGGCCCTCGTCGGTGACCCGCTTCGCCTCGGTCCGCGCCTCGGCGAGCACCCGCTCGGCCTCCGCCTTCGCCAGCTCGATCTGCTCGTCGGCGGCCTCGTCGGCGGTGCGCAGCCGCTTCTCCGCCTCGGCCGCCGCCGTCTCGATCCGCTCCTCGGACTCGTCCTGGGCGGACTTCAGCTTGGCCTCGGCCTTGATGATCAGGGCCTCGGCGCGGTCGGTCGAGTCGGCGAGCTTGGTCTCGGCCTCCTTGAGCAGGCCCTCGGCCTTGCGGACGGCCGAGATCCGGACCTTGCTGGCCTCGGCGGACGCCTGCGAGGTCAGCTCGTTGGCGCGGTCCTCGGCGGCCGCGACCAGTGCCGCCGCCCGGTCCTCGGCCTCGGCGACGGCGGCCACCGCCTGCTCCTCGGCCTCGGTCAGCTGCTCCTGGGCGGCCGTCACCAGCGCGTCCACCCGCTCGCCGGCCGACTTCATGGCCTGCGCGTTCTCCTTGCGGGCGCGCTCGTGCAGGGCCTCCACCTCGGCGTCGATGCGCTCGCGCAGCTCCTCGGCGCGCTCGCGGATCGCGGTGGCGTCCCGGCGGGCCTCGGACAGCAGGGCGTCGGCGTCGGCCCGGCCCTTCTCGACCTCGGCCTGCCCGGCGGCCTCGCCGGCCGCGACCAGCCGGTCGGCCTCCTTGCGGGCGGCCGCGACCATCGCGTCCGCCTGCTCCTCGGCGGCCGCGGTGGTGGCCAGCGCGGTGGTCTGGGCGTCCTCGCCGAGCGCCTCGGCGTCGGCGAAGGCCCGCTCCAGGACGGACTTGGCCTGGTCGCGGGTGGCCTTGTCGAAGTGTTCGGCGGCCTCGCGGGTCTCGGTGTCGAAGGCGTCGGCGCGGGCGTGGGTGTCCGCGTCGTAGTCGTCCGCGAGACTCCGGGTGGCCAGCGCGTACTCCTCGGCCTCGGCCCGCAGCGCGGCGGCGAACTCCTCGGCCTCGGCGATCGTGGCGGCGGCCCGCGCCTCGCCGGCGGCCACCGTCCGGGCGGCCCGCTCGTCGGCCGCGGCGCGCTGCTGCTCGGCGGCCTCCTGGGCGGCGCGCAGCTCGGCCTCGGCCTCGGTGCGCAGCTGCTCGTCGTAGGCCTGTGCCTCGGCGCGCCGGTGGGCCAGCTCGGCCTCGGCGGCCTCCCGCTGGGCGGTCAGCTCCAGCGCGGTCTGCTCGCGCAGTGCGGCCGTCTCGGCCGTGGTGCGGGCCCGCAGGTCGGTGGTCTCGCGGTCGGCCAGCGCCCGCAGCTCGGCGGTCTCCCGCTCGGCGGTGTCGCGCAGCTCGGCGACGGCGCGGTCGGTCCGCTCGCGCAGCTCGCCGGTCTCGCGGTCGGCCAGCGCCCGCAGCTCGGCGGTCTCCCGCTCGGCGGTGTCGCGCAGCGCGTCGGCGGCCCGGTCGGCCTCCCGGCGGACCTCGGCGGCCTCGCGCTCGGCCGTGTCGCGCAGCTCCGCGATCTGCTGGGAGGCGGACTCGTGCATACCGGCCACCGACTGGCGGACCTCGGCGGCCTCCTCCTCGGCGGTGGCGATCAGCTCGGCGGCCTCGGCCTTGGCGGCGGCCGTCAGCTCGTCGCCGTCGACGCCGGCCTGCTCCAGCACCGCGCGCGCCTCGGCACGGATCGCGTCGGCGGTGGCGCGGGCCTCGGAGAGCTCCCGGCCGGCTTCGGCCCGGACGGTCCCGGCCTGCTCGGCGGCCAGGGTCAGATCGGCCTCGGCCCGCTCGCGCAGGGCCGAAGCGGCGGCCTGGGCCTCGGCCGTCCGCTGCGCGGCGGTGGCGAGGGCGGCCTCCAGGGCCTCCTCGGCCTCCGCCAGCAGCCGGGCGGTCTCGGCGGTGGTGCGCTCGGTGAGTTCGGCGGCGCTCTGTTCGGCTTCGGTGCGTACGCGGTCGGCGTGTGCTTCGGCGGCCTCGCGGAGTGCGGTCGTCTCGGTGGCGGTGCGCTCGGTGAGTTCGGCGGCGCTCTGTTCGGCTTCGGTGCGCAGGCGGTCGGCGTGTGCTTCGGCGGCCTCGCGGAGTGCGGCGGTCTCGGTGGCGGTGCGCTCGGTGAGTTCGGCGGCCGCCGTCTCGGCCTGCTCGTGGGCGGCCCGGGCGGCGGCCAACCGCTCGGCCGTCTCCTCGCGCTCGCGGAGCAGCCCGGCGGAGGCCTCCTCGCGCTCGCGCCGGCTCTCCTCGCGCAGCGCCTCGGCGGCGGCGTCGGCCTCGGCCCGGGTACGGGCCAGCTCGGCGTCGGCCTCGGTGCGCAGCCGCTCGGCGTCGGCGATCGCGGCGTTCCGGACGGCGGTGGCCTCGGCCTGGGCGTCGGCCCGGACGGCCTGTGCCCCGGCGCTCGCCTCGGCCCGTACCCGCTGGTCGAACTCGGTTGCCTCGCGGCGCAGTTCGCCGGTCTCGCGTTCGGCGGCGGTGCGGTTCTCGGCCGCGGCGGCCTTGGCCGCGGCGAGCGCGTCCTGGCCCTGCTGCTCGGCGGAGACGACGATCTTCTCGGCCTCGGCGCGGGCCCGCTCCAGGGTCTGCTCGGCGCGGCCCTGGGTCTCGGCGGCCTGCTGCTTGGTCTGCTCGCGCAGCCGCTCGATCTCGGCGGCCGCGCCGGCCCGGAGCTCGTCCGCGTCGGTCTTGGCCTTGGTCAGCAGCTCCTCGGCGCTCTTCGCCGACTCCTCGATCTGGACGACGGCCTGGCGACGGGCCTCGCCGCGGACCCGGTCGGCCTCGGCGGCGGCCTGGGCGCGCAGTTCCTCGGCCTCGGCCCGCAGCCGGGCGGCCTCGTCCTGCATCTGCCGGACCCGCTCGCGGATGCCGGCGGCGTCGTCCAGGGCGGCGTTCTGGGCCTGCTCGACGGCGGCCTGCGCCTGCTCGCGCAGCCGCTCCGCCTCGGCGGCGGCCTCGGTGCGGATCCGCTCGGCCTCCGTGGTGGCCTCGGCGCGGGCGGTCTCGGCGTCCTGGTTGGCCCGGCCGAGCACCTCCTCGGCCGTCTTGGCGGCCTTGGCGAGGTGGACGGTGGCGTCCTTGGCGCCGGCCGCCCGGCCGGCCTCCTCGGCCTCGCTGCGCAGCTGCTCGGCGGCGGCCTCGGCCTGGGCGCGCAGTTCGGCGACATCGCGCTCGGCCCGCGCCCGCAGGTCCGCGATGGCGGCCTCGGCCTCGGCGCGCAACTGGCCGGCCACCGATTCGGCGGTGGCGCGCAGGCGCTCGCTCTCCTCGGCGGCGGCCGCCTTGGCGGCCTCCGCCTCGGCCTGCTTGGTGGCGGCCTCGGCCTTGATGGCCGCGGCTTCCTTGGTGGCGTGCGCGACCATCCGGGCGACCTCGGCCCGGGCGGTCTGCGAGCGCTGCTCGCTGGCGGCCTCGCCGTCGGCGACCTTGCGCTCGGCGGCGGCCTCGGCGTCCGCCTGCAGCTGCTCGGCGGCGACCTCGGCCTGGGCGCGCAGCTCGGTGGCCTCCCGCCGGGTGCGCTCGGCCTCGGCGATCGCCTCGGCGCGCAGCCGCTCGATCTCGGCCTGGGCGTGGGCGAGTGCCTCCTCCGCGCGGGCCTGCTCGGCGGTGGTGTGCTCCTTGAGCCGGCCGATCTCGGCCTGGGCGGCGGCGAGCTGCTGCTCGGCGGCGGCGTGCGCGGTGGCCAGCTGCAGCTGGGCCTCGCCGCGGGCGGCGTCGACGTCGGCGGCGGCCTGGGCGCCGGCCTGCTGGGCCTGCTCGGAGGCGGCCCGCAGCAGGCGTTCGGCGTCGCTGTGGGCGCGCTGGATGGCGGCCTCGGCGGCCGCCTGGGCCTCGCCGCGGGCGGCGTCGACGTCGGCGGCGGTCTGGGCACGGGCCTGGTCGGACAGGGCGGCGGCCTCGGCGCGGGCGGCGGCCATCATCCGGTCGGCCTCGCTGCGGGCCTCCTGGAGCAGGCGCTGGGCCTCCTGCTCGGTGCCGGCCCGGGTCTGCTCGGCCCAGTTGACGTTCTCGTTGACGTGCTGCTCGGCGCTGCGCCGCAGCTCGGTGAGCTCGTCCTCCAGCTGGCGGCGGCGGGCGGCCAGCTCGGCCTCCAGCCGGGCGGTGCGCTCGGCGGCCTCGGCCATCAGCCGCTGGGTGGCCTGCTGGGAGTCGCGCAGCTGCCGCTCGGCGTCGGCACGCAGCTGCTGGGCCTGCATCTCGGCGGTGCGGAGCATCTGCTCGGCCTGGCCGGAGACGGCGTCGAAGGCACGCGGCTGGGCGAGCATGCGACGGGACTCGTGCAGCTTGGCCCGGAGCACCTCCACCTGGTAGGCGAGGTCCTCGGCATGCTCGACGGCCTTGTCCCGCTCCTTGCGAGTCCGATCCATCTCGGCCTCGAACTGGGAGAGGTGATCGTCAGCCTCGTAGCGGTCGTAGCCCCGCACTCCGCGGTCCCATCCATCTCCTGGTCGCGTCCTCGACCCGGCCGTTCCCGGGCTCCCGTGTCCGGGGCCCCGGTCCGACTGGTCCTTGCATCCGCAGCCGGTGGACGGCCCCTTCTGGTCGGGGGCGTCCGCCACGGTCGTCGAAGTCCTGGGCATGGGAGCGCGGTCGTGCCGCGTTCCCCCGTCCGGGTGGACTCCTGGGCGAACTCTTGCCTTGTGGAGAATATGGTGACAGATCCGCACTGCGACTGTTCAGCCGTGCCCGCGTAATGGACTCCCCTGCGACGGGCCGACCCGCCGGTGGGCGGACAGGCCTGTCATCGGCCGTGCCCGTCGTCCCCGTCCCCCGGAGTCTTCGCGCACCTGGGCATTGTAGTGGGAGCGTCCTGCGGGGGAATGGCCGCGTAGGGGTTTTCCGGGCATCGGGCGACATTACTGACGGGTCATGAGGGTGGCGGGCCCCCGACGGGCCCCTCGGCGGGTGCCGTCGGAGCCCGACGGCACCCGGGCACGGGTCAGTGCTCGTCGTGCTCGGCGGGCTCGGCGGGCTCGGCGGAGGTGACCAGTTCGGTGAGGACGCCGCCGCAGTCCTTGGGGTGCAGGAAGGTGATCCGGGAGCCCATCGAGCCGATCCGGGGCTGCTCGTAGAGGACCCGGACGCCCTTGGCGCGGATCTCCTCGGAGTCGCCGTCCACGTCGGCGGTGCCGAACGCGATGTGGTGGACGCCCTCGCCGTTCTTCTCCAGCCACTTGGCGACCGTGGAGTCGGGGCGGGTGGGCTCCAGCAGCTGCAGGTACGAGGCGCCGCCGTCACCGGTGTCGTTGATCTTGAGCATGGCCTCGCGCACCCCCTGCTCCTCGTTGACCTCGCTGTGGAACACCTCGAAGCCGTAGGTGGCGCGGTAGAACTCGACCGTCTTGTCGAGGTCGCGGCAGGCGATGCCGATGTGGTCGATACGAGTGAGCACGGTGGCCTCCGGGTCTGGGCGGGCAACGGGACGGGCAACGGGACGGCAACAGTGCAGCGCATGCGGCCGGGGTGCGCCAGCGATCCGGGTGCGAGCCTGCTCACACGGGCGGGGTTCACCCGGACCGGGTTGACACGGTGTTGACTGGATCGTGCCAGTGCGCTCGATCACACCGTCGGTCCGGTGACGGACGGGTAGCGGGTCAGTACATTGAGCGGAATCCTCACCTGGCCACGACGTGCGAAGGGGCTCGTCCCATGACCAACACCACCTCTGTGATCGTTGCCGGTGCGCGGACCCCGATGGGTCGCCTGCTCGGTTCGCTCAAGGGATTCTCCGGCGCCGACCTCGGGGCCGTCGCGATCAAGGCCGCCCTGGAGCGGGCCGGCGTCACGGGGGACCAGGTCCAGTACGTGATCATGGGTCAGGTGCTGCAGGCCGGCGCCGGCCAGATCCCGGCCCGCCAGGCCGCCGTCAAGGCGGGCATCCCGATGAACGTCCCGGCGCTGACCATCAACAAGGTCTGCCTCTCCGGTCTGGACGCCATCGCGCTGGCCGACCAGCTGATCCGGGCCGGCGAGTTCGACATCGTGGTGGCCGGCGGCCAGGAGTCCATGACCAACGCCCCGCACCTGCTGCCGAAGTCCCGCGAGGGCTACAAGTACGGCGCGATCGAGCTGCTGGACGCGATGGCGCACGACGGCCTCACCGACGCCTACGAGAACATCCCGATGGGCGAGTCCACCGAGAAGCACAACACCCGCCTCGGCATCCCGCGCGAGGTCCAGGACGAGATCGCCGCCGCCTCCCACCAGCGGGCCGCCAAGGCCCAGCAGAACGGCGTCTTCGAGGCCGAGATCGCCCCGGTGGAGATCCCGCAGCGCAAGGGCGAGCCGCTGGTCTTCAGCCAGGACGAGGGCATCCGGGCGGACACCACCGTCGAGGGCCTGGCCAAGCTGCGCCCGGCCTTCGCCAAGGACGGCACGATCACCGCCGGCACCTCCTCGCAGATCTCCGACGGCGCCGCCGCGGTGGTCGTGATGAGCAAGGCCAAGGCCGAGGAGCTGGGCCTGAGCTGGATCGCCGAGATCGGCGCGCACGGCAATGTCGCGGGCCCGGACAACTCGCTGCAGTCGCAGCCGTCCAACGCGATCAAGCACGCGCTGGCCAAGGAGGGCCTGGAGGTCGGCGACCTCGACCTGATCGAGATCAACGAGGCGTTCGCGGCCGTCGCCCACCAGTCGACCAAGGACCTGGGCGTCTCCTCCGACATCGTGAACGTCAACGGCGGCGCGATCGCGCTCGGCCACCCGATCGGCATGTCCGGTGCCCGCGTGGTGCTGCACCTGGCGCTGGAGCTCCAGCGCCGCGGCGGCGGCATCGGCGCGGCCGCGCTCTGCGGCGGCGGCGGTCAGGGCGACGCGCTGATCGTCCGCGTCCCGCAGGAGCCGGCCGCCAAGGCCTGATCGTCCGACATACCTTCGGGGCTGCGGACCGCCACCAGCGGTCCGCGGCCCTTCGGCGCTAGGAGCTCCTGATGATCGATGTCGCGACCCTGGTCGAGCAGGCCCGCGCGGGCCGGCCGCGCGCGGTGGCCCGGCTGATCTCGCTGGTCGAGAACGCCGCCCCGCAGCTGCGCGAGGCGATGGCGGCGCTGGCCCCCTACACCGGCCGGGCCTACACCGTCGGGCTGACCGGCTCGCCCGGTGTGGGCAAGTCCACCTCGACCTCCGCCCTGGTCTCCGCCTACCGCCGGCTCGGCAAGCGGGTCGGGGTGCTGGCCGTGGACCCGTCCTCGCCGTTCTCGGGCGGCGCGCTGCTCGGCGACCGGGTCCGGATGCAGGACCACGCCACCGACCCCGAGGTGTTCATCCGCTCGATGGCCACCCGCGGCCACCTCGGCGGCCTCTCCTGGTCGGCCCCGCAGGCGCTGCGGGTGCTGGACGGGGCCGGCTGCGACGTGATCCTGGTCGAGACGGTCGGCGTCGGCCAGTCCGAGGTGGAGATCGCCGCCCAGGCGGACACCACCGTGGTGCTGCTCGCCCCCGGGATGGGCGACGGCATCCAGGCCGCCAAGGCCGGGATCCTGGAGATCGGCGACGTCTTCGTGGTCAACAAGGCCGACCGGGACGGCGCCGACGCCACCGCCCGGGAGCTGAACCACATGCTCGGCCTCGGCGAGGCCCGCGGGGCGGCGGACTGGCGTCCGCCGATCGTGAAGACCGTGGCGGCCCGCGGCGAGGGTGTGGACGAGGTGGTCGAGGCGCTGGAGAAGCACCGCGCCTGGCTGGAGGAGCACGGCGAGCTGGCCGTGCGCCGCCGTCGCCGGGCGGCCGACGAGATCGAGGCGATCGCGCTGTCCGCCCTGCGGGCCCGGATCGGCGACCTGCACGGTGACCGGCACCTGGCCACCCTGGCCGAGCGGGTGGCGACCGGCGAGCTCGACCCCTACGGCGCCGCCGACGAGCTGGTGGCCGGGCTCACCCGGGGCTGAACACGGCGAGAGGGCCGGTCCCCGTCCTGGACGGGGACCGGCCCTCTGCGCGCTGCGAGCCGAAGCGCCGGGGCTCCGCGAACGGGTCGGGGCTCAGCCCCGGCCGCGCAGTCCGCGCAGGTGCTCGGCGACCGGCGCCAGCGCCTCGTACATCGCGTCCAGCTGCTCGGGCGTGAAGCGGTCGATGAAGTGCGCCCGGACGCTGCGGACGTGGTCCGGGGCGACCTTCTGCATGGTCTCCCAGCCCTGATCGGTGAGGTGGGCGTAGAGGCCGCGCCGGTCTCCCGGGCACTCCTGCCGCAGCACCAGCCCGGCCGTCTCCATCCGCGTGATCTGGTGCGAGAGCCGGCTCTTCGACTGCAGGGTGGCGGTGGCCAGGTCGGTCATCCGCATCCGCCGCTCGGGCGCCTCGGAGAGCACGACCAGGATCTCGTAGTCGTTGATCGCGAGGTTGTGCGGCTGGAGTTCGCGGCTGAGCTGGTAGTCCAGCAGCTTGGCCACCTCCAGATGGGCGCGCCACAGCCGCTGCTCGCCGGCGGTGAGCCAGGGAGTCCCCTCCTCCGGCTGCGAGGGGGGGACGTCGGCGGCGTCGAGCGTGCGCGTATCCATGGTCCGAGCATAACGCATTTAGTTAAATCTTGTACGAGTTTACAGACCGAAACGTCGCCCGAGGTCGCCCAGGTTACCGAGCCCGGGGACGTTGAGGTTGCCGCCGCCGTGGCCCGCCGCGGGCTGCGAGGGCACCCCGCCCATCGGCACGCCCGCCTCGGCGTGCACCTGGCCGACCGCGCGCTCGGCCATCAGCACCTCGGTCGACTGCAGCAGCACCTGTCCGGCGCCGATGAACTCGAACTGGTGCTCCTCGCCGGACGCCCCGCCCAGGCCGGTCAGCCGGCGGATCCCGCCGATCACCCCGTGCATGTAGTCGTGGTCGTAGTGGTGGCACGGCGCCGGGCAGTCCGCCCAGCCGACCAGTGCCTGCGGGTCCACCCGGATCGGCGGCTCGACGAAGTGCACCGGGCCGTTGGAGGCGGCCACGAACTTGCCGCTGCCGATCAGGGTGAGGAACCCCGGGATGATCGACTGCTTGAGCCGCAGCGTCGGCTCGTAGGCCAGCAGGTTGCCCGAGCGGACGGTCAGGTTCCCCTCCTCCAGGTCGTAGGAGTTGAGGTCGAAGGCGCGGTCGGCCAGCAGCAGCTTGCCCCGGCCCTCGGCGACCACCCAGTCCGCGGCGTGCATGGGTGAGTTGAAGTGCTGGCCGAGCATCCGGTCGATCGCGCCGGCGCCGACGCCCTTGAAGGAGATGTCGCCGTAGTAGGCGATCATCTTGCCCTTCTGCAGGAAGTACGACCCGTTCAGGTCCACCGAGAAGGCGTACGGGTTGACGTTGTCGTTGACCGGCAGGCTGTGCGCGTCGTGCACCACCGGGCCGGATCCGTCCTGCGCCTTGGGCAGCGGGGCCTGGGCGCCGCCGTACTGCTCCTGGGCGTACTGCTGCGGCGGCTGCTGGGCCGGGTAGCCCTGCGGCGGGGGCGGTGGGTAGCCCTGCTGCGGGTAGCCCTGTCCGGGCGGCGGGCCGTAGCCGGGCGGCGGCGGGGCGGCCGGGTAGCCGGGCTGGGTGGGCTGGTTGTACGGCGACGGCTGGCCGTACGGCTGCTGCTGGCCGTACGGGTCGTGCGGCTGCCCGTAGGGGGGCTGCGGCGGGTAGGACATCAGAGCTTCTCCTCGCTCGCCTGCACGAACACCGTGCCGTTCCCGGACAGCTCCAGCTGGAAGGCCTCGCCGGAGCCGCGTCCGATCATGTCGCGCCAACCCAGCGCGGTGGACAGCTTGTTCTGGACCTGGCCGCGGTGCGCGACGTAGGCCTGGGGGTCGACGTGGACCGGCTGCTGCGGGGTGATCGGCAGTTCGAAGACGCCGCCGTGCGCCATCACCGCCACCGCGCCGTGGCCCTCCAGCTTGGTGGTGAACAGGCCCTGCCCGGTCACCTGGCCGCGGACCATGCCCATCACGCCGCCCTGCGAGCCCATGAACATGGTGGACTGCTGGAGCGAGCCCTCGAAGGCCAGCAGCCGGTCCGCCTCGACGTACAGGGTGTCGCCGGCCAGCTCGATCACGTGCACGTGGTGGCCGCCGTGGCCGAACAGCACGGTGCCCTGGCCCTCGACCGTCATCAGCGGGGTGTCCTCGTTGGCCACCCGGCGGCCGATCATCGACATGACCCCGCCCTGCCCACCGGTGATGTTGGGGGTGAACCGGACCTCGCCGGTGTACGCGAGCATCGCGCCGCGCTGGCTGAACATCCGCTGCCCGGGGACGACCCGGGCCTCGATCATCTTGTTGTTGATCCTGGTGAACGGCATCAGACGTCGCCCCCGACGGTGATCTTCTCGGACGGCTGGACGTAGACCAGGCCCTCGCCGGAGAACTCCACCTGGACGGCCTCGCCACCGCCCTCGCCGATGAAGGTGGACCAGCCGGCGCCCGACTTGAGGCTGCGGCTGAGGTTGCCGGTGTGCGCGACGTAGGCCCCCGGGTCCACCCGCAGCGGCATGCCCTGGGAGACCCGCAGGATGATGGCCGGCCCCTTGGAGGTGACGGCCGCCCAGCCGTGCCCCTCGACCTTGGTGGTGAACAGGCCGTTGCCGGAGGAGACGCCGTTGAGACCGGTGAAGGTGGTGCCGGTCTTCAGGGTGCCCTCGGTGCAGAGGAGGTTGTCCGACTCGACGTAGAGCGTCTCGCCGTTCAGCCGCACCAGGTTGATCTCGGTGGCCTTGTCGGCGAAGTAGCAGGTGCCCTGCCCCTTCACCTCCATGACCGTCATCTGCTCACCGGTGAGGCGTCGGGTCACCATGCCGCGCAGCCCGTCACCGCCGCCGCTGAGCTTCTTGAAGCTCATCTGGCCGGCGTACGCGACCATCGAGCCGTTCCGGGCTTTCACGGCGTCGCCCGTCATGTCGACGGCGAGCGTCTTGGATCCTTGGAGTCGAAACTGTGCCACCGCCGCAATGTAGCGGGATCCGGCGGCTCCGGGGGAGGGGGCGGCGTCGTTCTGGTACCGGTCTGCGACAAAACCGGCCCGCTGGACACGTTCCGTACCGGGGCCGTACTCCTGCCCCGGCGGGGGCGGGCCGCCCGGATCACCGGGGCTGCCCCCCGGGTTCACCCGGGCCGGACCCCGGGCGCGGGCCCGGACGGGTGCTCGGCGATAATGGCCGGGATGCTTGTGAGCCGGTTCACAAGCGATCTTCGACTCCTGACTGAGGTGCCCATCGTGAACAGCAGCGCCGTCCACCGCCTGCGTCTGGTCTCCGGCCCCGAGGGCCTCTCCTTCCTCCTGCTCCTGGTCTGCTCGGTGCTCAAGCGCACCACCAGCTTCGACGCCGTGCCGGTGATGGGCACGATCCACGGCGTGCTGTTCATCCTGTACGTGGTGTTCTGGATCATGGCCTGGCAGACGCAGAAGTGGGACGTCAAGCGCGGCGCCCTGCTGTTCGTCCTCTCGGTACTGCCCACCGGCGGCTTCTTCGCGGAGCGGACCCTCGCCAAGGAGGAGCGCGGCGAGCTCGCGCCCACGCGCGAGCCCGCCGCCGCCTGATCCCTCGCGGGCGAACCTCCCGCGGACAGGCCGACAGGCTGCCGGGGCCTCCTCTCCCAGTGGGCCCCGGCAGCCTGTCGCCGTTTCCAGGTGTGGTCCGGGTGGCGACTAGTTGACGTTCACCGCGCTCCAGGCGGCGGCGACCGCCGCGTACTGGGTGCTGGTGGTGCCGTAGAGGTCGCCGGCGGCCTTGAGGGTCGCGGTGCGGGCGGCCTTGTAGTTGGTGGTGGAGGTGAAGTAGACGGTCAGGGCGCGGTACCAGATGGCGGCGGCCTTGTCCCGGCCGATGCCGGTGACGGTGGAGCCGTTGGAGGTCGGGCTGTTGTAGCTGACGCCGTTGATGGTCTTGGCGCCGCTGCCCTCGGCCAGCAGGTAGAAGAAGTGGTTGGCCACGCCCGAGGAGTAGTGGACGTCCACGTTGCCGACCCCGGAGTACCAGGAGTCCTTGGACGCGCCGTCCTTGGAGGGCTTGTCCATGTAGCGCAGCGGGGTGCCGTTGCCGTTGAGGTTGAGCAGCTCGCCGATCAGGTAGTCCGGCGTGTCCGTGGGCAGGTTGGCGTACCACTCGACCAAGGTGCCGAAGATGTCCGAGGTGGCCTCGTTGAGGCCGCCGGACTCGCCGGAGTAGACCAGCCCGGCGGTGGCGGAGGTGACGCCGTGCGTCATCTCGTGGCCGGCCACGTCGATCGCGGTGAGCGGGTGGGTGTTGCCGGAGCCGTCGCCGTACGTCATGCAGAAGCAGGAGTCGTTCCAGAACGCGTTGACGTAGTTGGAGCCGTAGTGGACCCGGCTGCTCGCGCCGACGCCGTCGTTGCGGATGCCGCTGCGGCCGAAGGTGTTCTTGTAGTAGTCCCAGGTCGCGCCGGCGCCGTACTGGGCGTCCACGGCGGCGGACTGGGTGTTGGAGGCGAGGCCGTTGCCCCAGATGTTGTCGGCGTCGGTGTAGAGGGCGTTCCCGCTGGCGGCGTTGCCGGTCCACTGGTTGCCGCGGGAGGCGTCCTTGAGCTGGTAGGTCGAGCCGCTCTGGGTGGTGGTCAGCGGGACGCTGCCGACGAAGACGCCCTTCCCGCTGCCGGTCGCGGTCTGGAACTCCTCGTGGGTGGAGAGCACCGCGCCGGTGGCCGCGTCGGTGACCAGTCGCTGGCTGCTCGGCGTGCCGTCGGCCCGCTGGCCGGTGACGACCGTCTGGTAGGCCAGGCGCGGGCTGCCGTCGGCCGCCCAGACCACCAGGGTGGCGGTGCCGGCGCCGTCGACCCGGCTGATCGCCGACTCGTCCTTGTCGGCGGCGATGCCCACGGTGGCCCGGACCGCGCCGAGCGCCTGGGCGCCGGCCTTGTCGGCGGAGAGCGCCGGGGTGAGGCTCGGCAGTGAGAGCTGCCCGCTGAACGCCCGGTCCACCGAGGTGATCGAGCCGTTGGCCTTCTGGTGCACCACCAGGTCGCCGCCGAGGACCGGCAGGCCTCCCAGCGTCCGCTCGTAGCGCAGGTGGCGGGTGCCGTTGGCGTCGACGACGGCGTCCTTGGCGACCAGCCGCTCCTGGCCGCCGAGGGCGAGCGCCCGCGCCAGCGGCGCGGCCTCGCTGCCGGCCAGGGTGATCAGCGCGTCGTGCTGCTGCACCACCGACGGCGCGGCGGCCTGCGCCGGGGCGGCGGCGACCTGGATGGCGCCGGCGAGCAGGGCGGTGGCGGAGAGTACGGCTCCGGCTGTCAGCTTTCGCTTCACGTACGGGGTTCCTTCCACGAAACCGCGTGTGCGCGGTCACGCCGCATACCGGGGCACCGGGGTTGGCGCCGTGGGGCGGTAGGGCGCTGACGTGCTGCTCCCGTGCGGTCCTTGACGGCCGGTCGGTGGGTGGGGCGACGGCCGTCGAACGGGGCTTGGGCAGAAGCATGACAATGCAGGTCGTGAAAGGACAGGGCGCCGCCGGCGATTGGCCAGGTCTCGCCAGCGCCGGTACGGGTGGTCCGGGTGCGTCGGGTGACCGGTTCGGGTGCTTTGTCCCGCTGGCGGGATCCCGCCAGCGGCCGCCCTTGCCGCCCGCCGCGCGCGTTGCTACGGAGCGCGCCGCCGGCCGCGGACGCGCGGACGCCCGGGGCCTCCCCTCCCAGTGAGGCCCCGGGCGTCCGCGGTGCGGACGTCAGTTGACGTTGACGCCGCTCCAGGCGGCGGCGACCGCCGCGTACTGGGTGCTGGTGGTGCCGTAGAGGTCGCCGGCGGCCTTGAGGGTCGCGGTGCGGGCGGCCTTGTAGTTGGTGGTGGAGGTGAAGTAGACGGTCAGGGCGCGGTACCAGATGGCGGCGGCCTTGTCCCGGCCGATGCCCGTCACGGTGGAGCCGTTGGAGGTCGGGCTGTTGTAGCTGACGCCGTTGATGGTCTTGGCGCCGCTGCCCTCGGCCAGCAGGTAGAAGAAGTGGTTGGCCACACCGGACGAGTAGTGGACGTCCAGGTTGCCCACGCCGGAGGACCAGGAGTCGGCCGAGCCGCCGTCCTTGGAGGGCTTGTCCATGTAGCGCAGCGGCGTCCCGTCGCCGTTGATGTCGATCTCCTCGCCGATCAGGTAGTCCGGCGTGTCGGTCGCGAGGTTGGCGGAGAACTCGACCATGGTGCCGAAGATGTCCGAGGTGGCCTCGTTGAGGCCGCCGGACTCACCGGAGTAGTTGAGGCCCGCGGTGGCGGAGGTGACGCCGTGCGTCATCTCGTGGCCGGCCACGTCGATCTCGGTCAGCGGGTGGGTGTTGCCGGAGCCGTCGCCGTACGTCATGCAGAAGCAGGAGTCGTCCCAGAACGCGTTGACGTAGTTCTTGCCGTAGTGGACCCGGCTGGTGGCGCCGACGCCGTTGTTCTTGATGCCGTTGCGGCCGAAGGCGTTCTTGTAGAAGTCCCAGGTGGCCGCCGCGCCGAACTGGGCGTCCACGGCGGCGGACTGGGTGTTGGAGGCGAGACCGGTGCCCCAGGCGTTGTCGGCGTCGGTGTACAGCGTGCCCGAGCCGGAGGTGCGGCCCTTGAGGTCGCTGGTGGACTGGTTGCCGCGGGTGGCGTCCTTGAGCTGGTAGGTCGAGCCGCTCTGGGTGGTGGTCAGCGGGACGTTGCCGACGAAGACGCCCTTGCCGGTGCCGGTCGCGGTCTGCACCTGCTCGTGGGTGGAGAGCACCTCGCCGGTGGCCGCGTCGGTGACCAGCAGCTGGCTGCTCGGGGTGGAGTCGGCCCGCTGGCCGGTGACGACCGTCTGGTAGGCCAGGCGCGGGTTGCCGTCGGCGGCCCAGACCACGAGCTTGGCGGCGCCCGCCTGGTGGACCTCCTTCAGCGGCGACTCGTCCTTGTCGGCGGCGATGCCGACGGTGGCCCGCACCGCGCCGGAGGCCTGCGCGGCCGCCTTGTCGGCCGGGATCGACGGGGTGAGGCTCGGCAGGTCGATGGACGCGCCGACGGCCTTGTCCACGGCCTTGACCGCGCCGTCGGCGGCCTCGTGCACCACGAGGTCGCCGCCGAGGACGGGCAGGCCGGCGAAGGTGCGCTCGAAGCGGAGGTGGCGGGTGCCGTCGGCGTCCACCACGGCGTCCTTGGCGACCAGTTGCTCCTGGCCGCCCAGGGCCAGTGCCTTCGCCAGCGGGCCGACCTGACCGCTCGCCAGGGCGATCGCCGCGTCGCGCTGCTGCGCGGCCTGCGCCTGGGCGGCGGGAGTCGGGGCGGCCTGGGCGGCGGTGGTGCTCACCTGGATGACGCCGGTGAGCAGGGCGGTGGCGGAGAGTACGGCGCCGGCTGCGAGCTTTCGCTTCACGTACAGGTCCTTCCGGGGAAACCGCGGGTGCGCGGTCGCGCCGCGTCCCGGGGTGCCGGGGTTGGCACCTGTGGGGCGGGACGGGCGCTGACGTGCTGCTGCTCCGTGCGGTCGAGCGGCGGGGCCACCGGTGAGTGGGGCGGTGGCTGCCGGACGGGGCTGGGCGAAAGCATGACAATCCAACAAGTGAAATGACAGGTCTTGTTCATCGATTGGCCAGGTCTCGCCAGCCCGGCGGAAGGTAAACAGGGCGACAAAAGCGGTCGAACCACCCGGCCTTGCAGCGGGTTACCGCCCGAACCGAGGCCTGCTCACGGGCCGAACGCCCCTTCGGCGGCCGATCGGCGTCCGGCGAACGGCACGTGGCGGTGGTTCACGCCCCCGCAATCTCCTGGTACGGACCTGGGCGCCCCGCTGGCGTGATCCCGCCACGTGTCGCGCTTGTCCACCATCAGGACGCCTGGTAACACCCGGCCCACCCGCCGGTACGGTAAGGGGCGTGGCCAAGCCCCTCGCACTCGACTTCGATCCGATCGCCCGCGCCGACGAGCTCTGGACCCGCCGTTGGGGCGGAGTCCCCTCGATGGCGGCGATCACCTCGATCATGCGCGCCCACCAGATCCTGCTCGCGCGGGTGGACGCCGTGCTCAAGCCGTACGGGCTGACCTTCGCCCGCTACGAGGCGCTGGTGCTGCTCACGTTCAGCCGGACCGGCGAGCTCTCGCTCTCCAAGGTCGGCGAGCGGCTGATGGTCCACCCGACCAGCGTCACCAACACCGTCGACCGCCTGGAGCGGGCCGGTCTGGTCGCCCGCCGGCCCAACCCGCTGGACGGCCGCGGCGTGCTCGCGACCATCACCGCCCGCGGCCGCGAGGTGGTGGAGGACGCCACCCGTGAGCTGATGGCGATGGAGTTCGGCCTGGAGGAGTACGGCGCCGACCAGTGCCGCGAGGTGTTCGAACTGCTCAGGCCGCTGCGGGTCGCCGCCGGTGACTTCACCGAGCCGGACGCGGGGGCCGCGGAGTAGGGCGCTGCGCGGCGTACCCGTAAGCGGCGGCTACCCTCGTGGGAGCGGTGCGCGGATCCGGGCGTACCGGCCGTTTCTGGCGAGCGAGGCGATGAAGAGTATGAAGGCGAACCCCCTGCTGGGCTGGTACCGGGCTTTGGCCGTCGCGACCGGTGTGGCCCTGCTCGTGTTCTGCGGCTTCATGGTCGCGAAGTACGGCTTCGACACGGCCGAGGACGTGACCACCTACGTCGCGATGCTGCACGGCTACCTCTACATCGGGTACTTCGTGGTCACCTTCCTGCTCGGCCAGAAGCTCAAGTGGCCGCTGGGCCGGATGATCCTCACGCTGGCCGCCGGCTGCATCCCGTTCGCCTCCTTCGTCGCCGAGCGCCGGGTGGTCCGCGAGGCCGCCGAGCAGCTCCCCGCCGGTGGCGCCGCCCGGCAGGCCGCCGGCGTCTGATCCACCCGCGGAGCCTTCGAGGGCGCCCCTCCCCGCACCGGGGAGGGGCGCCCTTTCGGTTTCCGGCGGCCCGGGTGTGTATGCCGGGCCCGGACCGGCCCGTTCCGTACCCCGGGCCGGTGCTTTTCGGCGGTTCCCGGCGCGTTCGCCCCCGGTCGACCGGCGCTCCATCGACAATTACTAGGACGTCCGAGTAAATTGGTAGGACGTCCTAACAGCTGTGCCGTCCACGTACCGTGGCGGCCGTACGGAGCGGAGTTCGGGGTCATGGACGCCGAGGAGATCGAGCGCGGCCGGCAGCGCTGGCAGCAGCGGTACGACAGCGCCCGCAAGCGGGACGCGGACTTCACCACTCTTTCCGGTGACGAGGTCGACCCGGTCTACGGCCCGCCCGCGGGGCAGCCGGTCGAGGGCTTCGAACGGATCGGCTGGCCGGGCGAGTACCCGTACACCCGGGGCCTGCACGCCACCGGCTACCGGGGGCGGACGTGGACCATCCGCCAGTTCGCCGGCTTCGGCAACGCCGAGCAGACCAACGAGCGCTACCGGATGATCCTGGAGGCGGGCGGCGGCGGCCTCTCGGTCGCCTTCGACATGCCCACCCTGATGGGCTACGACTCCGACGACCCCAAGTCGCTCGGCGAGGTCGGGCACTGCGGTGTGGCGATCGACACGGCCGCCGACATGGAGGTCCTCTTCAAGGGGATCCCGCTCGGCGAGGTCACCACCTCGATGACGATCAGCGGCCCGGCCGTCCCGGTCTTCTGCATGTACCTGGTGGCCGCCGAGCGCCAGGGCGTCGACCCGGCGGTGCTCAACGGCACGCTGCAGACGGACATCTTCAAGGAGTACATCGCCCAGAAGGAGTGGCTCTTCGCCCCCGAGCCGCACCTGCGCCTGATCGGCGACCTGATGGCCTACTGCGCCGAGGGCATCCCGGCGTACAAGCCGCTCTCGGTCTCCGGGTACCACATCCGCGAGGCCGGGGCGACGGCCGCGCAGGAGCTGGCGTACACGCTGGCGGACGGCTTCGCCTACGTCGAGCTGGGCCTCTCCCGGGGTCTGGACGTGGACGTCTTCGCGCCCGGTCTCTCCTTCTTCTTCGACGCGCACCTCGACTTCTTCGAGGAGATCGCCAAGTTCCGCGCCGCGCGCCGGATCTGGGCCCGCTGGATGCGCGACCGCTTCGGCGCCCGGACGGACAAGGCGCAGTGGCTGCGCTTCCACACCCAGACCGCCGGCGTCTCGCTGACCGCCCAGCAGCCGTACAACAACGTGGTGCGGACCGCCGTCGAGGCGCTCTCGGCGGTGCTCGGCGGCACCAACTCGCTGCACACCAACGCCCTGGACGAGACCCTGGCGCTGCCTTCGGAGCAGGCCGCCGAGATCGCCCTGCGCACCCAGCAGGTGCTGATGGAGGAGACCGGCATCACCAACGTGGCCGACCCGCTGGGCGGCTCCTGGTACGTCGAGGCGCTCACCGACCGGATCGAGGAGCAGGCCGAGGCGATCTTCCGCAGGATCCTGGACAAGGGCCGCGAGGACCACGAGATCGGCCCGATCACCTCCGGCATCCTGCGCGGGATCGAGGAGGGCTTCTTCACCGGCGAGATCGCCGAGGCGGCCTTCCAGTACCAGCAGGGCGTCGAGAAGGGCGAGAAGCGGGTCGTCGGGGTCAACTGCCACCCGCGCAGCGTCACTCCCGAGCTGGAGATCCTGCGGGTCAGCCACGAGGTCGAGCGCGAGCAGGTGCGCGTCCTGGCCGAGCGCAAGGCCGGGCGGGACGAGGCGGCGGTGCGAGCAGGGCTGGACGCGATGCTGGCGGCGGCGCGCTCGGGTGCGTCGATGATCCCGCCGATGCTGGACGCGGTGCGGGCCGAGGCGACCCTGGGCGAGATCTGCAACGCGCTGCGCGACGAGTGGGGCATCTACCGGGAGACCGCCTCCTTCTGAGCCGCTCCCGGCGCCCGGCCGGTCGACGACACCGAGAACCGCCCCGCACGCTCCTGGTGCGCGGGGCGGTTCTCGGCGTCCGCTCAGTCGCCGGTGAGCCGGGGGAACGGCCCGAGCAGCAGATCGGTGAAGCGGCGGATCCACTCCGGGGTGATCGGCTCGCCGCTGACCAGCACCCGGTGTTCGACCGTGCCGGCGATGGTGTCGAAGATGATGTCGATCTCCTCGGCGGCCGTCGTCGGGTCGCCGTCCGGGGCGAGTTCGCCGCGGGCCTGGGCGGCGGCGCGGCCCTGTCGGACCAGGCGCTTCTGCGGGTCGACGATCGCCTCCCGGATCCGCCGCCGCAGCTGCCCGTCCCGGGTGCCCTCGGCGAACAGCGCGAGCAGGGCGGCCTGCGTCTCCGGGCGGGCCAGCAGATCGGCGAACTGGGCGACCACGGCCTCGATGTCGGCCCGCAGGCTGCCGAGGTCGAGCATCTCCAGCTCGTCGAAGAGGCTGGCGACGGCGTCCACCACCAGCTCGTTCTTGGAGGGCCAGCGGCGGTACAGGGTGGTCTTGGCGACCTTGGCGCGGGTGGCCACGTGGCCCATGGTCAGTCCGCCCCAGCCGAGTTCGGCCAGGGCCTCGCGGGTGGCGTCGAGGATGGCGGTGTCGGCGGCCGCGCTGCGCGGCCGCCCCTTGGCCCGGGTGGTGGTGCTGGCGGGGTTCTCCCGGGCGTCCGGGGGGTCTGCACGGCCCGCCGGACGCGCCGGGGTCACGGGGGACTGGGGGGCCGGCACCGGACCTCCTTGCGATGTACTGGTAAGTAACATGGGTGGGGCAGGTAACGGTAGCGACTGTTCGCCGTCCCGGTCAGCCAGGGTGCGCGGGAAAGTGGGGCAGCTCACGTCCCGGGGCGCCCGGAGGGGGTTGCGGCGGGGGCCCTCGGTCCAGTTACGCTACGACTCGTAGCGAAAGCAGTGACAACCAGGCGCCGCGACCCCGTGGGACGGGGGCGGCGCGGGTGCGGGTGGGGATCCGCGCCGAACGGTTCAGGCTACCGGGGGACGGGTCGTCCACCCCGGGAATCGGCGCCGCGCAGCCCGCGCGGTGCGACTTTCCGGAGGTTGGTGCCCGTCAGCAGCACGGACGGGGGAGGATAGTGCCATGCAGCCACGGAATTCGCGTCTCAACAGCTCCGCTCTGCGCGGTGCGGTCGACCTCGCCGCAGTGAAGGCAGCCGGTGAGGCCGCCCAGAAGGCCGAGCAGGCCAGGGTCGAGCGGGCCCGCCAGGCGGCGGCCGCCGAGGCGGCCGGTGTCGCCCCGGTCCAGTCCGCGTACCCGCTCGTCATCGATGTCACCGAGGACACCTTCGAGACCGAGGTCGTCCAGCGCTCCACCGAAGTGCCGGTGGTCATCGACTTCTGGGCCGAGTGGTGTGAGCCCTGCAAGCAGCTCAGCCCGATGCTGGAGCGGCTGGCCGAGGAGTACGCGGGCCGGATCGTGCTCGCCAAGATCGACGTCGAGGCCAACCAGCTGCTCACCCAGCAGTTCGGCATCCAGGGCGTTCCGGCCGTGATGGCCGTCGTGGCCGGCCAGCTGGTGCCGCTGTTCCAGGGCGCCGAGAACGAGGCCAACGTCCGCAAGGTGCTGGACCAGCTGATCCTGGTCGCCGAGCAGCGCTTCGGCGTGGTCGGCGGCGCCGGTGCGCCGGCCGAGGCCTCGGGCGAGGCCGACCCGTACCCGCCGGAGGACCCGGCCCTGGCGGCCGCGCACGAGGCGCTGGACCGGGGGGACCTCGGCGGCGCCGTCCAGGCGTACCGGAACGTGCTGGCCGAGGAGCCGGGCAACACCGAGGCCAAGCTCGGCCTGGCCCAGGCGCAGCTGCTGAGCCGGGTGGAGGGGCAGGACCTGTCGACCGTCCGCGCGGCGGCCGCGGCCGACCCGAAGGACGTCGAGGCCCAGCTGCGGGCGGCCGACCTGGATCTGGTGGGCGGTCATGTCGAGGACGCCTTCGGGCGTCTGGTGGCCACCGTCGGACGGACCTTCGGCGAGGACCGGGACACCGTCCGGCTGCGGCTGCTGGAGCTGTTCGAGGTCATCGGCACCGATGACCCGAGGGTGACGGCGGCGCGCGGCGCGCTGGCCCGCGTCCTGTTCTGAGGGCCTTCGCCGGCCCTCGTCCGGCCCTCTTCTGGCACGGCGGATGACCTGCGGTGTCGCTGGCGATTTGGCGACAATCCGGTCATCGTGTCAGAGGTTTACCAAATCTTGACAACACCCGTGGACGGTCACTTCATGTGACCGTCCACGGGTGTTTCGCTGGCGTTTCCGGCGGATTTCGTCCGCACGGTTCCTTCAATTCATCACTCTGGGTGCGCGGGTGGCCAATTCCATGATCGCCGCCATCCGATGTTGGATTACCCGTCAGTAATGAACCCCTTGTGCTTCGCCCGGGATTCGAGCAGCATCGGCGACGCCCGGTCCCAGACTCCAACCCCCGACAGCCGGTCGGCGGGCGGAGCGAGGGATCCCCACCGGGTGAGCCGTCGGCCCTGGCCGACGGCGGGAGGGCAGGGGGGTGTCCGCGGTCCCACAGCGGTTCCTGTCCTTCGATCCGGCCGCGCGGCCCGCGCGGTCGCTGGTTGTCGCTCGGGGGTGATCGCCGATGTCGTCGGTCCTGCCCGCCGCCCCGCAAGGGCGGTCGGTGAAGGGACGGGAGTGCCGCTGTGTGCCGGCCGCTCCCGCGTCCGACGACGCCCACGGCGCTCTCCGCTACCGAGGACGTAGCTCTCTCCCATCCCAGGCCCCCACCGGTGCGGGTGCACCGCCGGGGCGCCGGAGATGTACGTCCTAGAAGGAGGACTCGCATGTCCCAGACCTACGGCAAGACCCGCTGGAAGCGCTTCGCCCTGGTGATGGTGCCCAGCCTCGCGGCCACCGCCGCGGTGGGCGTCGCGCTGGCCAACAACGCGCTGGCGGCTTCGTTCAGCGTCTCCGGCCAGAACTTCAAGGTCTCCACGGAGGAACTGCACGGTACGAACTTCGCGCAGTTCGGCTCGATCGACGCCGAGTCCAACGGCACGCCGCACCCGGTTGCCGTCTCGGCGTTCGACGAGGCCCGGATCAAGGGCCTCTGCCAGTCGGTGGTGACCGACCCGAACATCATCCCCGGCCTGCCGTGGAAGCTGCCGAAGATCACCCTCCGCCTGGAGGCCGGTCAGAGCGATGACCCGGAGAAGCAGGTCAGCGCCAAGAACCTGCTGATCGACCTCGACCAGCTCAACGCGGACGCCACCTTCACCAACATCAACATCGGCCAGGACGCCTCCACCCTGAAGGGCACCGCCACCCAGGGCTGGAAGTCCCGCCTCGGCACCGGCCTGCCCTCCGGCGGGACGGGCTTCGCCCAGGCCGCCGACAAGGCCGACCTGTCCCACGTGCAGCAGACCGCCTGGGCCACCTCGGCCGGCACCTTCAAGCTCCAGGGCCTGAAGCTCAACCTGCACACCGACGGCGGGCACGAGTGCTTCTAGGCCGTTGACCGGCGGCGGGCCCCGGCCCGCCGCCGACCGCGGTACCCGGGGGGCCGGGGCGGCGTGTGCCGCTCCCGGTCCTCCCCCTCCCGTTTTCGCCTCGTTCACACCATCGAGGAGCTGCATCGTGTCCAGCGCCCTTGCCGAGTACCGGCCCGCCGAGCACGAGAACCCCGCCCAGTGGGTGCGTCGGGTGTTCCGTACCTTCCGCCGGTCCCGGCCGTTCTACGGCGGCCTGCTGGCCATGATCGCCGGCGTCCCGATCATGTACTTCCCGTACGCCAAGCTCTCGTTGAGCGGCATGACCGTGCAGATGGCCACCACCGGTGGCGCCGGGTCGCTGATCATCGGGGTCCTGCTGATCGTGCTGGGGCTGACCGCCTGGTTCCAGCCGGCCGTCCGCTTCTTCGCCGGTGTCGCCACCTCGCTGCTGACCCTGGTCTCGATCCCGGTCTCCAACCTCTCCGGGTTCGGGCTGGCCCTGCTGCCGGGGCTGATCGGTGGTGGGCTGATGCTCGCCTGGGCGCCGAACCGGCCCGAGGACGCCGAGGCCGGCGCCGACGGGTCGACGGGCGCCGAGCCGCTCGCGCGGGCCGGGACCGCCGCGACCCTCGTGAAGTCCGGGACCGCCGATTCCGCCGCGCGGACCGGGACCGCCACGCAGACCGCCGCCGAGGGCGCCACCGCGCCGCTGCCGGTGGTCCCCGCGCAGGCCGAGCCGCCGGCCCCGGGGACCGACCCGGCCGCCGCCGGGGCCGGTGTCCCGCTGCGGCAGACCGGTGACCAGAAGGAGGCACGGTGACCGGGTCGCAGGAGCCGCAGGCCGGGCCCTCGCTGCCGGAGCAACGCTCCGCGCGGCACGCGGCGCCCCGTACGCCCGTCCGGATCCGGCTCAGAGGGCGGGCGCTGGCGATGGCCGCCGTGCCGACCGCGCTGCTGATGGCCGCCGCCTACACGCCGAACACCGCGATCGCCGAGACCTCCGCGGGCAAGCCGTGCGCCACGGCGCCGGAGACCGTCCCGGACGTCGCGCCGGTGGAGGAGACGCCCGTCCCCAAGGACGAGCTGACGCCGCTGCCCGGCCCGTCCACCGCCCCGACCGGGGCCGCCACGGCGCCCACCACCGTCCCGACGACGGTGCCGACGCCCGGGCCGACCGCCGCGCCCACGACGGCGGCGCCCACCACCGCCGCGCCGACCACCGCCGCGCCCACCGGTGCCGTGCCGACCACCGCCGCGCCGAGCGGGCCGGCGGCGCCCGCACCGACGACCGGGGCCGCGAAGCCCGCCGCCGCCCGATCCGCCACCGGCGGCTCCGGCGGTGTGGCGCAGGCCGGGCTCATCGACGACCTCGTCGGCGGCATCACCCACCTGATCAACCCGAGCGGTTCGCCCAGCCCGTCGGCGGGCCAGGGCCAGACCCCGGGCGCCGGCCAGAACCCGGGCCCGAGCACCGGCCAGGCCGGGGCCACGGCACCGTCCGCCGCGGGCGCGCCCGCCCCCGGCGCCCGTGCGGCCGCCCCGGCGGCGCAGCCGTCCCAGGACCCCCAGGCACCGCCGTCCCCGGCCGCGCCGCAGGCCCCGGCCGCGACCACCGCCGCCACGCAGCCCCCGGCGGCCACCAGTGGCAAGGCGAGCCCGAAGGCGTCCACCAGCGGCAAGGCGAGCCCGAAGGCGGCGCCCACCGCGGGTGCCGGCAGCACGCCCTCGCCGTCCGGTTCGCCGTCCGCCAACCCGAACTGCGAGGTGGACGCGCGCGGTCTGACCGCCGGCGCGCCCGCCCCCGGGCACGTCGTCCCGGAGCAGAACTGGACGCTGAGGACCAGCCGGCTGGGCCTGCACGGCGCGGTCTTCCACGGCGTCTACGACGTGCGGACGCCCACCGGCACCAAGCGGGTGCTGAAGTTCGTGGTCGACAGCGTGGACATCGAGAACCTCGACATGTCGACGTTGGAGGGCAACGGCAAGACCTTCCACGTCAAGGGCGCCCCGGGCTCGACCTCGACGATGCGCCAGGGGCCGGTGACCATGTACGTGGAGCGGCTCTCCGGGCACCTCTCGAAGCTGCTCGGTCTGCCGATCCCGATCGACCTGGGCGAGATCACCCTCACCCCGGACACCCTGCCGCGCTGGCTGTACGACCTGATCGGCGCCATCCCGATCCCGCTGGACCTCGAACTCACCGGTGTCACCGCCAAGCAGGCCGGCCAGTTCGGCGGCACGCTCAAGATCCCCGGCATGCACCTCTACAACGACGACGAGCCGTACAGCGACAAGTAGCCCGCAAGACGCCCGTGGGGCGGCCCCTCCGCTGAGGAGGGGCCGCCACACGGGCGTTGTTCCGGACCGGGGTCTACTCGCTCCGGGTGCCCAGGTGGTGCACCTGGACCATGTTGGTGTTGCCGGGGACGCCGGGGGGCGAGCCGGCGGTGACGATGACGGTGTCGCCCTGGTCCAGCTGGCCGATCTTGAGCAGCTCGCGGTCGACCTGGGCCACCATCTCGTCGGTGGAGCCGACCTGCTCGGTGACGTGCGCCTCGACGCCCCAGCTCAGCGAGAGCTGGTTGCGGGTGGCGTTGTCCGGGGTGAACGCGATCACCGGGATCGGCGAACGGTACCGGGAGAGCCGGCGCGCGGTGTCACCGGACTTGGTGAACGCGACCAGCGCCTTGCCGTTGAGGAAGTCGCCCAGCTCGCACGCGGCGCGGGCGATCGAGCCGCCCTGGGTGCGCGGCTTGCGGCCCGGGTTCAGCGGCTGGAGGCCCTGCGAGAGCAGTTCCTCCTCGGCCTTCTCGGCGATCCGGCTCATGGTGCGGACCGTCTCGATCGGGTACTTGCCGACGCTGGACTCGGCGGACAGCATGACCGCGTCGGTGCCGTCCAGGATCGCGTTGGCGACGTCGGAGACCTCGGCGCGGGTCGGGCGCGAGGCGTGGATCATCGACTCCATCATCTGGGTCGCGACGATCACCGGCTTGGCGTTCCGGCGGGCCAGCGTGATCAGCCGCTTCTGGACCAGCGGCACCCGCTCCAGCGGGTACTCGACGGCCAGGTCGCCGCGGGCGACCATGATGGCGTCGAAGGCGAGGACGATCTCCTCCATGGCCTCGACGGCCTGCGGCTTCTCGATCTTGGCGATGACCGGCAGCCGGATGCCGACCGCGTCCATGACCTCGTGGACGTCCTTGATGTCGGCCGCGTTGCGGACGAAGGAGAGCGCGACCATGTCGACGCCCAGCTCCAGCGCGAAGCGCAGGTCGTCCTTGTCCTTCTCGGACAGGGCGGGCACGTTCACGGCCGCACCGGGCAGGTTGATGCCCTTGTTGTTCGAGAGCACGCCGCCCTCGACGACCACGGTCTTGACCTGCGGGCCGTCGACGCTGACGACCTCCAGGGCGATGACGCCGTCGTTGATCAGGATCGGGTCGCCGGGCTTCACGTCGCCGGGCAGGCCCTTGTAGGTGGTCCCGCAGATGTGCTGGTCACCGGGGACGTCCTCGGTGGTGATGATGAACTCGTCACCGTTGTCGACGGTCACCGGACCGTTGGCGAAGGTGGCCAGGCGGATCTTGGGGCCCTGGAGGTCGGCAAGGACGCCGATGGCCTTGCCGGTGTCCTCCGAGACCTGGCGGACCTTTCGGTACCGCTCCTCGTGGTCCGCGTGGGTGCCGTGGCTCATGTTCAGTCGGGCGACGTTCATGCCCGCCTCGACGATGGCCTTCAGCTGTTCGTAGGAGTCCGTGGCCGGACCCAGGGTGCAGACAATTTTCGCTCGGCGCATATGGATCAGTCTATCCGTTCGTGTTATAGGTGCATTCGGCACGAAGCGTGAGGAATCGCCGACGAAGGATTCCGAGGGGCGAGACGACGGTGTGTCAGCCCCCGGACTGCCGGTGCACCAGGGCGAAGGCCTGTCGCGCGATCTCCAGTTCCTCGTCGGTGGGCACCACGGCGACCGCGACCCGGCCGTACGCGGGCGAGATGATCCGGGCCTCGCCGGAGCGCACCGAGTTCAGCTCGGGGTCCACCGCGATGCCCAGCTCGGCCAGCCCGGCGATGGCCGCGGCCCTTACCGGAGCCGCATTCTCGCCGACGCCGGCCGTGAACGCGATCGCGTCCACCCGGCCGAGCACCGCGTAGTAGCCGCCGATGTACTTGCGCAGCCGGTGGATGTAGGCGTCGAACGCCAGCCGGGCGTCCGCGTCCCCCTCCTCGGCCCGCCGCATGATCTCGCGCATGTCGTTGTCGCCGCACAGCCCCAGCAGCCCGCTGCGGCGGTTGAGCAGGTTGTCGATCTCGTCGATCGAGAGCCCGCCGACCCGGTGCAGGTGGAACACCACGCCCGCGTCGATGTCACCCGAACGAGTGCCCATCACCAGGCCCTCCAGCGGAGTCAGGCCCATCGAGGTGTCCACGCAGCGGCCGCCGGCGACCGCCGAGGCGGAGGCACCGTTGCCCAGGTGCAGGACGATCACGTTCACCTCGGCCGGGTCCTTGCCGAGCAGCCGGGCGGTGGCCCGCGAGACGTACTGGTGGGAGGTGCCGTGGAAGCCGTAGCGGCGCACCCGGTGCTCGTCCGCGACCGCCTTGTCCACGGCGTACCGGGCCGCGTACTCCGGCATCGAGGCGTGGAAGGCGGTGTCGAAGACGGCGACCTGCGGCAGGTCCGGGCGCAGCGCGCGGGCCACCTCGATGCCGGTGATGTTGGCCGGGTTGTGCAGCGGGGCGACGGGGATCAGCCGGCGGATCTCCTTGAGCACCTCGTCGGTGATCACGGTCGGCTCGGTGAACCGCAGCCCGCCGTGGACCACCCGGTGGCCGATCGCGGCCAGCTCGGGGGAGTCCAGCCCGACGCCGTCGGCGGCGAGCTCCTCGGCGACGGCCTTCAGGGCGGCGGAGTGGTCGGGGAAGACCTGGATCGTCTCGCGCTTCCCGCCGGTGCGCGGGGTGTGCGCCAGCCGGCCGTTCGCCTCGCCGATCCGCTCGACCAGGCCGGCGGCCAGCCGGGCGCCGTCCAGCATGTCGATCAGCTGGTACTTCACCGACGAGGAACCGGCGTTCAGGACCAGGACGCGGGTGCCTTCACTCATGCCGGGGCTCCTTCGGTGCGGTCCTGCGACGGGGCGGCGGGCGTCTGCGGGAGGCCGCGCTCCTGCGACTGGATGGCGGTGATCGCGACGGTGTTGACGATGTCCTCGACGAGCGCGCCGCGCGACAGGTCGTTGACGGGCTTGCGCAGCCCCTGGAGGACCGGCCCGACCGCCACCGCGCCGGCCGAGCGCTGGACCGCCTTGTAGGTGTTGTTGCCGGTGTTGAGGTCCGGGAAGATCAGTACGGTGGCCCGGCCGGCGACCGGCGAGCCCGGCAGCTTGGTGGCCGCGACGTGGGCGTCCACCGCCGCGTCGTACTGGATCGGGCCCTCGACCAGGATGTCCGGCCGCAGCTCGCGGACGAGTTCGGTGGCCTTGCGGACCTTGTCGACGTCGGCGCCGGAGCCGGAGGTGCCGGTGGAGTAGGAGAGCATCGCGACCCGGGGCTCCACACCGAACTGGGCGGCGGTGGCGGCGGACTGGATGGCGATGTCGGCGAGCTGCTGGGCGTTCGGGTCGGGGTTGACCGCGCAGTCGCCGTAGACCAGCACCTTGTCGGCCAGGCACATGAAGAAGACCGAGGAGACGATCGCGGCGCCCGGCGCGGTCTTGATCACCTCGAAGGCGGGCCGGATGGTGGCGGCGGTGGAGTGCACCGCGCCGGAGACCATGCCGTCGGCGATGCCCTCCTGGACCATCAGGGTGCCGAAGTAGCTGACGTCCGTCACGACGTCCAGCGCCAGTTCGACGGTCATCCCCTTGTGGGCGCGCAGCTTCGCGTACAGCTCGGCGAACTGCCGGCGCAGCGGGCTGGTGGCCGGGTCGACGATCCGGACCCGGGCCCGGTCGGCCGCCGGGTCCCCGTCGGCCTGGCCCGCCTCCGGGAGGCCGATGCCGAGGGCGGCGGCCTTGCGGCGGACGGCGTCGGCGTCGCCGAGCAGGGTGAGGTCGCAGATGTTGCGGCGGAGCAGCACCTCGGCCGCGCGCAGCACCCGCTCCTCGGCCCCCTCGGGGAGGACCACGTGCCGGCGGGCCGCCCTGGCCCGCTCCAGCAGCGCGTGCTCGAACATCATCGGGGTGACCCGCCCGGACCGGCCGACCTCGATCCGATTGGTCAACTCGGCTGTGTCGACGTGGAGTTCGAAGAGGCCGAGGGCGATCTCGGCCTTCCGCGGGCTGGCCGCGGAGAGCTTGCCCTCCAGATGGGTGAGGGCGGCGGCGGTGAGCCAGCTGCCCTCGGGGACGACGGCGACCGGGGTGCCGGGGGCCAGCCGGGCGGCCAGCGCCATCACGTTCGGCCCGGGGTGCTGGCCGAGCGTCAGCAGGACGCCGGCGATCGGCGGGGCGCCGGCGGCGTGCGCGGCCAGCGAGCCGATCACCAGGTCGGCGCGGTCCCCGGGGGTGACCACCAGGGCGCCCTCGGTCAGCGCGTCCAGGAAGGTCGGCAGCATGGCGCCGCCGAAGACGAAGCCGCGGACGTCGCGGGCCAGCCCGGCCGCGTCGCCGATCAGCACCTCCGCGCCGGTGGCCTCGACCAGCTGCGCGACGGTCGGGGCGGCCAGCGCCGGCTCCTCGGGGATGACGTACGCGGGGATCGGCAGCTTCTCGGTGAGCGTGCGCTGGATCCGCTGCTTGGCGCCGGGGGCGACCCGGTTGGCGACCATCGCCAGCGTCTCGCAGCCGAGGTCGGTGTAGGCCCGGTGGGCGTTGCGGACCTCGGCGATCACCGCCGCCGGATCCTCGGAGTGGCCGCCGACCACCGGCAGCACGGCGGCGCCGAACTCATTGGCGAGGCGGGCGTTGAAGGCAAGCTCGTCGGGGATGTTGGTGTCCGCGAAGTCGGTGCCGAGCACCAGGACCGCCTGGCAGCGCCGCTCCAGCGCCCGGAACCGGTCGACGAGGGTGGAGACCAGCTCGTCCTGGCCCTGGGCGGCCTGCAGGGCGGCCGCCTCCTCGTAGGTGAGCCCGTACAGCTCGGCGGCGGGCAGCTCCACCCGGTAGCGGGTGCGGAGCAGTTCGACGACGTGGTCGGAGCCGCGCTCCCCGGGCGCGTGGGCGTGCACCAGGGGCCGGAACACCCCGACCCGGTCCACCTGGCGGGTGAGCAGTTCCATGACCCCGAGTTCGACCGCCTGCCGGCCGTCCCCCCGGTCGATCCCGGTCACGTACACGCTGCGCGCCACGTGGGTCTCTCCGTCCCGTCGTCTCAAAGGATGGTCATATCGACCATACCTTCGCACCGCGACCGGAGGTCCGCGAGCAGAGGGCCCCGCCCGGGGCAAGGGGCGAAGGTCATGCCGGGAGGGGGTGGATCAGGGTGCGAGCGGGCTCCGGGCCGGACGGCTCCGGCGATCGCCCGCGCGCCCGCGCCGGACCGGGAAGGCCCGGCAGCCCGCCGGCAGCGGGAGACGGAGGAATCCCAGGAGTCACCACACCCGCGAGGCCCCCGCCGGCCGGTGACCGGTGCCAGGGGGAGCCCGGGATCCCGCCGGTGCCGGGCACGACGGCCCGGCACCGGCGGGGGTGTCCTCAGGCCGGGCGGAGCCAGAGGGTGGCGAGCGGGGGCAGGACGAGTTCGGCGCTGCGGGGCTGGTCGTTCCAGGGGACGCTCTCGGCCTTCACCGGGTGCGAGTTGCCGATGCCGGCGCCGCCGTAGCTCTCGGCGTCGGTGTTCAGCACCTCCTCCCAGAGCTGGTCGCGGCCGTCGAGGGCGGGCAGGCCGACCCGGTGGCCGTGCCGGACGACGGGGGAGAAGTTGCAGACGGCGACCAGCGGCGTGCCGTCGGCGGCGTACCGGACGAAGGAGAGCAGGTTGTCCTCGGCCGCGCCGCCGTCCAGCCAGCGGAAGCCGTCCGGCGTGGTGTCCTGCTCCCAGAGCGCGGGGGCGTCGAGGTAGCGGCGGTTCAGGTCGCGGACCAGGCGGCGCACCCCGAGGTGGTCCGGGGCGGCCGGCCAGGTCCGCTCGTCGAGCACCCACCACTGCGGGCCCTGCTCGTGGTCCCACTCCGCGCCCTGGGCGAACTCCTGCCCCATGAAGAGGAGTTGCTTGCCCGGGTGGGCCCACATGAAGCCCAGGTAGGCGCGGTGGTTGGCGCGCTGCTGCCACCAGTCGCCGGGCATCTTGGAGACCAGCGCCTGCTTGCCGTGCACCACCTCGTCGTGCGAGATCGGCAGGACGTAGTTCTCCGAGTAGGCGTACACCATCGAGAAGGTGATCTCGTTGTGGTGGTACTTGCGGTGCACCGGCTCCTTGGACATGTAGACCAGCGAGTCGTGCATCCAGCCCATGTTCCACTTCAGGCCGAAGCCCAGGCCGCCGCTGTCGGTGGGCCGGGTGACGCCGGTCCAGGCGGTCGACTCCTCGGCGATGGTGACCACTCCGGGGCAGCGCCGGTAGACGGTGGCGTTCATCTCCTGGAGGAAGGCGGCCGCGTCCAGGTTCTCCCGGCCGCCGTGCTGGTTGGGCGTCCACTCGCCGCCCTCACGGGAGTAGTCGAGGTAGAGCATCGAGGCGACGGCGTCCACCCGCAGGCCGTCGATGTGGAACTCCTCGCACCAGTACACCGCGTTGGCGACCAGGAAGTTGCGCACCTCGGTCCGGCCGTAGTCGAACTCCAGGGTGCCCCAGTCGGGGTGCTCGGCGCGCAGCGGGTCGGCCGGCTCGTACAGCGGCTCGCCGTCGAACCGGGCGAGGGCGAAGTCGTCCTTGGGGAAGTGCGCGGGCACCCAGTCGACGATCACGCCGATGCCGTGCCGGTGCAGGGTGTCGACCAGGTGGCGGAAGTCGTCGGGGCCGCCGAGCCGGGCAGTGGGCGCGTAGTAGCCGGAGACCTGGTAGCCCCAGGAGCCGCCGAAGGGGTGCTCCATCACCGGCATGAACTCCACGTGGGTGAAGTTCAACTCCTTGAGGTAGGCCGGCAGTTCGTCGGCGATCGCCCGGTAGGTGGTGAGGTCGGGCCGCCAGGAGGGCAGGTGCAGCTCGTACACCGACATCGGCGCCCGGTGGTGCGCGGCGCGGGCCCGGCGGGCCATCCACTCGCCGTCCTGCCAGCGGTAGGAGGAGGAGGTGACGACCGAGGCGGTGCCCGGCGGGCACTGCGCCGCCCGCGCCAGCGGGTCGGCCTTGTCGAGCACCCAGCCCTGCCGGGTGTGGATCTCGTACTTGTACTGGGTGCCCTCGGCCAGGCCCGGCACGAACAGCTCCCAGACGCCGGACGAGCCCAGCGAGCGCATCGGGTACGCGGTGCCGTCCCAGTGGTTGAAGTCCCCGATCAGCCGGACGCCCACCGCGTTCGGCGCCCAGACCGCGAAGGCGGTGCCGGGCACCCCGTCGACGGTGCGCACGTGCGAGCCGAGCGCCTGCCAGAGCTGCTCGTGCCGGCCCTCGGAGATCAGGTGCAGGTCCAGCTCGCCGAGGGTGGGCGGGGTGCGGTAGCCGTCGTGCTGCCGCAGCGGCTCGCCGCCGGGGTACGTCACCAGCAGCCGGTAGTCGGGCACCTCGGTGCCGGCCAGCAGGCCGGTGAAGAGGCCGTTCTGCTGGTGGGTGAGCTCGGCCGGGCCGTGCGCGGTCTCCACCACGACCCGCTCGGCGAACGGGCGCAGCACCCGGATCGCGGTGCCGCCGTGCACCGGATGGGCGCCGAGCAGGGCGTGCGGGTCGTGGTGCAGGCCGGCGACCAGCCGGTCCACCTCGGCCGGCGGCAGCGGCGCCTCGGGCAGCCGCAGCGCTCCGGGCGGGGCGGGCGGGCCGTCGCCGGCGCTGTCCGGGCCGGGGAGGAGGTCGGTCAGGGGTCCGGCGGAGGGTTCGGCCGGGGCGTCGGCAGGAGTGTCGGCAAGGGGGCCGGCGGACGTGTCGGCGGAGGGGGCCGGGCCGGCGTCGGCCGCCGGGCGGCGCGGTTCGGCCCGCCGGGCCGCCGCCGAGGGCTCGCGCTGGGGGGAGTCCGGGCCCGCCAGGAAGGTGGCAGGCACGGTACGGGGGGTGCGGCCGGGCGGGTCGAGCGGCGTCACGGCGTGGTCCTCCTGCGGAATCGGGGTGGCCGGGGGCGTCGGTGGCGGGGCGGGCGTTCTCCGCGGGGCGGGCGCGGAGCGGGTCGGGCGGCGGGCCGTCAGACGGTCAGGGCCAGCCGGTTGATCGCGGCCAGCGGGATCGGCAGCCAGCCGGGCCGGTGACGGGCCTCGTAGACCACCTCGTACACCGCCTTGTCGATCTCCAGGGCGCGCATCAGCTCGGGCGAGGCGGCCGGGTCGGTGCCGCCGCCGGCGGTGTAGCCGGCGCAGAAGGCGGTGCGGTTGCGCTGTGCCCAGGCGGCGGCGAGGTGGGCCAGCTCGGGGTCGGCCGGCGCGCCGGCCAGCAGGTGGGCGGCCGCGTAGTCGAAGGAGCGGAGCATCGCGGCGACGTCGCGCAGCGCGGTCTGCGGTTCGCGCCGTTCGGCGACGGACTTGGCCGGCTCGCCCTCGAAGTCCAGCAGGACCCAGCCGTGCGGGGTGCGCATGGCCTGCCCGAGGTGGAGGTCGCCGTGGATCCGCTGGACCGGCATGCCGTCCGGGTGGGCGTCGGCGAGTTGCTGGAAGGCGGTGCGCAGCGCGGCCCGGTAGCGGAGCAGTCCGGGCACGGCGGCCACCGCGCTGTCGAGGCGGTCGGCCATCGCGGTGGCCAGTTGCCGGGTCTGGGTGCGGTCCAGCCGGGTGACCGGCATCGAGCGGGCCAGTACCCGGTGGACCTCGGCGGTGGCCCGGCCGAGCCGGTGCGCCTCGATCGCGAAGTTGCCCGGCGACGGGTCGCCCTTGAGCCGGCCCACCTGGTCCAGGGCCAGCTCCCAGCCGTCCTCGGCCTCCGGGAGGTAGCGCTGGAGCAGCCCGAGGGTGGCCGGTTCGGCGCGCTCCAGCCGGCTCTCGAACCAGGCCGCGACCCGGGGGATCCGGGTGGAGCCGGCCCGGGAGAGCGCCAGCGAGAGCTCCAGGTCGGGGTTGGTGCCGGGGTGGATGCGGCGGAACAGCTTGAGGATGTACGAGGTGCCGTAGATGACCGAGCTGTTGGACTGCTCGGCGGTGGAGGCGCGCCCGGGGAGGTTGGTGGGCAGCCCGGAGCCGGGGGTGCGGCGGAACGACAGTGAGCCGAACCGGTCGCCGGTGGCCAGGTGTTCCAGCAGCCGCCCGGTCAGCTCGGGGTCGTGCACCGCGTCGTAGAGCGCCGCGCCGTCGTACGGGCCCTGGTTGAGCCGGCCGAGGACGGCGGTCGGCTCGATGTCGGCCGGACCCTCCGAGCGGATGCCGAGCAGCAGCTGGTAGATGTCCCCGTGCGGAGCCCCGGCGGTGGTGGCGTGCTCGACCCGCAGCAGCAGGTGCAGCAGGGCCGGGTCGCCGACCTGGAGCGGGGTGCCGACCACGGGGGTGAGGCCGGTGATGGGCCGCCCCTTGCCGGCGTACCAGCGCTGGGTGGGGAGCCACTCGGCGATCAGCGGCAGGGCCGCCTGGACGAGTTCGCTGACCCCCAGGGCGGTTCTCCGGGCCGCGGCGCCGCGGGTGCCCACCGGCGCGGGGCCGGTGGGGGTGTCGCGGTGCACATGGGCTTGAGAACGGGAGGTTTCGGACATGACTCCCTTTCCCCGGAAGCGGGCGGACTGCCCGACGGGTCTGGCCGGGTCCGTCAGTCTTCCGGATTTCGGCGGCGCGGCGGCGACGGCACGCGAGCGGGGCTCAGGTGTCACGCCTTCGTGTGGGTGGCCGTTGGGCTGTTCTCCGTACGCGGTGGTGCAGAGACCTCCGGGGGCGCGGGGGGTTCAACTCTCGCGCCCCCGGAGGGTTTGGTGAGGCGGGTGCTCCTGGCGGATCGTTACTTCGATCGCCTGGCGCCGCTCAGGCGCGGGGGCTGCCGGAGCTGGAACCAGTAGAAGCCGTGTCCGGCGAGGGTGAGCAGGTACGGCCACTCGCCGATCGAGGGGAAGCGCACCCCGCCGATCAGCTCGACCGGGTACCGCCCTCCGTACTGCCGCAGGTCGAGTTCGGTCGGCTGCGCGAAGCGGGAGAAGTTGTTCACGCACATGACCAGGTCACCCTCGTGCTCGCGCACGAAGGCCAGGACCGCGGGATTGCTGGAGGGCAGTTCGGTGTACGTGCCGAGACCGAACGCCGAGTTGAGCTTCCGGATCTCGATCATGCGACGCGTCCAGTGCAGCAGTGAACTCGAACTGGTCTGCTGCGCTTCGACGTTGGTCACCTGGTAGCCGTACACCGGATCCATGATGGGCGGCAGACTGAGCCTGCCCGGGTCGGCGGACGAGAAACCCGCGTTGCGGTCCGGGGTCCACTGCATCGGCGTGCGCACGCCGTCCCGGTCGCCCAGCCAGATGTTGTCGCCCATCCCGATCTCGTCCCCGTAGTAGAGCACCGGGGAGCCCGGCAGGGAGAGCAGCAGGGCGGTGAACAGCTCGATCTGGTTGCGGTCGTTCTCCAGCAGCGGGGCCAGCCGGCGGCGGATGCCCACGTTGGCACGCATCCGGGGGTCCTTGGCGTACTCCGCGTACATGTAGTCGCGCTCCTCGTCGGTGACCATCTCCAGGGTCAGCTCGTCGTGGTTGCGCAGGAAGATGCCCCACTGGCAGCCGTGCGGGATGCGCGGGGTCTTGGCGAGGATCTCCGACACCGGGTAGCGGGACTCCCGGCGGACCGCCATGAAGATGCGCGGCATCACCGGGAAGTGGAACGCCATGTGGCACTCGTCGCCGCCGGAGGCGAAGTCGCCGAAGTAGTCGACGACGTCCTCCGGCCACTGGTTGGCCTCGGCGAGCAGCACGGTGTCGGGGTAGTTGGCGTCGATCTCCTTGCGGACCCGCTGGAGGAACTCGTGCGTCTCCGGCAGGTTCTCGCAGTTGGTGCCCTCGCGGGCGAACAGGTACGGCACGGCGTCCAGCCGGAAGCCGTCGATGCCGAGGTCGAGCCAGAACCGCAGCCCGGCGATCATCTCGTCCTGGACCCGGGGGTTGTCGTAGTTGAGGTCCGGCTGGTGGGAGAAGAAGCGGTGCCAGAAGTACTGCTTGCGCACCGGGTCGTAGGTCCAGTTGGAGGTCTCGGTGTCGACGAAGATGATCCGGGCGTCCGGATACTGCTTGTCGTCGTCGGCCCACATGTAGAAGTCGCCGTACGGGCCGTCCGGGTCCTCCCGGGAGGCCTGGAACCAGGGGTGCTGGTCACTGGTGTGGTTCATGACGAAGTCGATGACCACGCGCATGCCGCGGGCGTGCGCGGCGTCCACGAACTCCATGAAGTCGGCCAGGTCGCCGAACTCCGGCAGGACCGACTTGTAGTCCGCGACGTCGTACCCGCCGTCGCGCAGCGGCGAGGCGAAGAACGGCGGCAGCCAGAGGCAGTCGACCCCGAGCCATTGGAGGTAGTCGAGCTTGGACGTGAGCCCCCTGAGGTCCCCGATCCCGTCGCCGTTGCTGTCCTGGAAGGACCGCACCAGGACCTCGTAGAAGACCGCACGCTTGAACCACTCCGGGTCCAGGTTCTTCTTCGAGGTCTCGGGGAAGGTGTCGGGCACGGGCTCGTTCACTGTCACGCTGGGTTCCTCCGAACCGTGAGGAGGTGAGCCGGCTCGGCTGAGGGATCGAGCCGGACGTAGTTGTGCCGGCCCCAGGTGTAGGCGGCGCCGGTGAGTTCGTCGTGCACCGCGAACGGGCCGTCCCCGTCGAGGGTGACGGTGGCCTCCTGGGCGTGGTGCGGGTCGAGGTTGACCACCGTGATGACGTGGTCGGTCAGGCCGTCGGCCGTGGTGGCGGTCTTGGAGAAGGCGAGCACCTGGTCGTTGTCGGTGGAGTGGAAGCGCAGGCCGCGCAGCTGCTGGAGCGAGGGGTGCCGGCGGCGCAGCCGGTTCAGCACGGTGAGCAGCGGGGCGAGGCTGTCGGTGCGGGTCCAGTCGCGGGGCCGGAGTTCGTACTTCTCGGAGTGCAGGTACTCCTCCGAGCCCGGGTGGGCCGGCTCGTCCTCGTACAGCTCGTAGCCGGCGTAGACGCCGTAGCTGGGGGAGAGGGTGGCGGCCAGCACGGCGCGGATCGCGAACCCGGCCCGGCCGCCGGTCTGCAGGTAGGCGTGCAGGATGTCCGGGGTGTTGGCGAAGAAGTTCGGCCGCATGTAGGCGGCGGCGTCACCGGCGAGCTCGGTGAGGTAATCGATGAGCTCCTGCTTGGTGGTGCGCCAGGTGAAGTACGTGTACGACTGGTGGAAACCGATCTTTCCGAGCGTCTGCATCATCGCGGGCCGGGTGAACGCCTCCGCCAGGAACACGACGTCCGGGTCGGTGCGGGCGATGTCGGCGAGCACCTTCTCCCAGAACAGCACCGGCTTGGTGTGCGGGTTGTCGACCCGGAAGATCCGCACGCCGTGGGTCATCCAGAACCGGAGGACGCGGAGCGTTTCCTTGACGATTCCGTCCATGTCCTGGTCGAAGTTGATCGGATAAATATCCTGATACTTCTTCGGCGGGTTCTCGGCATAGGCGATGGTGCCGTCGGCGCGGTGGCTGAACCATTCCGGGTGCTTGTTCACCCAGGGGTGGTCCGGCGAACACTGGAGCGCGAAGTCCAGGGCCACCTCCAGGTGCAGCGCCTCGGCCTCGGCGACGAAGTGGTCGAAGTCCTCGATGGTGCCGAGGTCGGGGTGAACGGCGTCGTGGCCGCCCTCCGGCGAGCCGATCGCCCAGGGTGAGCCGACGTCGTGCGGACCGGCCGTCAGGGTGTTGTCCGGGCCCTTGCGGAAGGCTCGGCCGATCGGGTGGACCGGCGGCAGGTAGACCACGTCGAAGCCCATCGCGGCGACGGCGGGCAGCCGCTCGGCGGCGGTGCGCAGGGTGCCCGAGCGCGGCGGCTCGACGCCGGCCGGGTCGACCACCGCGCCCTCCGAGCGGGGGAAGAACTCGTACCAGGAGCCGTACAGCGCGCGTTCGCGGTCCACCTGCAGGGGGAGCGGGCGGGAGGCGCTCACCAGTTCGCGCAGCGGGAAGCGGGCCAGCAGGTCGAGCACCTCGGGGGCGAGTGCCGCGGCCAGCCGGGACAGCGGCGGCAGGCCGGTGTCGCGCAGCGCGTCGAGCGCGGCCAGCACGTGCGCCCGGCCCTCCTTCTTCGGCACGCCGCCGGCGGCCCGCTCCAGCAGCAGCGCGCCCTCCTCCAGGACCAGCGCGGTGTCGATCCCGGCGGGCAGCTTCACCGCGGCCACCTTGCGCCAGGTGGCGAGCGGGTCGCTCCACGCCTCCACCAGGTAGGACCAGCGGCCCGGCGCGGTCGGGGTGACCTGGGCGCCCCAGCGGTCGGTGCCCTCGGCGAGTTCGCGCATCGGCGTCCACGGGCCGCTGCGGCCGCGCGGGTCGCGCAGGACGACGTTGGCGTTCACCGCGTCGTGGCCCTCCCGGAACACGGTGGCGGTGACCACGAAGGTCTCGCCGACCACCGCCTTGGCCGGGCGACGGCCGGCGTCGACGAGGGGGCTGACGTCCAGGACGGGGATGCGGCCGATCACGGTGTCGCTCTCTGTCGTCTTGCGGGCGGCGGGTTTGCGGGCAGCGGTCTTGCGGGCGGCCGGCTTCCGGCCGGTCTCCCCGCGCGCGGCCGTGGTGCGGGCGGGTGCCCGGCGGGTCGTCGGGCCGGCCTTCGCGGTGGCGGTGGCCTCGGTGTCGGCGGCGGTGGCGGCGGTCGTGCGGCGCGTGGTGGCGCGGCCGCGGGGTGCCGCCGGCCGGTCCTCCTCGGCCCCGGGTTGTCGGGCCGGTTCGGTCTGCTGCTCCGTACGGATAGCCCCGGCCCCCCGGGGTCCCGGCATCGCCGCGTCTGTCCGAGTGTCAGAATCCATCCGTCCGGCGGATTCCGCGACCGCTGCGTCGTGGCTGTCGGCCACCGGTGTGGACTGGTCCCGCGTGTCGCCGTGCATGCCAAACTCCTGCCCGAGATCGGCGGCAGCTCCCGCGGGCCGGCCGGCCGGGGGGAGTACCGGGAGGACTGCTGGGTGGGGAGGACGTGCGACCGGAAGCCTGCCCGCGCCGCCGTCCCCGGCAACCTGCCCCGCTCCCGCCGAGCCCCTGGAGGGGCGCCCGAGAGCCCGCGCGCGTCCCGGCGCGCGCCTCTCGGGGCACGCCCCTGGGCGACCCAACCCACCCGTGAACGAGCAGGCCGAGTTCGAGGACACGCGTCGGTGCGCGGTGAGCGCCGAATGGGCTAAGAAGGTTGGGAATCGATCAACGCGAAAAGGATTCGGACGTGCTGCTTCAAGGAGGGCGCCACCCGTCGCCGCACTCCCCGCAGCTCCCACGACCTTGGTTCATAGTCGCACCGGCGACAAGACTTTTGCAGCGGTACGACAGTAGTTTCGGGCTTTGTCCGGGGCGGCTCCACCGGTGGAAATGGATCTGTTCCGCAGTGTTCACGCATTGGTAGCGCGTTCCGCCGGAACGTGCGCCGCGCGCGCCCCCTGTGCAGCCCAATGCGCCGAATGCGATCTCATCAATAGGCCGAACGGAGGCTCAATAGCCCACTTGACGCACCATCATGACAGTCGCCGGGGCTACGCTTCACGCCGTGAAGGCAATCCGCAGATTCACCGTCCGCACCGTCCTGCCCGAACAACTCCAGCCGTTGCACGAGCTGGCCCTCAACCTGCGCTGGTCCTGGCACCCCGAGACCAGGGACCTCTTCCGGTCCGTGGACCCGGAGGTCTGGGCGGCCACCGGGGAGGATCCGGTGCGCCTCCTGGGGGAGGTGCCGGCCGCCCGGCTCGCCGCGCTCGCCGCCGACCGCCGGTTCCTGCGCAGACTCGGCGACCTCGCCGACGACCTGCGGGAGTACCTGGCCGGCCCGCGCTGGTACCAGGCCGCCCAGCACGGCCTCGACCAACCGGTCGCCGGTGGCTCGCAACCCGCCGCCATCGCCTACTTCTCGCCCGAGTACGGCATCGCCGCGGCGCTGCCGCAGTACTCCGGCGGGCTCGGCATCCTGGCCGGCGACCACCTCAAGGCGGCCAGTGACCTCGGCGTCCCGATCATCGGGGTGGGGCTGTTCTACCGGCACGGGTACTTCCGGCAGTCGCTCAACCGGGACGGCTGGCAGCAGGAGCGCTACCCGCTCCTCGACCCGGACGAACTCGCCGTCACGCTGCTCCGGGAGAGTGACGGCGCGCCCTGCCGGATCGACCTGGCCCTGCCCGGCGGCCGCACGCTCGCCGCGCACGTCTGGCGGGCCCAGGTCGGGCGGGTGCCACTGCTGCTGCTCGACTCCGACATCGAGGCCAACTCGCCCGCCGAGCGCGATGTCACCGACCGGCTGTACGGCGGCGGCAGCGAGCACCGGCTGCTCCAGGAGATGCTGCTCGGCATCGGCGGCGTCCGCGCGGTCCGCGCCTACTGCCGGCTCACCGGCCACCCCGCCCCCGAGGTCTTCCACACCAACGAGGGCCACGCCGGCTTCCTGGGCGTCGAGCGGATCCGCGAGCTGATCGCCGACGGTCCGGCCGAGCCCGGCCTGGACTTCGCGGCCGCCCTGGAGGCCGTCCGGGCCGGCACCCTGTTCACCACCCACACGCCCGTCCCGGCCGGCATCGACCGCTTCGACCGGGAGCTCGTCGCCCGGCACTTCGGCGGCGACGCCGCGCTGCCCGGTGTCCCGGCCGAGCAGGTGCTCGCGCTCGGCGCCGAGACCTGGCGCGGCGGGGATCCGAAGCTGTTCAACATGGCCGCGATGGGCCTGCGGCTCGCCCAGCGCGCCAACGGCGTCTCCACCCTGCACGGCGAGGTCAGCCGGTCCATGTTCAACGGGCTCTGGCCGGGCTTCGACGCCGCCGAGGTGCCGATCACCTCGGTCACCAACGGCGTCCACGCGGCGACCTGGATCGATCCGGCGGTCGTCCGGCTCGGCGCCGCCGAGATCGGCGCCGACCGCGCCGAGGACGCCATGACCACCGGCGACGCCAAGCGCTGGACGGGCCTGGAGCGGATCGGCAACTCCGAGATCTGGGAGCTGCGCCGCAGCCTGCGCGCCCAGCTGGTGGACGAGGCCCGGCAGCGGCTGCGTGCCTCCTGGCGCCAGCGCGGCGCGGGCGAGGCCGAACTCGGCTGGGTCTCCTCGGTGCTCGACCCGGACGTGCTCACCATCGGGTTCGCCCGCCGGGTGCCCTCCTACAAGCGGCTCACCCTGATGCTGCGCGACCAGGAGCGGCTGCGCGCCCTGCTGCTGAACCCCACCCGGCCGGTGCAGATCGTGGTCGCCGGCAAGGCCCACCCGGCCGACGACGGCGGCAAGCGGCTGATCCAGCAGATGGTCGCCTTCGCCGACGACCCCGCCGTCCGGCACCGGATCGTCTTCCTGCCGGACTACGACATGGCGATGGCCCGCCACCTCTACCCGGGCTGCGACGTCTGGCTGAACAACCCGCTCCGCCCGCTGGAGGCCTGCGGCACCTCGGGCATGAAGGCCGCGCTGAACGGCTGCCTCAACCTGTCCGTCCTGGACGGCTGGTGGGACGAGTGGTACGACGGCCAGAACGGCTGGGCGATCCCCACCGCCGACGAGACCGGCGGTGTCCTCGACCCGGAGAGCGGCGAGGCCGAGCGGCGGGACGACATCGAGGCCGCCGCGCTGTACGACCTGATCGAGCACCAGGTGGCCGCCCGGTTCTACGACCGGGGCGCGGACGGGCTGCCGCACCGCTGGATCGCCATGGTCCGGCACACCCTGGTCACCCTCGGGCCCAAGGTGCTGGCCGGGCGGATGGTCCGTGAGTACGTCGAGCGGCTGTACACCCCGGCGGCGCTGGCCCAGCGGGAGCTCGCGGCGGCCGGAGCCGAGCGACCGGAGGCGAGCGGGCGAGTAGCGGTCCCGTACGCGGGGGCGCGCGCGCTGGCCGCCTGGAAGGCCCGGGTGCGGGAGGCCTGGCCGGCCGTCCGGGTCGAGCACGTCGAGGCGGAGTGTCCGGACGAGGCACAGGAGCTGGGCAGCTCGCTGGCGCTGCGGGTGCAGGTCGCGCTGGGCGCGCTGGAGCCCGGCGACGTCGAGGTGCAGGCGGTCTCGGGGCGGGTGGACGAGTCGGACGGCATCTCGGACGCCTGCCTGCTGGCCCTGAAGCCGGTCAGCGGGCCGGACCTCGACGGGCGCACCCGGTACGAGGGCTCGCTGGAGCTCTGCCGGACCGGCCCGTTCGGGTACACCGTCCGGGTGCTGCCGGCCCATCCGCTGCTGGCCTCGCCGGCCGAGCTGGGCCTGGTGGCCCTGCCGGCCGAGTCGGTGGGGATGGACGCGGGGCTGCTGCGTTGAGCGGTGGGGAGGGCCGGTCGGTCCGGCTCTCCCCACCACCCCGGGCCGCCCGGGGCGCGGGCGGCCCGGCGGGTCCTACCGGACGGCGGCGACCAGGGCGTCGGTGACGGAACGCCAGGCCACCCCGGCCTCGCGGAACCCGGCCTCGACGAGCCGCGCGGTGTGCCAGTCGGCGGGGTGCGACGCGCCGGCGGCGTGCGAGCCGTAGATCGTGTCGCGGGCGGCGACCTGCTCGGCGAGCAGCGGGTCGGCCGCCGCCGCCGCCCACCAGCCGGCCCAGTCGAGGACGCCCTCGCCCCGCTCGCGCTCCTGGCGGCGCTGCTGGAAGGCCTCGTCGGCGGCGGTGAGCAGCGGGATCGACGACTCGGGGGCGTGGTCGGCGTTGAGGAAGACCCCGCCGGGGCGGATCAGTTCGGCGAGGTCCCCGTAGAGCCGGACGAGGTCGGCGGTGCGCAGCCAGTGCAGGGCGGTGGCGGTCACCACGGCGTCGTACGGGCCGGGCGGGAGCCGGGCGGCCCAGTCCGGGTCCGTGAGGTCGGCGGTCACCAGGGTGAAGCGGGGCTCGTCGGCCAGGAGGCCGCGGGCGATGGCCATCAGCGCCGGGTCCTGGTCGACGCCGACGCTGACCGCGCCGGGCAGCCGGGCGAGCAGCCGCTCGCTGATGCTGCCGGTGCCGCAGGCCAGGTCGAGGACGCGCGGCGCGGGGCCGGTGACGGCCTCGACCACGTCCAGCATGGTGCGGAACCGTTCCTCGCGGTCGGGCAGGTACCACTCCTGCTGGCGGTCCCAGCTGCGCTGCCAGCCCTGCCAGTGCGTCCGGTCGGTCACGTCCCGCTCCCTCGGTCGTCGGCCCGGGGGCCGGTGGGTCCGAGGTCCACGGTAGGCCCTTTCGGTAATGGACGAAAGGGCCTCGTGACTCTTACCTGTCGGGGCTGTCAGACCAGACTGTCCCGCCAGGCCCGGTGCAGCTCGGCGAAGCGGCCGGAGCCGTCGATCAGCTCCTGCGGGGTGCCGTCCTCGACGATCCGGCCCTGCTCCATCACCAGGACGCGGTCGGCGATCTCGACGGTGGAGAGCCGGTGGGCGATGATCACGGCCGTCCGCCCGGCCAGCACCGTGCGCATCGCCCGCTGCACGGCCTGCTCGCCCGGCACGTCCAGCGAGCTGGTCGCCTCGTCCAGGATCAGCACCGCCGGGTCGGCCAGCAGCGCGCGGGCGAAGGCGACCAGCTGGCGCTGGCCGGCCGAGATCCGGCCGCCGCGCTTGCGCACGTCGGTGTCGAAGCCGTCCGGCAGGGCGGCGACGAACTCGTACGCGCCGATGTCCCGTGCGGCCTGCTCGACCTCCTCGCGGGTGGCCCCCGGCCGGCCGATCGCGATGTTCTCCGCGACGGTGCCGGAGAACAGGAAGGACTCCTGCGTCACCATGACCACCCCGCGGCGGAGCTCGGGCGTGGCGAGGTCGCGCAGGTCCACCCCGTCGAGGGTGATCCGGCCGCCGCTCGGGTCGTAGAAGCGGGCCAGCAGCTTGGCCACGGTCGACTTGCCCGCACCGGTCGCCCCGACCACGGCCACGGTCTGGCCGGCCGGCAGCACCAGGTCGAAGGCGGGCAGCACCTCCTTGCCGGAGCGGTAGCCGAAGCGCGTCCCGTCGAAGTGCACCTCGCGGCCCTTCGCGAGGGAGCCGGCCGGCGTCTCGGGGAGCTCCTTCGGCTCGACGGGCTCGGCGACGGTCGGCTCGTGGGCGAGCAGGCCGGCGATCTTCTCCAGCGCCGCGGCGGCGGACTGGTAGCTGTTCAGGAACATCGCCAGCTGGTCGATCGGGTCGAACAGCCGGCGCAGGTAGAGCACGAACCCGGTGAGCACACCGAGCTCCACCGCGCCGTCGGTGACCAGGAAGGCGCCGAGCAGCACCACGCCGGCGCTCCAGACGTTCGCCGTGGCGCGGGAGAGGCCGACGTAGCGGGCGATCTCCAGCAGGCCGTCCGCCGTGGCGGCGGCCGACTGCCGGTTCACCACCGCGAACGCGGCGTCGTTGGCCCGCTCGCGGCGGAAGGCCTGGACGGGGCGGATGCCGTTCATGGTCTCGGTGAAGCGCACGATCAGCGAGGCGGCCGAGGTGCGCGAGCGGCGGTAGACCCGGCGCGAGCGGCGCCGGAAGGACCGGGCGGTCAGGAAGAGCGGGACGAAGGAGGCCAGCGAGACCAGGCCGAGCCGCCAGTCCATCACGAGCAGCAGCACCGAGATGTAGAAGACCGAGAGGAAGACGGTCAACAGCTCCTGGAGGCCCTCGGAGAGCAGCTCGCGCAGCGCGTCCACGTCGGAGGTGGCGCGGGAGATGATCCGGCCCGAGGTGTACCGCTCGTGGAAGTCCAGGCTGAGCCGCTGGGCGTGCCGGAAGATCCGGCCGCGCAGGTCCAGCAGGATGTCCTGGTTGATCCGGGCGCTGATCTTGATGAAGGCCCACTGCAGCACGGTGCTCAGCAGCGCGAAGGAGAGGTAGGCGCTGATCACCGCGACCAGCGGGCCGGCGTCGTGGTCGCGCAGGGCCGGGATGCCCCGGTCCATCGCGATCGCCACCAGCAGCGGGCCGGACTGCAGCGCCGCCTGCTGGAGCAGGATCACCACCATCGCGACGGTGACCCGGGCCCGGTGCGGGCCGAGCAGCGAGCGCAGCAGCTCGCGCGGCGCGCCCGGCGGGACGGGGATGTCCTCCTCGTCGGCCGGTGGCGGCGGGAGCTCCTCCTCCGGCACGGCCGTCGTGGCCTTCGGGCCGGTCGCGGATTTCCCGGACTTCTCGGCGGGTTCGATCGTGGTGGTCATCGGGCGGGGCCCCTCTCCGGTACCAGGGCGGCCTCGCCCGACATCAGTTCGCGGTAGCGCGCCGAGGTGCGCAGCAGCTCCTGGTGGGTGCCGACGGCCTCGATCCGGCCGTCCGCGAGCACCGCGACCCGGTCGGCGAGCAGGACGGTGCTCGGCCGGTGGGCCACCACCAGCGCGGTGGTGGAGCCGAGCACCTGGCGCAGGGCCCGTTCGACGAGCGCCTCGGTGTGCACGTCCAGCGCGGAGAGCGGGTCGTCCAGGACGAGGAAGGCCGGGGCGCCGACCACCGCGCGGGCCAGCGCGAGCCGCTGGCGCTGGCCGCCGGACAGGCTCAGGCCCTGCTCGCCGACCTCCGTCTCGACCCCGCCGGGCAGCTTCTCGACGAAGTCGGCCTGGGCGGTGGCGAGCGCGGCACCGAGCCGGTCGGGCCCGGCCCCGGGCGCGCCCATCAGGACGTTCTCCCGGACGGTGGCCGAGAACAGGGTCGGCTCCTCGAAGGCGACCGAGACCAGTTCGCGCAGCCGCTCCCGGGAGAGCTCGGCGACGGGCCGGCCGTCCAGGGTGATGGTGCCGGCGGTGGCCTCGTACAGCCGGGGGAGCAGTGCGGTGAGCGTGGTCTTGCCGCTGCCGGTGGCGCCGACCAGGGCCATCGTCTCGCCGCTGCGGATGTGCAGGTCGATGCCCTGGAGCAGGTCGGGGGTGCCGGGCGGGGCGTCCGGGTAGCGGAAGCGGACGCCGGTGAGCCGGATGCCGTCGGGGGTGGTGCCCCGCGCGGTGGCGGCGGCGGCCGTGGTGTCCGGGTCCGTGTCGTCGGCCGGCTCGGGCTCGTCCAGCACCTCGAAGAAGCGGTCGGTGGCGGTGGCGGCCTCGTTGGCGTAGGCGAGCAGCCAGCCGAGCGACTCGACCGGCCAGCGCAGCGCGAGCGCGGTGGAGAGGAAGGCGACCAGGGTGCCGGTGCTCAGCTCGTCGTGCGCGACCAGGTAGCAGCCGGCCGCGAGCGCGCAGCCGAGCGCCAGCTCGGGCAGGCCGACGATGACCGCCCAGAGGTTGGCGAGCAGACCGGCCTTGCGCAGCTCGGTGCGGCGCAGGTCACGGGCCTGGGCGCGGAACCGCTCGGCCATCGACCGGTGCCGGCCGAAGGCCTTGAGGATGCGGATGCCGAGGATGGACTCCTCGATGACGGTGGCGAGGTCGCCGTTCTGGTCCTGGGCACGGCGGGCGGCGCCGGAGTAGCCGGCCTCGAAGCGCCGGGTCAGCACGATCAGCGGGACGGCGGGCAGCAGCACGATCAGCGCCAGCCGCCAGTCCTGGGTGAACATCAGCGCGGTGCCCGCGAGGAAGGTCGCCGTGTTGACGACCAGGAAGACCAGCGGGAAGGCCAGGAACAGCCGCATGGTGTACAGGTCGGCGGTGGCCCGGGAGAGCAGCTGGCCGGAGCCCCAGCGGTCGTGGAAGGAGATCGGCAGCCGCTGCAGCCGGGCGAAGAGGTCGCCGCGCATCGCCGTCTCCACCGCGGCCAGCGGCTTGGCCAGGATGACCCGGCGCGCGTAGAACAGGGCCGCCTCGAAGAGGCCGAGCGCGAGCAGCAGGCCGATCAGCGGCCAGAGCGCGCCGAGGTCGTGGTCGGTGATCGGCCCGTCGACGATTCGGCCGAGAACGATCGGGACGAGCAGCACACTGAGCGCGGCGAGCAGCGCCGCGCCGACGGCGGTGGTGAGCCGCCAGCGGATCACGCGGGCGTACGGCCACAGGCGCAGCAGTGAGCGGACCGTCGACCGGCGGGCGGGCGTGGGGGCGGGGGCTTGGTTCTCGGCCATCGCCGTGAGCGTAGGTCGGGGACCCGTCATTTCTCATCAGGTTTTTCGCACCTGTCGGCGAGAACCGGCCACTCGTGCGGGGGGCCGGTGGGGTGCCGGGGTCACCGGGGGGCCGGTGTGCGCAGCAGTCGCAGCGAGCGGCCGGCCAGCAGCGCGGTGTCCGGCGGGGGGAGCGGACCGGCCTCCTCGGTGGCGGTGTCCAGCACCGTCTCGTACGCCGCCTCCGGTGCGGCCCAGGGTTCGCCGGGCAGCGTGAAGGCCACCGGATCGGGGCCGGCGTTGAGCAGCAGCAGGAAGCTGTCGTCGCGCAACGGGCGCCCGTGCTGGTCGCGTTCGGACATCGCGGCGCCGGACAGCAGCATCCCGAGGCAGGCCGTCGGGGCGAACCAGTCGGCCTCGGTCATCTCCTTGCCGCGCGGGGTGAACCAGGCCAGGTCGGGCTGGCCGCCGGGCGCGGCGGCCCGGCCGGAGAAGAACGCCCGCTGCCGCAGCACCGGGTGGGCGCGGCGGAGCCGGACGAGGCGGGCGGTGAGGTCGCGCAGCCCGGCCCAGCCCTCGTCCGCCAGCAGCGACCAGTCCAGCCAACTGATCTCGTTGTCCTGGCAGTAGGCGTTGTTGTTGCCGAGCTGGGTGCGGCCGAACTCGTCCCCGGCGGTGATCATCGGGACGCCGGTGGAGAGCAGCAGGGTGGCCATCAGGTTGCGCAGTTGGCGCAGGCGCAGGGCCTGCACGGCCGGATCGGTGGTCTCCCCCTCGACGCCGTGGTTCCAGGACCGGTTGTCGTCGGTGCCGTCCCGGTTGGCCTCGCCGTTGGCCTCGTTGTGCTTGCGGTTGTAGGAGACCAGGTCGCGCAGGGTGAAGCCGTCGTGCGCGGTGACGAAGTTGACCGAGGCGTAGGGGCGCCGGCCACCGCGCTGGTAGAGGTCGGAGGAGCCGGAGAGCCGGTAGCCGAGTTCGCGGACGTCCGGGCGGGCACCGCGCCAGAAGTCCCGCACGGTGTCGCGGTACTTGTCGTTCCACTCGGCCCACAGCGGGGGGAAGCCGCCGACCTGGTAGCCGCCCGCGCCGACGTCCCAGGGCTCGGCGATCAGCTTGACCCGGCTCAGCACCGGGTCCTGGGAGACGGCGGCGAGGAAGGGGTGGTCCATCTCGACGCCGTCGCCGCCGCGGGCGAGCGCGGCGGCGAGGTCGAAGCGGAAGCCGTCCACACCCATCTCGGTGACCCAGTACCGCAGCGAGTCGGTGATCAGCCGGATCACCTGCGGGCGGCGGGTGTCCAGGGTGTTGCCGCAGCCGGTGTAGTCGGCGTAGCCGCGGGGGCGGTTCAGCGGGAGGCGGTAGTACCCGGCGTTGTCGATGCCCCGGAGCGAGAGCGTGGGGCCCAGCTCGGCGCCCTCGGCGGTGTGGTTGTAGACCACGTCGAGGACGACCTCGATGCCGGCGGCGTGCAGCGCGCGCACCATCCGCTTGAACTCGCCGACCTGGCCGCCGCGGCCGCCCGAGGCGGAGTACCCGGCGTGCGGGGCGAAGTAGCCGACGGTGTTGTACCCCCAGTAGTTGCCCAGTCCGCGGGCCTGGAGGTGGTCCTCACCGGCGTACTGGTGCACCGGCAGCAGCTCGACGGCGGTCACGCCGAGCCCGGTGAGGTGGGCGATCGCGGCGGGGTGGGCGAGGCCGGCGTAGGTGCCGCGCAGCTCCGGGGGCACCTCGGGGTGGCGCATGGTGAAGCCGCGGACGTGCAGCTCGTACAGCACCGTCTCCGCCCAGGGGGTCTTGGGGCGGTGGTCGTCGTACCAGTCGTCGTCGTCGTGGACGACGACGGACCGGGGCACGTAGCGCGCCGAGTCGCGGTTGTCCCGGACGGTGTCGGCGACATCGGCCTCGGGCCAGTTGCGGACGGCGGAGCAGACCGAGTCGTGGGAGGTGTAACAGCCGTCGACGGCCCGGGCGTACGGGTCGAGCAGCAGTTTGGCCGGGTTCCACCGGGCGCCGGTCCACGGGTCCCAGCGGCCGTGGACGCGGAAGCCGTAGTGGGTGCCGGGGCGGACACCGGGGAGGAAGCCGTGCCAGGTCTGGAAGTTCTGCTCGGTCAGCCGGTGTCTGCTCTCCCGGCCGTCCTCGTCGAAGAGACAGAGGTCCACGGCCTCGGCGCCGGCCGCCCAGAGCGCGAAGTTGGTGCCCTGGCGGCCCTGGGCGTCGGTGCGGAAGCGGGCGCCGAGCGGCTGCCAGCTGCCGGGCCACGGTGGCTCGGTGCCGGGCCTCGGCGGCTCGGTGCCGGCATTACCCCGCGGCCGCACTCCGGCTCCCAGCTCCTGCCCTGACGCCATGGCCGCACCCTCCCTGGGCGGGGTGTCCCGGACCCCGTTCACCTTCTCCTTCCCTGATCCTGCTGATCGGAAGCCGCTGAACGACGGCTTACCGGCGGATGGCGGCCGGGGGCGGGGCGACCGGGCGTGCGCGGCGGGCGCCCGCCGGCCGCCGTGGGCCGCCGGGGTGGGATTCACCCGGGCGTCCGCGTGTCCCGCCGGGATTGCCCTCGTTGTCCGGGGTATCGGACGGAAATGGCGGGAGGCCCCGGAATGAGGCCCCGAGTACGGGTTTGGGCACGGCGTGCGGCGGCGCTGGGCTGGTGCCTGGCCGTGCTGACGGGGTGCGGCGGCGGCCCCGGGGGCGGCGCGGCGCAGGGACCGGGCGAGGACGCGGCGACCCCGGGGCACACGGCCCCGCCGCCGCCCTCCCGGGCGGCGATCACCGCGCTGCCCGCCGACGGCGCCCAGGACGTCCCGCCGGAGGGCCCGGTCCGGGTCTCGGTGGCCCAGGGGCGGCTGATCTCCGTCCGGCTGGCCGACGCCAAGGGCACCGAGGTGGCCGGCACGGTCGCCGAGGACGGCGCGACCTGGATGCCGGACGGCCCGCTGCCGCTCGGCACCGCGTACACGCTGGACTCGGTGGCCGAGGACGAGCAGGGGCAGAGGGCGAACCAGCACACCGCGTTCTCGACGGTGGCCCGGGCGCACACCTTCGTCGCCTTCTTCACCCCGGAGGACGGCTCCACGGTCGGCGTCGGCATGCCGGTCTCGCTGCGCTTCAGCCGGCCGATCACCGACCGGGCGGCCGTCGAGAAGGCGGTGACGGTGACGGCCGACCCGCCGGTCGAGCTGGCCGCGCACTGGTTCGGCAGCCAGCGGCTGGACGTCCGGCCGAAGACGTACTGGGCGGCCGGCACCAAGGTCGCGGTGGCGCTGCGGCTCAAGGACGTGCAGGGCGCGCCGGGCGAGTTCGGCACCCAGGCCAAGGACGTCCGGTTCACGATCGGGCGGGCCCAGGTCTCCACGGTGGACCTGGACGCCCACACCCTCACCGTCCGGGCCGGCGAGGGCGGCAAGGTGGTGCGCACGCTCAAGGTGTCCGGCGGGGACCCGAAGCACACCACCTACCGGGGCGTGCTGGTGGTCTCCGAGAAGTACCGGGTGACCAGGATGAACTCGCAGACCGTCGGGATGGGCGACGAGTACGACATCAAGGACGTCCCGCACGCGATGCGGCTGACCACCTCGGGCACCTTCATCCACGGCAACTACTGGGCCGACCCGGGGGTGTTCGGCACCGCCAACACCAGCCACGGCTGCATCGGCCTGGCCGACGCCAAGGGTGGGGCGGGCAAGGAGACCCCGGCGGGCTGGCTGTTCGAGCACTCCCTCCCCGGGGACGTGATCGAGGTCAAGGCCTCCACCGGGGACGTCGTCCCGCCGAGCAACGGGCTCAACGGCTGGAACCTGCCCTGGGGCCAGTGGATCGCCGGCAGCGCCGTCGAGCGCTGACCACGGGGCGGCCCCCTCCCGAAGATCTTCACCGTTGTTCCACCTGTGATCCGCCGCACGTCCCCCCGGATTCACTCATTCGGCCCAGCTATCCTGCTTGCCGCGCCGAAGCCCGGCGCGAAAGATCGCCGGTCCGGTGCAACCCGTCCGGGCAGACGCGCGTCCATCTGGATGGACACCGGGAGGGGAGAAACCGTGAAGCCGGTTAGGGCGGCCGACGCCGCGATACGCACGACCACCACCAGCCGTCGGATGCGCCGCACTGCGGTCGCGCTCGCGATGGGCGGGGTGCTGCTGCTCACTGCGGCCTGTGGGGACGACAAGGGCAGCGACGGGGGGAGCGGCGGCGGGGACGCGGCGGCGACGGCGGGTGCCGGCGGCACTCCGGCGCCCGGCCAGGCTTCGGCGACGCCGAAGACCTCGGCCGCGGTGCTGACCGTCGACCCGAAGGACGGCGCGCAGGACGTCTCGCCGACCAACGCGCTCAACGTGTCGGTCGCGGGCGGCACGCTGACGGCGGTCGACGTGACCGACAAGGAGGGCAAGCCGGTCGCCGGGGCGATGACGGCCGACAGCACCGGCTGGAAGCCCAGCGCGCCGCTCGCCGTCGGCATGATCTACAAGGTGAGCGCGCAGGCCAAGGACGCCGAGGGGCTGGTGGCCGCGTCCACCACCTCGTTCACCACGCTGACGCCCGACAAGAAGATCTCCACCAACGACAACATCACCGACAACGCCACCTACGGCGTCGGCATGATCGTCTCGGTGGTCTTCAACAAGGACGTGAAGAACAAGGAAGCCGTCGTCAAGGGGATCACCTTCGAGACGGCCGACGGTGCCACCGAGGTCAAGGGCCACTGGTTCGGCGCCCGGCGGCTGGACTTCCGCCCGGCCGAGTACTGGAAGCCCGGGACCAAGGTCACCATCAAGTACCGGCTGAAGAACGTCGAGGTCGCCCCGGGCGTCTACGGCGACGTGGACAAGGACGAGCCGTTCACCATCGGCCGCTCCCAGGTCTCCACCGCCGACTCCGCGACGCACCAGATGACGGTGGTCCGGGACGGCCAGCCGCACACCGTGCCGGTGACCCTCGGCGACGAGAAGAACCCGTCCTGGAACGGCGTGATGGTGGTCTCCAGCAAGGAGAAGGTCACCCGGATGAACTCGCAGACCGTCGGTCTCGGCGGCGAGTACGACATCCCGGACGTCCCGCACGCGATGCGGCTGACCAACTCCGGCACCTTCGTGCACGGCAACTACTGGGCGAACCCGTTCGGCAAGACCAACGCCAGCCACGGCTGCATCTCGATGCAGGACACCAAGGACGGCAGCGACGCCTCGGTCGCGGGCAAGTTCTTCAACGACTCGATGATCGGCGACGTGGTCAAGGTCGTGAACTCGAAGGAGAAGACGGTCGCGCCCGACAACGGGCTCAGCGGCTGGAACATCGCCTGGGCCAACTGGTAGGCCCTACCCCGCGGTAGCCCCCGTACTCCCGGTACGACGACGACCGGCCCGATCCTCACTCGTTGGGGTCGGGCCGATCGTCGTTCCCGGGCGAAAGCCGCTCGAATGGCGCAACCTTTCCGGTGATTGCCGCGTGTATCTGTCGAGTCCCGTCGTGATCGTGCGGGATCAACGGGAGGGGAGTCGACATGAGGTCGATACGCACAGTGGTGGCCGCCGGTCTGATCGGCGGCGCGCTGGTCCTGACCAGCGCGTGCAGCGGTGGCGGGGGCGGCGGGAGCGCGGCCAAGGCCGAGCTGGGCGGCGGCGCGGCCGCGGGGGCCGCGTCGAGCGCCTCGGCACCGGGCTCCGGGGCGGCGCCGGCCACGGCTCCGGCCGCAGCGACTCCGAAGGTGTCGACGGCGGTGCTGGACATCCAGCCGAAGAACGGCGCGGTGGACGTCGCCCCGAGCGGCGCGCTCAAGGTCGCGGTGGCGGGCGGCAGGCTCACCACGGTCAAGGTGAGCGACCGGAGCGGCAAGGAGGTCGCCGGGGCGATCGCCGCCGACGGCGCCAGCTGGGTGCCGTCCGCCGGCCTCGCGGTCGGCACCGCCTACCAGGTGAGCGCGATGGCCGCGGACGGCAACGGCGTGGTCGCCACGGCCGACAGCGGCTTCACCACGCTGACGCCCGAGCGCGAGGCGAAGGCGAGCGACAACGTCGAGGACAACGCCACCTACGGCGTCGGCATGATCGTCTCGGTCGACTTCGACAAGGACGTGAAGAACAAGGAGGCCGTCGCCACCGGCATCACCTTCGAGTCCGACAACGGCACCGTGGTGAAGGGCCACTGGTTCGGCGACCGCCGGCTGGACTTCCGCCCCGAGGCGTACTGGAAGCCGGGCACCAAGGTCACCGTCCACTACCGGCTGAAGAACGTGGAGATCGCCCCCGGCGTCTACGGCGGCGTGGACCGGGACGAGCCCTTCACGATCGGGCGATCGCAGATCTCGTCGGTTGACGCCAAGACCCACCTGATGACGGTGGTCAACGACGGCAAGAGCTCCGTCATCGAGATCACCTCCGGCTCGCCGGAGCACCCGACCTGGAACGGCACCATGGTCGTGATGTCCAAGGAGGGCGTGGTGCGGATGCAGTCCAGCAGCATGCCCGGGATGACCGGGGACCCGTACGACCTCCAGGTGCCGCACTCGATGCGGCTGACCACGTCCGGCACGTACGTGCACGGCAACTACTGGAGCGACGCCTTCGGCGAGGACAACGTCAGCCACGGCTGCGTCGGCCTCAAGGACGTGAAGGGCGGCGGCGGCGGCACCTCGGCGGGCACCTTCTACGACGGCTCGCTGATCGGCGACATCGTCACCGTACAGAATTCCTCGCGCGGCAAGGTCGCTCCGGACAACGGTCTCAGCGGCTGGAACCTGGACTGGAGTGCCTGGTAGGAGCCGGTTTGCGGCAACCCGGGCTTGACGCGGACCCGGCCCGGGTTGCACGCGGCATATGCCGAACGGGTGGTGATCGTTTGTTCATTGTCCGTACGCGGCCGCTTGCGTTCCGCAATGATGGACCGCATGGCGGGTTGGGGCGAAACAGATCAGTCATCACTTCCTGGGTCCAGCTTGGTTGCTGACGCATCGTGGATGTGCTTCCAAGACGCGTTGGCGGCCTTGGAGCGGCTCAGCTCCGAGGAGCTGGAGCGGATGTACTACGGCAGGCTGTGCGACCAGTCGACGCCGGGCGAGATGCGGTTGCCGTCCCGGCCGGAGTCCGGGCCGGTGGCCCGTCGGCTGGTGCTCTCGGTACTGGAGTCCTGGGAGCTGCACCAGCAGTTGGAGGTCGGCGAGCTGCTCACCAGCGAGCTGGTGGCCAACGCGGTGCGGCACGCGGCCGGGCGGACCATCGGCCTCCAGGTGTCGCGCAAACCCGGCTGGCTGCGGATCGAGGTGCGGGACTCCTCGCGGGCGCTGCCCTGCCTGATCCTGGCCGAGCCGCTGCCGATCAACGAGTTCGGGCGCGGGCTCAAGGTCGTCGACGACCTCGCCGACCGCTGGGGCGCCGATCTGCTGCCGCGCGGCAAGGGCGTCTGGTTCGAGCTGAAGGTGCGCGAGCGGCACTGAGGCGGGTCGGCCTCCGGGGCTGTTCCCGAGGCCGTTTCGCAAGCGTCCGCGGCCGGAAAACACGCAGGGCCCCCGATCCACCGTGGTCCGGTGCGTGGGGGCCCCTGCAAGTCATCGCGCCGGCCAAGGGGGTGCGTGCCCGCGCGATGGGTGACGGCCGTGCCAGGTCGGGCGGGCCGTAGTCCGAGTGTCCGCGGCGATTCGTTGACGCCCGCCGTCGGACATCTCGACTATCGCATGGATCTCAGCATGTGGGCAAACCGGCTGGCTTTGATTTCAAGGTTTGTAACCTAGTTCACCTTTGGATTTTGCATAGGTTAACGCTGTTGCCTGAGATTATTCATGCGCGAGTGGTGTAGGCGATGTGACAGCGGCCTGGCCGGGCGCTCCGCCCGGCGGCTGTCGGGCGCTCCGGCCGGCGGCCGTCAGGTGCTCTGGCCGGGCCCGCGCAGCGAGAGCAGCGGGGCGTCGACGCCGAGCTTCGCCGCGCTGCCCTGGAGCGCCTCCCGCAGGAACGGGTAGAGCACCGTCACGCCGATCCGGTCGACGAACTGCTGCTGCAGCTCGGCCGACAGCTCGAACGGCGCGCCGAGCGTGAACGCGGCCGCCGCGTCCACCACGAAGTCCGCCTGCACGCTCCCCAGTTCGAGCCGGCACCGTACTTCCAGGGTGGTCCCGTCGTCGCCCTCGCGGAGCCAGACCGAGAGCGTCGTCCGGGCGTCGGCCTCGGTGCGGGGCTCCTGCTGGTCGAAGAGGCGGCGGCCGGACACCTCCAGGAAGGAGACGTCCTCCAGCTCGGTGGCGGCGGTGAGCTCGTCGAGGCTGCTGAACCGCCGGACCGCGCGGCGGGTGGGGGTGCCGGCCATCAGACGGTCACCGACCGCTGGGCGTCGTCGCCCCAGGCCGTCGGGCGGGCCTGCGGCGTCCGCTCCCGGACGGCCACCCGGACCTGCACCGCCACCGGTGCGGGCTTCCAGGCGGGGGTCAGGTCGGCGGCGGTGTGGTCGACCATGGTGTGCAGCCGGGCGTCGACCGCGCGGGCGTAGCGCTGGAGGGTCGAGTAGCGGGCGTCGCCGCCCACCCGCTCGAACTCGGAGATCGTCGACTGCGACGTGCCCATCAGCTCCGCCACGTCGCGCTGGGTCAGGCCGCGCTTCTTGCGGGCCACGACCAGTGTCTCCACGAGTTCGGCGTAGGCCCGGGCGTCGTCCAGGCTCGCGGCGACGCGGGGATCGTCCGGGTCGAGGTCGAGCAGATCGTGCAACGTGGGTGCCATGGCCGCCTTCCCTCAGGGTGCTCTCACATTATCGCCCGAAACCGATATCGCGAACCGGGAACTCACCCGCTCCTCGGTCGGTTCCGCCACTCCTTGAGCCGCCGCTCGGCGGCGCCGCGCTCGTTCGGCGGGGTCTTCTGGGACTTCTTCTGGAAGAACGACAGGGCGAGCAGCACCAGCCCCTCGGACTCCTCCGCGAAGAGCAGGCGGAAGGTGCGGTGATCGCCGGTGAGCCGGACCTCCAGGAGGTCGTTGCCGAGGTCCTTGACGTCCCCCGGCAGGGTCTGCCGCTCCTTGACCCGGTTCATCAGGACGAACAGGCGGGCCCGTTCGTGGGTGGCGAGCCTGGCCTTCTGCAGGTCCTTGACCAGCGGCGTCGAGCCGTCCGCGCCCTCGTAGAAGGACCACTCCCGTGTGTTCAACGCCGCCCACCCCCGCTCCGATCGTGTGCTGATCGGCAGTGTAGGCGGGCGGAGGTCAAGGGGGAATCAACGCTCGTGCAGCGCGGACCGGTTGGGGCGGCCGGCGGTGCGGACCGCGCCGCGCACCCGGGCGGCGTGCCGGTGCACCGCCTGGGGGGAGAGCCGGGCGGGCGGCGGGGCCGCGGTGGCGGCGCCCGGACGGCAGGCCCGGCAGAGGCCGCCGAGGAGCGCCTGCGGGCGGCTCGGGGTGCGGCAGTCGGTGCACTCCAGGACGCGGGTGGTGGCGGGGGCCGGTGCGGGCTCCCGGGGGCGCTCGGGCGGCAACTTGTCGACCAGCCGGCGGCGGACCAGGGCGGCCGGGCTGTGCACGGTGGGCGGGAGACCGGCGGTGAGGGCAGTGACGAGGTGGGCGGCACCGGCCCCGCGCGCGAGCCACTGGGCGGCGAGCGGTTCGAGGGAGTCGCACTCACGGGCGGAGAGGGCGAGCCGGGGTTCGGTCAACCCGAGCGCGGCGAGGGTCCGGTAGGCGGGTGACCGGTCCGCCCGGGGGTGCGGACGCTCCTCCGGGGGGACCTGCTCCGGGTCGGGGTCGCTCTCGGTGTCGATGTCGCCGCCGGTCAGGAACCGGGACCACCAGGCGTCGTCCCGGGCCGTCCGGGAGAAGTAGGTGCGGAACACCCACTGGGTGCGGTCGCCGTCGACGCGCTCGCGGACCCGGCGCAGATGGCCGGCGACGGAGAGGCTGTTGAGGGCGGTGCGGACGGCCTGCTGGCCGTAGTGGGGCTGCTCGCGGGCGAGGGTCTTGGCGTCCATCGCGGCGCCTTCGGGTAGCCGGTCGATCAGACTGGCGAGGTACGCCTCACGGCCGGGCAGGTGTGCGAAGTCCTGGGCGCGGTGTGGCTGTTGGTCCGGCGCGGAGCGCTTTCCGTAGCCAGGAGACGCCATCGAGGGCAGGGCAGCGCTAAAGTCGTGGGTAGCCACAGGATCGACTGCTTTCGATCGTGCCGGTCAGACCCCCGTTGGTGTTGTCGCACCGGCGGGGGTTGATTCGTTGCTGCGCACGCTACACGGCGTGCGCGGGCTGTGGCGATCGGTGACGATAAGTCATATGGGCTGGCCGGGGCGGTACTTGGGGGTGGGTGGGTAGGGGCTACCCCCCATTCCTTCAGGGAGTCACTCGACCGCCGGGGCCTGAGCTTCGGGCGCGAAGGCGAGGAAGGCGGCCCAGGCGGCGGGGGAGAAGGCGAGCTGCGGGCCGGCCTGGTCCTTGGAGTCGCGGACGTGGACGGTGCGGGGGGAGGCGACGCCCTCGACGCAGTCGCCGCCATCGGTGGTGCTGTAGCTGGACTTGGTCCACGAGGCGGCTACCTCAACGCAGGCGTCACCCTGGTCGTTGCTGTAGCTGGACTTGAACCACGCGAGTTCGGCGCTCATAGCCCTCCCGCCACTCTTCGGATGAAGGCAACAGACTCATCGGCTCCGAGGGCCTGCATGCGGATCATTCCATAGCGCTGGGTGAGTGTGCTCACCTTCTCGGCGTCGCTGTAGAGGGCTCCCGTGTCTTGGGCTTCGACGTAGGCACGCCGGCCGTGGTCGGGCCCCTCCAGGAGCACCCGTGTGCCACACCGTGTGCCACGGCGTGGCACACGGTGGGAGGTCATCTGGCCCGCGCGAGCAGGAGGGGGCCGGTTGCGGCTCAGCTGTCCGGCTGGGTGAGAGCGGCTGCGGCCGGCCGCGGCCTGGGGCACGGTGGCCGAGCGGCAGTAGGTGGCGGGGTGGGGAGCGCGGGGGCGTGCCGGAGCCCGGGCAGGCGGGTCCGGCGGCGTGAGCCGGGACCGCTCCTAGTAGGTGACCAGGGTCTCCAGCTCGGGGCCGTACCCGTAGGCGTTGAGCTCCCGGTGCAGCTGGGGGTTGGTGGGGCCGTACTCGTAGTAGCTGTACGTGGCCCAGTTGACTTTCAGCTGCCCAGTGCCCGGAGCGCGCTCGATCACCTTGATCGTCATGGTCATCGTCCGGGTGTCGCCCGGCGCGATCGGCAGGCGGGGGTGGAACGCGGCGGTCATCTCGCCGATCGTGCAGTCGGCGACGTCCCCGCCGCAGGCGGTCACCTGGATGAGGCCGTGGGTCTCGTTCAGCGGCCAGGCGGGCTGGACGAACTCGTAGGCGAAGGAGAGGTCGGTGGACTCGGTGTTGGTGAGGGAGATGGTGACGGTCAGCGTGTCCCCGCTGCCGGCCGTGTGCCGGTCCACCACGTAGGTGTGGCCGTAGGTCTCGGCGGCGGATGCCGGGGTGCTGATCATGGCGATACCAACTCCCAGGACTAACGCGAGAGTTGATGCGATCCTGCGGATTCGGAAGAGTGTCATGCGGCCGAGGATACGAACCATTCCCGGCTTTGTCTCCAGGGCTTCGGGGAGCCGGTCGGGGGGTGCGGCCCGAACCCGCAGGTGGCGGCGTCGGGGCGGGGGTCCTGGCCGCTTCCGGCCGCGCCCGCCCCGACCCCGCCCTCCGTTCCCGGCCCCGACTCCGCCCCGCGCCTCGCGGTCCGCTACGTGCGCGGCAGGCGCAGGGCCAGGCCGTCCAGGACGACCTCCAGGCCGTAGTGGAACTTGGAGTCGCGCAGCTCCGCCGGGTCGACGCCCTGGACGGCGTCGTACGCGGTGGCGAGGTGTTCGGTGCCGGCGACGGCCTGCTGGGCGGTGGGCAGCAGGCGGGCGATGAACTCGGCCTCGCTCACGCCGGAGCGGGCGATGGTGGTCAGCCAGGCCGCCTCCGTCGTACTCATGCCGATCACGTAGGAGAGCACGGTCTCGATCGCGCGCTCCGGTTCGGGGAGGCCGGCGGTGGTGAACAGGGCGGCCATCCGCTCCGAGTAGGCCATCAGATTGGGGCCCAGGTAGGCGAGGCCGGCCTGGCCGAGGACGGTGGCCAGCCAGCGGTGCCGCAGCGTCGTCGTGCGGAAGGACTCGGCGGCGGCGGTGACGGCCGCCCGCCAGTCGGCGCTGTCGGCGGGCGGCACGGTCATCTCGCCGAAGGCCTCGTCCACCGCGAGCTCCATCAGCTCGTCCTTGGTGGCCACGTGCCGGTAGAGGGAGGTCGCGCCCGCGTTCAGGCGGGCGCCGAGCTTGCGCATGCTGAGCGCCTCGACGCCGTCGGCGTCCAGCATCGCGACCGCCTCGCGGACGATCGCCGTCCGGCTGAGCGCCGGCTGCTCGACCTCGCGGTGCTGCCGGGTCCATACGGACGGGATCGGGTTCGCCTTGGCGGCCATGAGGTCCTCCACTTCGCGGGCTGTCCTGCGTACACCGTGCGCGCCAAGCGTACAGGCGCACGTTGTTGCGCACACTGTTCCGCTCTGCGTACAGTGTGCGCAGCGAACGAACAGCGTGCGCATCTCGGAGGGGAAAGTCATGGAAGCCCGCAACCCACGTCGTTGGTGGATCCTCGTCGTGCTCTGCCTCAGCACGCTGGTCCTGGTCATCGACAGCATGGCGCTCACCGTCGCCGTCCCGTCCATGACGGAGTCGATCGGCGCCAGTACCCAGGACATCCAGTGGATCCTGGACTCCTACGTCCTGGTGTTCGCCGGGCTCCTGCTCACCTCCGGCAGCCTCGGGGACCGGTTCGGCCGCCGCAAGGTGATGATCATCGGCCTGCTGCTCTTCGGGGCCGCCTCGCTGGCCGCGACCTACTGCACCAACCCCGGTGAGGTCATCGCGGCCCGGATCACGATGGGCGTCGGTGGTGCGCTGATCATGCCGTCCACCCTCTCGATCCTGATCACCGTCTTCGAGGAGGACGAGCGCGGCAAGGCGATGGCGGCCTGGGGTTCGGTGTCGATGCTCGGCCTGGTCGGCAGCCCGGTGCTCGGCGGCGTCCTGATCGACCACTTCTCCTGGCACTCGATCTTCTTCATCAACGTCCCGGTCGTCGCCCTCGCCGTCGTCGCCGGCCTCACCCTGATGCCGGAGTCGAAGGGCCCCTGGCAGAAGGCCGACCCGCTGGGCGCGGTGCTGTCCGCCGCCGGTATGACCGCCCTGATCTGGTGGATCATCGAGATCCCGCAGCACGGCGCCTTCGGCGGCCGCTCCCTCGTCACCCTGGTCATCGCCGTCGTCGCCCTGGCCGGGTTCGTGGTCTGGGAGAACGTCACCGACGCCCCGATGGTCCCGCTCGTCCTGTTCAAGCACCGCAACTTCAGCGGCGGCTCGCTCTCGCTGACCCTCGTCCAGATCGGCAACGGCGGTCTGCTCCTCGTCCTCACCCAGTACCTGCAGTTCGTCCTCGGCTACTCCCCGGTCAAGGCGGGCCTCGCCTTCGTCCCGCTGGCCGTCGCCGCGCTGATCGGCAACGGCGCCGGTGCCGGGCTCGTCGCGAAGACCGGCCACCGCGCCCCGATCCTGGTCGGCATGCTGATCATGGCCGCCGCCTTCGGCCTGCTGACCACCGTCTCCGCCGACGGCGGCTTCACCGTGCCGGCCGTCGCCCTCGGCCTGCTCGGCCTCGGTGCCGGCCTGGCGATGCCGGCCGCCGTCGGCGCCCTGATGGGCACCATCCCCACCGACAAGGCCGGCGTCGGGTCCGCGCTGAACGACACCATCCAGCAGGCCGGTACCGCGCTCGGCATCGCCATCCTCGGCTCCCTGCTCTCCAGCCGGTTCGCCCAGGAGATGCCGGCCGGAAGCTCCGAGCAGGCCAAGCGCTCGATCGGCGACGCCCTGGCCGCCTCCCACGGCGACGCCGCCCTGGTCCACGCCGCCCGGGAGGCCTTCACCTCCTCGATGTCGACCACCTTCACCATCAGCGCGATCGGCGTCCTCGCGGCCGCCGTCGTCGCCACCCTGGTCATGCGGGACACGAAGGCCGACCAGGTGGACGTCCCGGCGGTGGAGGCCGAGCCGGCCGTCTGACCCCGCCCGGAATCGACGAAGGCCGGCGCCCCGGATCGGGGGCGCCGGCCTTCGTCGTGCGGTCGCCAGGAGCCGGCGGGTCGGCTGACCTGCTGCCCGGTCAGCCGGCGGTGGGCCTCGGGCCAGTGGACGGGGAGCTGCTCCACGGGGGTCTGCCAGAAGGCGAGGACGGACTCCGCATGGTGGCGCGCAGGCCGGTCATGAGGCCTCCGGCATCCCGGAGGCGACGCCCGGCGTCGGCCTGGCCGTGGCCGCCGGCCTCACCCGCGTGATGGCCCTGTCCGCCGTCGACAGACTGCTGCCACGCCGGCTCCGCTCCGACCCGGACCCCGACGACGAGCTGCCGGCACCGTCGTCGTCGTGATCGCCCTGCTCCGTCCCCGAGCAACCACGCCCCTGCCCGGTTATGGCCGGGCGAGGGCGCTTTGTCATGTCCGTCAGCGAAACGGCAGTACTGCGGTGCTGCCACCGGCCAGGATGCGGCCGTACTCACCCTGACCGTCGAGCGCGCGGTAGTTGACCACTGGATCGCCGGCGCGTACGAGGGCGGTGGCGCACCCGAGGCACCACGGTGTCGGCGGCTGCACGTCGAGATCCTCGATTGCCGCTTCAGCGGTGTGGCACTGCGCGCAGTTCGCCATCGGGTCCTCCTCGGAGCGTCAGGCCCAGGTGGCGCCGCACTGGGTGCAGCCCCATCGGCCGTCCATCGTCTGGTAGGTGGCGCCCGATCCGCAGACCGGGCAGGTACGGGCGCTCGCCTCGTCGACCCGCTTCAGCAGGGTACTGGGCGCCGGGGTGGTGGCGGGCTGCTTCTCGGCGAGCTGGGCCTCGGTGCTGGGCTTGTCGAGCAGGATGGCGCTCATGGCGTCGTCTCCTCGGTGTGGTGTGGCAGAGGTGCGCCGGCCGGGCATCACCAGCGAACCGGGTGGTGGCCCTTCCGTGGAGGCCCTCGGGGCGCTCTCGCACGCCGCGTGCGTGCCCCGCACACCCTGTGCACGCCCTGCCCGCAGGTGCCGTCGGGTCGGTAGGGTGGCCGGCCCGTGCAGGCGAAGGGCGGACCCGTGCATCAGCGTCAGCTTGGGACGGTCATCAGGGCCGCCCGGTGTGCACAGCGGATGACCCAGGCCCAACTGGGCCGGGCGTGTGGGTACTCGGCGTCCGCGATCAGCCGAGTTGAGGCCGGCCTGCTGCGGCCCGCCGAGCAGCCACTCCTGTTGATCGCCCGAGCGTTGGACCTGCCGCGTGACGCCGTCAGCGTGGGTGCACCGGCTACGCTGGCACGGGATGTGATTCCGGATCAGGAGGACGCCATGCTCCGCAGGCAGCTGCTCGTGGCCGGCGTAGCGGCGGCGGGGGCCGGGGTGCTCCCGTCGACGGCGATTGCTGCGGGGCGCCCGGACGCGTCGTCCCGGATCGTCGGGGCCTTGTACTCGCCGGAAGCGTCGGCGCCCACGTCGGTGCGGCAGCTCAGGACCGCGCTGGCGTTGGCCCGCGATCAGTTCACGGCGTCGCGGTACCAGGATCTCGGCGATTCCCTGCCCAGCCTGCTGGGCACAGCCCAGGCGACCCGCGAGGCGGTGTCCGGCCGGGCCCGCGAGGAGGCGCACGCCTGCGTCGCACGAGCCTGGGTGCTGGCGACCGAGCTGGCACTGAAAAGTCATTCGGACATCGCCTGGCCGGCGGCGGATCGGGCCCTGGCCGCAGCCCAGGCCAGCGGCGACCCGGTCGTCCAGGGTGAGGCTGCCCGGGTCCTGGCGATCACGATGCGGCGTGCCGGGCGTCCGGCCGCTGCCGTTGACCTTCTGCGCCGCACCGCTGACGCACTCACCCAGACCCCGGATGACACGTCCCGGGCGGTGGCGACGACGTTGCTGATGACGGCCGCCTACACGGCCGCGTGTGGTCAGCGTCGAGGTGACGCCCTCGACCTCATGGCGGAGGCGGAGCTCGCGGTCGTCCGCCTGGCGTCGAGTGGTCCCCGGCCGCGAACCCAGTTGTTCACGGTCGATGCCACCAGTGCGCAGGCCGACCTGTATTGGATCGGCGTGCACACGGCACTCGGGACTCCCGACGAGGGTGTGCCGTACGCGGCGCGGACCGTGCCGGGGCAGTTGCCGACGGCCGAGCGCCGGGCCCGATACGGCACTGACTGCGCCCGCATGTGGCACTCCCTCGGCGACCACCGTCGTACGTTCGCGTCGCTGCGATTCACCGAGCAGGTCGCCCCGGAGGAGGTACGCCGGCCAGCTCTGCGGGCGCTGACAGCGGACCTGCTCTACGCGCCAGTGACCGTGGCCGGTGTGCGGGAGCTCGCCGCACGGACAGGAGTCTCGTAGCCGCGGTGATCGCCCTGCTCCGCCCCTGAGCGCCCCGCCCGGATTCGGGCGAGGCGCTCATCGTGCTCAGGTCAGGCCGGCCGGGCAGCGGCAACGGCGTCCGTGTACTGCTCGGTGGTCAGGTCGTCCTCCGTGATGCCGAGCGAGGCGAGCACAGATCGGAGGACCGCTTCCGGGTCGCCCACCACAGCCTTGAGCTCCGCCTCGATCGCCACTGCTGTCCCTCCGTCGGGTCACGCGGTCGGCGTCGTCCACCGTGGCGTCGCGAAGACGCCGCCACGAGGAAGCCTGAGGAACTCATTTGCCCAGGTCAGGGCTGCTGAAATCAGCACTCGATGACGTTGACGGCGAGGCCGCCGCGGCTGGTCTCCTTGTACTTGATCTTCATGTCGGCCCCGGTCTCCTTCATGGTCTTGATCGCCTTGTCCAGGGAGACGTGGTGCCGGCCGTCGCCGCGCAGGGCCATCCGGGCGGCGGTGACGGCCTTGACCGAGGCCATGCCGTTGCGCTCGATGCAGGGGATCTGGACCAGGCCGCCGACCGGGTCGCAGGTGAGGCCCAGGTTGTGCTCGATGCCGATCTCGGCGGCGTTCTCGACCTGCTCGGGGGAGCCGCCGAGGACCTCGGCGAGGCCGCCGGCCGCCATCGAGCAGGCGGAGCCGACCTCGCCCTGGCAGCCGACCTCGGCGCCGGAGATGGAGGCGTTCTCCTTGAAGAGCATGCCGATCGCGCCGGCGGCGAGCAGGAAGCGGACGATGCCGTCCTCGTCCGCGCCCGGGATGAAGTTCAGGTAGTAGTGCAGGACGGCGGGGATGATTCCGGCCGCGCCGTTGGTCGGGGCGGTGACGACGCGGCGGCCGGAGGCGTTCTCCTCGTTGACGGCCATCGCGTAGAGGGTCACCCACTCCATGGCGTTGGCCGGGCCGATGCCCTCGGCGCGCAGCGCGCGGGCGCCCGAGGCGGCGCGGCGGCGGACCTTGAGGCCGCCGGGCAGGATGCCCTCGCGGGACATCCCGGCGCGGACGCACTCCTGCATGACGCGCCAGATCTCCAGCAGTCCGGTCCGGATCTCCTCCTCGCTCCGCCAGGCCTTCTCGTTCTCCAGCATCAGGCCGGAGATGGACAGGCCGGTCTCGCGGCTGAGGCGGAGCAGTTCGTCGCCGGTGCGGAAGGGGTACTTGAGCATGGTGTCGTCGGGCTTCACGCGGTCCGCGCCGAGCGCGTCCTCGTCGACGACGAAGCCGCCGCCGACCGAGTAGTACGTCTTCTCCAGCAGCGTGCTGCCGTCGGCGGCGAAGGCCCAGAGGGTCATGCCGTTGGCGTGGTAGGGCAGCGAGCGGCGGCGGTGCAGGATCAGCTGGCTGCCCGGGTCGAAGTCGATCGGGTGGGTGCCGAGCAGCCGGATCCGCTTCTCGGCGGTGATCCGCTCGACGTCCCCGTCGGCCTGGTCGACGTCGACCGTGCGGGGCGAGTGGCCCTCCAGGCCCAGCAGGACGGCCTTCGGGGTGCCGTGGCCGTGTCCGGTGGCGCCCAGCGAGCCGAAGAGCTCGGCGCGGACGCTCGCCACCCCGGTCAGCAGGTCCTCGGACTTCAGGCGGCGGGCGAACATCCGGGCGGCGCGCATCGGGCCGACGGTGTGGGAACTCGACGGGCCGATGCCGATGGAGAAGAGGTCGAAGACGCTGATGGCCACGGAGGACGTCCTTGTCTGGTCTCGTGGAAGGACTTGCAGGCGGGGTGCTGACACGGAACGGGGCACCGCGCGCACTGTCCAGTGTGCGCGGTGCCCCGGAATCCCAGGTGACCAGGCAGGGTGAGGCCGGTCACCTACAGCCGAATCACAGGTTCGGGTAGAGCGGGTACTTCTCGGCGAGGGCGGAGACCCGGGCCTTCAGCGCGGCGGCGACGGTCTCGTCGAAGGCGGGCTTGAGCGCCTCGGCGATGATGTCGGCGACCTCGCGGAAGTCCTCGGCCTGGAAGCCGCGGGTGGCCAGGGCCGGGGTGCCGATGCGCAGGCCGGAGGTGACCATCGGCGGGCGCGGGTCGTTCGGGATGGCGTTGCGGTTGACCGTGATGCCGACCTCGTGCAGCCGGTCCTCGGCCTGCTGGCCGTCGAGCTGGCTGTTGCGCAGGTCGACCAGGACCAGGTGGACGTCGGTGCCGCCGGACAGCACCGAGGCGCCGGCCTCGGCCACGTCGGCCTGGAGCAGCCGCTCGGCGAGGATCCGGGCGCCGTCCAGGGTGCGCTGCTGGCGCTCCTTGAACTCCTCCGAGGCGGCGACCTTGAAGGCGACGGCCTTGCCGGCGATCACGTGCTCCAGCGGGCCGCCCTGCTGGCCGGGGAAGACCGCGGAGTTGATCTTCTTCGCCCACTCGGCCTTGGAGAGGATGACGCCGCCGCGCGGGCCGCCCAGGGTCTTGTGGGTGGTGGTGGTGACCACGTCCGCGTACGGCACCGGGTTGGGGTGCAGGCCCGCGGCGACCAGGCCGGCGAAGTGCGCCATGTCGACCATCAGCAGGGCACCGACCTCGTCGGCGATCCGGCGGAACGCGGCGAAGTCCAGCTGGCGCGGGTAGGCGGACCAGCCGGCGATGATCAGCTTCGGCTGGTGCTCCTTGGCGAGGCGCTCGACCTCGGCCATGTCGACCTGGCCGGTCTTGTCGTCCACGTGGTACGCGGCCACGTTGTAGAGCTTGCCGGAGAAGTTGATCTTCATGCCGTGGGTCAGGTGACCGCCGTGGGCCAGGCTCAGCCCCAGGATGGTGTCGCCCGGCTGGATCAGCGCGAACATCGCGGCGGCGTTGGCCTGCGCGCCGGAGTGCGGCTGGACGTTGGCGTGCTCGGCGCCGAACAGGGCCTTGACCCGGTCGATCGCGATCTGCTCGACCACGTCGACGTGCTCGCAGCCACCGTAGTAACGACGGCCGGGGTACCCCTCGGCGTACTTGTTGGTCAGCACCGAGCCCTGGGCCTCCATGACCGCCACCGGGGCGAAGTTCTCGGAGGCGATCATTTCCAGGGTGGTCTGCTGGCGGTGCAGCTCGGCGTCGACCGCGGCGGCGATCTCAGGGTCGAGCGAGTGCAGGGACTGGTTGAGAACCGTCATGGTGTGGTCTTCCCGGGAGGAGAGAAGGAGGTGCCGCGCGTGGCGCGCCCCGGTGCGGGGTGGCGGTGGGCGACGGGAGGGCGGGGGCGGCCCGGTGGCCGGGGCGGCCGCCGCGCTGCGGCCACCCCGAACGGCCGGCTCAGGCCGGGTTGGTGAGGGCGTTGTACTCGTCGGCGCTCAGCAGCTCGTCGGTGGCCTCGACGCGCACCTTGAACAGCCAGCCGCCCTCGAAGGGGGCGCTGTTGACCAGCGAGTTGTCGTCCAGGACGTCCTGGTTGACCTCGACTATCTCGCCGGTGACCGGCGAGTACAGGTCGCTGACCGACTTGGTGGACTCGAGCTCGCCACAGGTCTCACCCGCGGTCACGGTGTCGCCCACGGAGGGCAGCTGCACGTAGACGATGTCACCGAGGGCGTCGGCCGCGTGGGCGGTGATGCCGACCGTGGAGACACCGTCCTCGGCGGCGGTCAGCCACTCGTGCTCCTTGGTGTACTGCAGGTGCTGGGGGTTGCTCATGGCGTCATTCTCCAGGATGGGAAGCGGGTACGACGAAGCGGGCCGCCGGACGGACGGCTTCGACGTGGATCTTCGGGAAGAGCGGGCCTCAGCGGGCGCGCTTGTAGAACGGCAGCGCCACGACCTGCACCGGCTCGTGCTTGCCGCGCACGTCCACCGCGACGGTGGTGCCCGGGGCGGCGTGCGCCGCGTCCACGTAGGCGATGGCGATCGGCTTGCCCAGGGTGGGGGAGGGCGCGCCCGAGGTGATCCGGCCGATCGGCTCGCCGTCGGTGGTCACCACGGTGTACTCGGCGCGCGGGACGCGCTTGCCCTCGGACACCAGGCCGACCAGCACCCGCGGCGGGTTGGCCTCGGCCGCGGCGGCGGCCTGCTCCAGGGCCTTGCGGCCGACGAACGCGCCCTCGTTGGTGGTCTTGTCGAAGCGGACCACCCGGCCGAGGCCGGCGTCGAACGGGGTCAGGTCGGTGGAGAGCTCGTGCCCGTAGAGCGGCATGCCGGCCTCCAGGCGCAGCGTGTCGCGGCAGGACAGGCCGCAGGGGACGAGCCCGCGCCCGGTGCCGGCCTCGGTCAGCGCGGTCCAGATGTGCGCGGCGTCGCCCGGGTTGCAGAAGATCTCGAAGCCGTCCTCGCCGGTGTAACCGGTGCGGGCGAGCAGCACGTCGCGGCCGGCCACCTGGGCCGGGAGGATCGCGTAGTACTTCAGGCCGGGCAGGTCGGCCCCGGTGGTGTCGGCCAGGATCGCGGTGGCCTCCGGGCCCTGGACGGCGATCAGCGAGTAGGTGTCGCGGTCGTCCGTGACGACGGCGTCGAAGCCCTTGGCGCGGGCGATCAGCTCGTCCAGCACCAACTGGGCGTTGGAGGCGTTGGCGACGACCAGGAAGGCGTCCTCGCGCAGGCGGTAGACGATCAGGTCGTCCAGGATGCCGCCGTCCTCGGCACAGATCATGGTGTAGCGGGCGCGCAGCTCGCCGAGCGCGGAGACGAAGCCGACCAGCGCGTGGTCCAGCATCGCGCCGGCCTGCGGGCCGGTCACGGTGATCTCGCCCATGTGGGAGAGGTCGAACAGACCGGCCTTGGTGCGGACGGCGAGGTGCTCCTCGCGCTCGCTGCCGTAACGCAGCGGCATGTCCCAGCCGGCGAAGTCGGTCATGGTCGCGCCGAGGGCGCGGTGCTGCGCGTCGAGCGCGGTGAGGCGGAGGGACGACATGGCCTGGAACTCCTCGGTCTGGGCACTCAGGTGTGCGCACGCCGGACCGGTCCCGCTCGGGGACCGAGCCTGCGCGCGGGCATGCGGCGGCTGGGTCTCCCCATCTGTCGTCGTACCTGAGAGCTTCACCGCACACGGACCCGCGCGCTTGACAGCGCTAACAGGACAGCATGGCGGCTTGCACCGTGGGTGGGCGCGCGACAGGGCCGTGCGCCGCTTTCCAGAAATGCCTAACCCGTGCGGTAGGGGGGCCTGAGAGATTCCGGGGAGGACTTGCTCCTTCGGCGCCGGCTGTGCCGCCTCTCGGGGCACTCCGGACTCTCCCGCGCGGGTTCGAGCGGCCGGTATGGAGTTAGGGCCCCGGTGGGAATACGCCGAGACGCGGACATCATGGCACGTCCCGGCGGAAGACGGGAGAGGGGCCCCGCGCCTGGCCTTCGACCGGTCCGTCGGGCGGCCCCGCCGCCGCCCCCGCCGCCGGGCCCGGGCGCCTCCGCGGCCGCCCCGGGCCGGCCCCGTCCCAGCCCTCGTCCCCACCCCCGCCCCGTGCCCGGGGCCGGGCACCGGCGCGCGCCGCGGCTCCGCGCGCGGGCCCGCTAGGCTGCTCGGCGTCGGCGAGCAGAGGGCGGTACAGCGGCACATGGGGTACCCGGTGGAGCAGCAGCAGGGGTGGGGCGGCCCGGAGGCGGCGCCGCCGGGCGGCGGATGGCCCGCGAACGAGCTGGAGCAGGTGCTCACCGCCGCGCTCGGCGATCCGGGCGCGACCCCCCGGGTGATCGAGGTGCTGGCCCGCAGCCAGGTGTGGATCCCGCTGCCGGCCGGCGGCGACCCCCAGGGGCAGGCGTTGGACCTGCCGGTCATCGAGCTGGCCGGCGACCCCTACGTCCCGGTCTTCTCCTCGCAGGAGGTGTTCCTGCAGCAGGTGCCCGGGATGGCCTTCGCGGTCGCACCGGCCTGGGAGTTCGCCCGCGGGCTGCCGCTGGGGGTCGGCATCGCGGTGAACCCGGACGCGCCGGTGGGCATCCCGGTGCCGCCGCAGGGCGTCGCGGAGCTGCGGCGCGGGCCGCGCGAGGACCGCTGGGAGGCCCCGGAGGCGGCGACCGGCGGCCGGGTGGCGCTGCGCGAGCCGGTACCGGGCGAGGACCCGGAGGCCTTCCTGGCCGCCTGCCGGTACGAACTGTCCGCCCTGCCCGGCGTCCTGACCGCCAGGCGGGCGCTGGCCAGCGTCGAGGGCGAGCCGACGGTGATGTTCGTCGGCGTCCAGCTCGACCCGGTGGGCCCGGCCGAGCCGGCCGCCGTGAACGAGGCCCTGGGCCGCGCGCTGGGAACCGCCCCGCTGCCCGGCGGCGTCCACCTCGTACTGCTCGACCTCGCGGACGATCCCGTGGTCGAGTGGTTGCTCAACCGGGTACAGCCGTTCTACACCCGGATGTGACGCGTTCCGCCCCGCCCGGCAGCGGGTCGGAGGGCACAGCCGGGCACGTCGGCGTGGCGGTGGTGGGTGGCGCCCCATAGGGTGCCTGCAGATGACCGCCGGGCCGGCGGCAGGTGAGAGAAGAAGAGGCGCAGCGAGGTGGGCGCATGAGTGCGGGAGCGGTAGCGGGCGGTGCACCGGGGCCCTGGGGCCAGGCACCCGCCGGGCGCCCCGGAGCGGATCCGAGAGCGCTGGAGCACGCCCTGCGCGAGGTCGCGCCGGAACGCTGGGAGGCGTACGAGGCGTTGCTGCACGCGCTGGCCGCGGGGCAGGTCTGGATGCTGCTCTGGCACGGGACGCCGGGCAGCGCGGACGCCCAGTACGGGAACATGGAGATCAGCGGCCACGGCTACGCGCCGGCCGTCACCTCGCCCGAGCAGCTGGCGGCGTCCGGTTGGGCGCGGGCGCACGAGGTGATCTCGGGGCGCGAGATCGCCGCCTCGCTCTATCGCACCCGCTGGGGCCTCTGGCTGAACCCGCACGCCCCCGGCGGCGGCGTCGGGGTGCCCTGGGCGGACCTGCGGCGGATCGCGGCCGGCCTGGACCGGCTGCCGGCCGGCCCGTTGAAGCTGAGCGAACCGCAGCTGCCGGCCCAGCAGTTCTTCGCGCTGCTGGAGCGCCAGGCGGTCGAGGTGCGGGCGGTCAAGGCGCTGCGCCGGGCCTGGGTGCAGCCCTCCGTGGGGGAGCCCTACCTGGCCATCGGCCTGGAGCTGTACGAGAGTTCGCCACCTACGGTGGAGGCCGTCCGGGCGCTGATGCAGCGCGCGATCGCGGTCGCGCCGGAGGGCCTGGCGGTGTCCACGGTGGCCATGGGGGACGAGTACGACCCGGTGGCGCTCTGGATGCGGGCCAACGCGCGGCCGTTCTACGACCGCGAGGCGGGCGGCCACGGCCGTTCGCAGGCGGCGCCGTACCCGCCGGTGCCGCCGCCGCCGTACGCCTCCCAGACGGGGCCGGCGTACGGCTACGGCACCCAGCCGCCCGGTCCGGGGTGGCCGGGGCAGCAGCCGCCGCCCCAGCAGCCGTGGCCCGGTTACCCGGGGCGCTGACCCGGGGAGCTGACCCGGCGCGCGGATCGGACGCCCCGGCGCGGCGATCGGACGCCCCGGCGCGACCGCGGGCGCTTCGGGCGTTCGCGGTACGACTACGGGCAGTCCGGGCGTTCGGGTGTTCGGGTCGCAATCGTGGGCACTTCGGGCGTTCGTGTCACAACTACGGGCACTTCGGACGCCGGTCGTGAGGACGGGCAGTTCGGGTGTTCACGGCGCGACAACGGGTAGTTCGGGTACATGCGCCCAAAAGCCTTCACCAGGTCCGGCTTGACGATTCGTCAAGCCGGACCTGGTGTTTTCCGGGCGGATTTCCGGCTGGTTCTGCGCAGCCTCTTGACATGCATGTAACAGCTATGTGAAGAGCGATATGCCGAGGATTCGGGGGTGCATGCCAACAGATCACAGTTGGGCATCTCTCGGTTGTCAGGGCTGGCGTAAGCCAGTTCGGATGGCAGAGAGTTCTGCGCAACGCACCGCGCGTACTTGGAGCCCCACGAAGGTGAACGCGCACGCGGACCGCTTGAGCCTCGCGATGCCCATCCCGCGCGGCCGCAGTACCCGAGCACGTCGCACCGCTGAACACTCGCACCTGTACCTCCGCACGTCCGCACCAGCCGTACCGCCGAACCGGCGACCGGCACCCGTGGGCCGGCCACCGTCGGCGAGGGGACCGAACTGACCATGACCGCACCCATCAAGACCGCCGGGAGCACGCCGGAGGCAGCCGCCACCGCGAGCCCGGCCAAGAAGATCGAGGGCCGCTCGCTCGGCCAGATCGCCTGGACCCGCTTCAAGCGGGACAAGGCCGCCGTCGCCGGCGGCGTCGTGGTGATCCTGCTCATCCTGCTCGCCGTGCTGGCCAAGCCGATCGAGTCGGCGTTCGGCCTGGATCCCGACGCGCTCAACCAGGACCTCCTGGACGCCAACCTCGGCGGCCTGCCGTTCGGGGACTGGGGTGGCATGAGCGCCGACCACCCGCTCGGCGTGGACCCGCTGCAGGGCCGTGACCTGCTCGCCCGGGTCATCGAGGGCTCCTGGGTCTCGCTGCTCGTCGCCTTCGGGGCGACCCTGCTCTCCAACACCCTCGGCACCGTGCTCGGCGTCATGGCCGGCTACTACGGCGGCTGGGTGGACGCCCTGATCAGCCGGGTGATGGACGTCTTCCTGGCGTTCCCGCTGCTGCTCTTCGCCATCGCGATCTCCGCCTCGCTCCAGGGCGGCGCGTTCGGCCTGCACGGCCTCCCGTTGCACATCGGGGTCCTGATCTTCGTGATCGGCTTCTTCAACTGGCCCTACATGGGCCGGATCGTGCGTGGACAGACCCTCTCGCTGCGCGAGCGCGAGTTCGTCTACGCCGCCCGCAGTCTGGGCGCCCGGGGGCCGTTCATCCTGTTCAAGGAACTGCTGCCCAACCTGGTCGGTCCGATCCTGGTCTACTCGACCCTGCTGATCCCGACCAACATCCTCTTCGAGGCGGGCCTCAGCTTCCTCGGCGTCGGCATCCAGGCCCCGCAGGCCTCCTGGGGCGGGATGCTCAACGACGCGATCAAGTACTACCAGGTGGACCCCCAGTACATGGTGGTCCCCGGTATGGCGATCTTCCTCACGGTGCTCGCCTTCAACCTGCTCGGCGACGGGCTGCGTGACGCCCTCGATCCCAAGAGCAACTGACAATCCGTCAGGACCCTCCGATCCGCCACCACTTCCTCAAGGGGTTGATCCCACCATGCGTAGGTCCCGTACCGTCGCGCTGACCGCCGCGGCCGCTGCCGCGGTCCTGGTCGTCACCGGGTGTTCCTCCGGTTCCTCCAAGAGCGGGGACGGCTCGTCCTCCGCCGCGCCCGGCGGCGGCGCCGACGCGGCCACCAAGGGCATCGTCAACGCCTCGGACAAGAAGGGCGGGACGGTCACCTACGAGATGAAGGGCACCCCGGACTCGCTGGACCCGGGCAACACGTACTACGCGTACATCTACAACTTCTCGCGCCTGTACGGGCGTCCGCTGACCACCTTCGCGCCGGGCCCCGGCGACGAGGGCAACAAGCTGGTCCCGGACCTCGCCGAGTCCCTGGGCCAGCCCAGCGCCGACGGCCTGACCTGGACGTACAAGCTGCGCGCGGGCCTCAAGTACGAGGACGGCACCGCGATCACGTCCAAGGACGTGAAGTACGCGGTGGAGCGCTCCAACTTCGCGCAGGACGTGTTCTCCAACGGCCCGACGTACTTCAAGGACCTCCTGGTCGACAACCCGACCCCGTACGCCGGTCCCTACAAGGACACCTCCGGTGACCTGAAGTCGATCGAGACGCCGGACGACCTCACCGTCGTCTTCCACCTGAAGCACGCCTTCGCGGACTTCGACTACCTGGTCTCGGCCCCGCAGACCGTGCCGGTCCCGAAGGACAAGGACAAGGGCGCCGACTACGTCAAGCACCCGATGGCCTCGGGCTCGTACAAGTTCGAGTCCTACGAGGACGGCAAGCAGCTCACGCTGGTGCCGAACACCAACTGGGACAAGGCGACCGACCCGATCCGCAAGCAGCTCGCGGACAAGATCCAGCTCAAGATGAACATCGAGCAGTCCACCATCGACAAGGACCTGCTGGCCGGCAACGCCCAGGTGGACCTCGTCGGCGGCGGCGTCGACCCGCAGACCCAGGCCCAGATCCTGCAGAACCCGAAGCTCAAGGCCAAGACGGACAACGCGTACGGCGGCCGCCTGGTCTACACCGCGATCGACAGCCAGGTCGCGCCGTTCGACAACATCGAGTGCCGCAAGGCCGTCCAGTACGCGATCGACAAGGTCTCGGTGCAGACCGCGGTCGGCGGCCCGATCCGCGGCCAGATCGCCAACTCGGTGCTCCCGGCGGACATCCCGGGCCACCAGGACATCAACCTGTACGAGACCAAGGACAACAAGGGCGACGAGGCCAAGGCCAAGGAAGCCCTCAAGGCCTGCGGCAAGGAGGGCGGCTTCTCGACCGTCCTGAGCGCCCGCACCGAGCGCGCCACCGAGATCGCCGCCGCGACCTCGATCCAGGCCGCGCTGAAGAAGGTCGGCATCAACGCCGAGATCCAGCAGTTCCCGCAGGGCAAGTACCTCTCCGACAACGTCGGCGTGCCGGCGAAGAACAAGGAGAAGAACATCGGCCTGATGATGATGCAGTGGGGCGCCGACTGGCCGACCGGCTACGGCTTCCTGCAGCAGATCGTCGACGGCCGCGCCATCAAGGAGGCCGGTAACAGCAACCTGGCCTCGTTGAACGACCCGGCGATCAACAAGCTGATCGACGACGCCGCGGTCAACACCGACAAGGCGGCCCGCGAGAAGATCTACGCGGACATCGACAAGAAGGTCATGGAGCAGGCGGTCTACGTCCCGCTGACCTACTTCAAGGTGTTCCTGTACCGCTCGGACACCGCCACCAACGTCGTCTCCACCTCGGCCTTCTCGGGTGAGTACGACTACCTGAACATCGGTACGACCAAGTAAGAGCCTGGCTCCGCATCCCTGAAGGCAGGTGAAGGCAGCGGCGCCCGCCGCCGTCCGGAAGATCCCGGACGGCGGCGGGCCGCCGGAGCCGCCCAACTGTGTTTGCCTACATCCTCCGCAGGACGCTCGCGGCCGTGGTGCTGCTGCTGGTGGTCAGCGCTGTCACCTTCGCGATCTTCTTCCTGCTGCCGCGCCTGGCCGGCGAGACGACCGACCAGCTGGCCACCCAGTACATCGGGAAGAACCCGTCCCCCGAAGCGGTCGCGGCGATCAAGAAGAACCTCGGGTTCGACCAGCCCGTCTACGTCCAGTACGGGCGCTTCCTGAAGGCGCTGGTCTCCGGGGCCGAGTACAAGTTCGGCCCGGACGCCGCCACCTGCCACGTGCCCTGCTTCGGCTACTCCTTCAAGAACCACCTTGAGGTCTGGCCCGAGCTGACCAAGCGCATCCCGGTCACCCTCTCGCTGGCCATCGGCGCGGCCGTGCTCTGGCTGGTCTCCGGCGTGACCACCGGCGTGATCTCCGCGCTCAAGCCGAAGTCGATCTTCGACCGGCTGTCGATGGGCATCGCCCTGGCCGGCGTCTCGCTGCCGGTCTTCTTCACCGGCGCCCTGCTGCTCACGCTCTTCAGCTACGAGTGGCCGATCCTGGACAACCTCCAGTACGTCAACTTCACCGACGACCCGCTGATGTGGGCCCGCAACCTGATCCTCCCGTGGATCTCGCTGGCCTTCCTCTACTCCGCGCTCTACGCCCGGCTCACCCGCGCCGGGATGCTGGAGACGATGAGCGAGGACTACATCCGCACCGCCCGGGCCAAGGGCCTGGTCGAGCGCAAGGTGGTCGTCAAGCACGGGCTGCGCTCCGCGCTCACCCCGGTCGTCACCATCTTCGGCATGGACCTCGGCCTGCTGCTCGGCGGTGCGCTGATCACCGAGCAGGTGTTCTCGCTCCAGGGCGTCGGTGCCTTCGCGGTCTCGGCGATCGCCGACAACGACCTGCCGAAGATCCTCGGCGTCACGCTGCTCGCCGCCTTCTTCATCGTCCTCTGCAACCTCGTGGTTGACCTCCTGTACGCCGCTGTCGACCCCCGAGTGAGGCTGTCGTGACCGAGCTCCAGAAGACCCCGGCGCCGGTGACCTCCCCGACCGGGGACCCGTTCCTGTCGGTGCGGGACCTGCGGATCCACTTCGACACCGACGACGGCCTGGTCCGCTCGGTCGACGGGGTCAGCTTCGACCTGCACAAGGGGAAGACCCTCGGGATCGTCGGCGAGTCCGGCTCCGGCAAGTCCGTCACCTCGCTCGGCATCATGGGCCTGCACCGCTCCAAGCGGGCCCGGATCAGCGGCGAGATCCACCTGGACGGCGAGGAGCTGGTCGCGGCCGGCCCCGAGCGGGTCCGCCAACTGCGCGGCCACCAGATGGCGATGATCTTCCAGGACCCGCTCACCGCGATGCACCCCTACTACTCCGTCGGGGCGCAGATCGTCGAGGCCTACCGGGTGCACCACCCGCAGGCCACCAAGAAGCAGGCCCGGGCCCGCGCGGTCGAGATGCTCGACCGGGTCGGCATCCCGCAGCCCGACCGCCGGGTGGACGACTACCCGCACCAGTTCTCGGGGGGCATGCGCCAGCGCGCGATGATCGCGATGGCCCTGGTCAACGACCCCTCGCTGCTGATCGCCGACGAGCCCACCACCGCGCTGGACGTCACCGTCCAGGCGCAGATCCTGGACCTCATCCGCGACCTGCAGCAGGAGTTCGGCTCGGCCGTCATCGTCATCACCCACGACCTCGGGGTGGTCGCCGAGCTCGCCGACGACATCCTGGTCATGTACGGCGGCAAGTGCATCGAGCGCGGCCCCGCCGACAGCCTCTTCGACGCGCCCCAACACCCCTACACCTGGGGCCTGCTGGGATCGATGCCGCGTCTCGACCGTGAGCTCCAGGAGCGGCTCGTCCCGGTGAAGGGCACCCCGCCCAGTCTGATCAACGTGCCGTCCGGCTGTGCCTTCCACCCGCGCTGCCCGTACGCCGACCTGACCGGTGGGCGCTCGGCCGGCGAGATCCCCGTCCTGACCGAGGCGGCACCCGGGCACCACGCGGCCTGCCACCTCGCCGCCGCCGACCGGAACCGCATCTTCACCGAAGAGATCGCGCCCCGGCTGTGAGCCCGGTTTCGTACCACCATTCTGGAGAGAACCGATGACGGACACTCAGGCGGCGGCCCCCGAGCCCACGAAGAAGGTGCCCGCGCCCGCGCCCGCACCCGCCACCGACCGCGAGCCGCTGCTCCGGGTGACCGGTCTGACCCGGCACTTCCCGATCAAGGGGGGCCTGCTGCGCCGCAACACCGGTGCGGTGCGGGCCGTCGACGGCATCGACTTCACGGTCAACGCGGGGGAGACCCTGGGCGTCGTCGGCGAGTCCGGCTGCGGCAAGTCGACGATGGGCCGGCTGGTCACCCGCCTCGACGAACCCACCGCCGGGAAGATCGAGTTCGAGGGCCGGGACATCACCCACCTGGGGGCGGGTGCGATGCGGCCGCTCCGCCGCGACATCCAGATGATCTTCCAGGACCCGTACTCCTCGCTGAACCCCCGGCACACCGTCGGCACCATCGTCGGCGCGCCGTTCCGGCTGCAGAAGGTGCAGACCGAGGGCGGGGTCAAGAAGGCCGTCCAGGAACTGCTGGAGCTGTGCGGGCTCAGCCCCGAGCACTACAACCGCTACCCGCACGAGTTCTCCGGCGGCCAGCGCCAGCGCATCGGCATCGCCCGGGCGCTCGCCCTGCGGCCCAAGATGGTCGTCGCGGACGAGCCGGTCTCGGCGCTCGACGTCTCCATCCAGGCGCAGGTGGTCAACCTGCTGGACGACCTCCAGCGCGAGCTGGGCCTGACCTACCTGATCATCGCGCACGACCTGTCGGTGGTCCGGCACGTCTCGGACCGGGTCGCGGTGATGTACCTCGGCAAGGTCGTCGAGATCGCCGACCGGGACTCGCTCTACGCGGCCCCGATGCACCCGTACACCACCGCGCTGATGTCCGCGGTGCCGGTGCCCGACCCGCGCCGCCGGCAACAGGGCGGGCGCGAGCGGATCCTGCTCAAGGGCGACGTGCCCTCCCCGATCAACCCGCCGTCCGGCTGCCGGTTCCGCACCCGCTGCTGGAAGGCCCAGGACATCTGCGCGGCCCAGGAGCCGCCGCTCGTCGCGGCGAAGGCCGGCCACCAGGTGGCCTGCCACTTCCCGGAGCACGGCGAGGTGCCCGCCACGGCGTGACGGACACCCCCGGTGCCGCGCGGGCGCGGCCGCTGCCTCCGGGCGGCGGCCGCGCCCCCGCACGTGGCGGGGGGTGCGCCGGGAATGCTTCGGGGGTGCTTCGGGGGTGCTTCGGCAGGTGGCGGCCGGATGGCCGAGGTCGCCGAATGTGACGGCGGACGGCGTGCGCGTGACGTTCGGCGGACCGCGGTGTCCGGTGGGTCCATAGTTGTCCGGTGACATCGCAGATCTTCCCCTCCCACGTGCAGCAGAGCCTGGACCTGGTCGGCATCTTCGTCTTCGCCCTCTCCGGCGGGCTGCTGGCCGTGCGCAAGAACATGGACATCTTCGGGATCTGTGTGCTGGCGGAGGTGACCGCGCTGGGTGGCGGGGTCATGCGGGACCTCGTCATCGGGGCCACCCCGGTGGCGGCCTTCTCCAACCTGGGCTACTTCAGCACGCCGCTGGTGGCCGGTCTGGTGGTCTTCTTCCTGCACCCCGAGGTCGAGCGGATCAACCGCGCGGTGCAGACCCTGGACGCGCTCGGCCTCGGGCTGTTCTGCGTCACCGGGACGGCCAAGGCGCACGACTACGGCCTCGGCGCGGTGGCCGCGATGGCCCTCGGCATGGTGACGGCGGCCGGCGGCGGTGTGATGCGCGACATGCTCGCCGGCGAGATCCCCTCGCTGCTCCGCTGGGACCGGGAGATCTACGCCGTCCCGGCCCTGGTCGGCTCGGCGCTGGTGGTGCTGCTGATCGGCCTCGACCGGCTGACCGCGCTCACCGGCACGGCGGCCGCGCTGACCGCCTTCGTGCTGCGGATGCTCGCCCTCAAGTACGGCTGGCGCGCACCGCGGGCTTGGCACCGCAACGGTTCTCGCACCAGCGAGGAGTAGGCGAGCCCCCGTACGCCAGCGAGATCGCCTCGGCGGTGCAGAGCAGTTCGGGCAGCAGCCGGACCAGCTCGACCGGCGGCACCCGGTCGGTCGGGGCGCTGATCGCACAGGCCGCGACCGGCCGCCCGGCACTGCCGGCCACCGGGGCGGCCACACAGGCCACCGCCTCCCGGTGCTCCGCCGACTCGGCCGCCCAGCCCTGGCGGCGGACGGCGGCCAGCTCGACGGGCAGGTCGTCGTCGTCCTCGTCGCCGGGCAGACCGGCCAGCAGGACCCGGCCGATCGCGGTGCCGGCCGCCGGGGCGCGCCGCCCGATCCGGGTCGGCCGGGCGGTGTCGTGGCCCGGTCCGCGCCCGGCCAGCTCGTCCAGGTAGAGGACCTCGCCGTCCTGGAGGACGGCGAGCTGGACGGTCAGGCCGCAGCGCCGGTTGAGGGCGGCCAGGTAGGGCGCCGCGATCTGGCGGACGTCGATCTCCTCCAGCGCCCGGTGGGCGAGCGAGAGGACGCGGCCGCCGAGCCGGTAGCGCCGGTCGGACTGACGGTGGACGAAGCCGTGCTCCTCCAGGGTGCGCAGCAGCCGCAGCGCGGTGGACTTGTGCACGCCGATGCTGGTCGCGGCCTGGTCGAGGGTGACCGGGCCGTCGCCGAGGGACCCGAGGAGGGTGAGGGCGCGGTCGACCGACTGCGACATTGCGCCCCCAGTCCTGGTCCGGTGCGGCCGATTGCAGTGGCCGACAGGCTAACCGTTCGCCCCGGCGGCAGACCAACGAGCCCCCGGACGTCCGGGCTTGGCCACCGGGCACCCGGGTCGTCCGGCGGCCGCCGGGTGGCGGGGGAGCGGCCGTCCGGTGGCAGGCGGATGGCGGACGGTTGGCCGGATCGGGGCGTTTGCGCGCGGTGCGCGGCGCCCGGATCCCTCCGGTGGCCCGAGTGCCGTGCGGCTGCCCTCTACAATCGGATGGTTATGCCATACCTGGACCATGCGGCGACCACGCCGATGCTGCCCGAGGCGATCGCCGCGATGAGCGCGCACCTGGGGATCGTCGGCAACGCCTCCTCCCTGCACGCCGCCGGCCGCCGGGCCCGCCGCGTGGTCGAGGAGTCCCGCGAGTCGCTGGCGGAGTCGCTGGGCGCCCGCCCGAGCGAGATCGTGCTCACCGGCGGCGGCACCGAGTCCGACAACCTGGCCGTCAAGGGCCTGTACTGGGCCCGGCGGGGGGTCGACCCGGCCCGGACCCGGGTGCTGTGCAGCCCCGTCGAGCACCACGCCGTCCTGGACGCGGTGCACTGGCTCTCCGAGCACGAGGGCGCCCGGGTCGACTACCTGCCGGTGGACGGCTACGGCCGGGTCCACCCGGCGGCGCTGCGCGAGGCGATCGAACGCGACCCCGCCTCGGTCGCGCTGGTCACCGTGATGTGGGCCAACAACGAGGTCGGCACCATTCAACCGGTCGCCGAACTCGCCGCGGTGGCAGCCGAGTTCGGCATCCCGATGCACGCCGACGCGGTCCAGGCGCTCGGTCAGGTGCCGGTCTCCTTCGCGGAGTCCGGGCTCACCGCACTCACCGTCACCGGCCACAAGGTCGGCGGCCCCTACGGCATCGGCGCGCTGCTGCTGTCGCGCGGGGCCACCCCCGTCCCGCTGCTGCACGGCGGCGGCCAGGAGCGCGACGTCCGCTCCGGCACGCTCGACGCGCCGGCCACCGCGGGCTTCGCCACCGCCGCGGCGCTCGCGGTCGAACGGCGGGACGAGCACGCGGCCGTGCTCGGCGCGCTGCGGGACGAACTGATCGCCTCGGTGCTGGCCGGCGTCCCGGACGCGGTGCTCAACGGCGACCCGGCGGCGCAGGGCCGGCTGCCCGCCAACGCGCACTTCTCCTTCCCCGGCTGCGAGGGCGACGCGCTGCTGATGCTGCTCGACGCCCAGGGCATCGAGTGCTCGACCGGCTCGGCCTGCTCGGCGGGGGTGCCGCAGCCCAGCCACGTCCTGCTGGCGATGGGCGTCGACCCGCTGCTGGCCCGCGCCTCGCTGCGGTTCTCGCTCGGCCACACCTCCACCCGGGAGGACGTCACCGCGCTCGCCGGGGCCATCGCGCCGGTGGTCCAGCGCGCCCGCAACGCGGGGCTGGCGGCGGCCGCGAGGCGCTGAACATCCCGGTCGTGGGTCCGCCGTGACCACGTACTCTTGTTGGCATCATGACTGACTTCCCCGGTGCCCCGACCGCCCCGTCCACTGGCCGCCTCCGTGTGCTCGCGGCGATGTCCGGCGGGGTGGACTCCGCCGTCGCCGCGGCCCGCGCCGCCGAAGCCGGGCACGAGGTGACGGGCGTGCACCTGGCACTGTCGGCGAACCCGCAGTCCTTCCGCACCGGCGCCCGCGGCTGCTGCACCATCGAGGACTCCCGCGACGCCCGCCGGGCGGCCGACGTGATCGGCATCCCGTTCTACGTCTGGGACCTCGCCGAGCGGTTCCGCGAGGACGTCATCGACGACTTCGTCGCCGAGTACGCGGCCGGCCGGACCCCGAACCCCTGCCTGCGCTGCAACGAGAAGATCAAGTTCGCCGCGCTGCTGGACAAGGCGATCGCGCTCGGCTTCGACGCCGTCTGCACCGGCCACTACGCCCGGATCGTCGACCTGCCCTCCGGTGAGCGCCAGCTGCACCGCGCGGTGGACGGCGCCAAGGACCAGTCCTACGTGCTCGGCGTGCTCGACGCCGACCAGCTCGCCCACTCGCTCTTCCCGCTCGGCGACACCACCAAGGACGTCATCCGCGAGGAGGCCGAGCGCCGCGGCCTGGCCGTCGCCAAGAAGCCCGACAGCCACGACATCTGCTTCATCGCGGACGGCGACACCCAGGGCTTCCTGGCCAAGCACCTCGGCACCGCCACCGGCGACATCGTCGACGCGGACGGCACCAAGCTCGGCGAGCACGACGGTGCGTACGGCTTCACCATCGGCCAGCGCAAGGGCCTGCGGATCGGCCGCCCGGCCGCCGACGGCAAGCCGCGCTACGTCCTCGACATCTCCCCGGTGAACAACACCGTCACCGTCGGTCCGGTCGAGGGCCTGGACGTGACGGCCCTGACCGCGATCCGCCCGCGCTGGTGCGGCACCGAGGCGCTCGCCGACGGCCGCTACACCGCCCAGCTCCGCGCCCACGGCGAGGAGGTCCCGGTCAGCGCCTCGGTCGTCGACGGCGAGCTGCACGTGCGCCTGGACGCCGCGGCGCGCGGCATCGCCCCCGGCCAGGCCGTGGTGCTCTACGACGGCACCCGCGTCATCGGCTCCGCCACCATCGCGACCACGGAGCGCCGGGCGGTCACCGCGTAGTCTCCGGTCTTCGGGGCCCGGCCGTCCGCACCGGACGGCCGGGCCCCCGTGCGTGTCACGCGTGCTGCGGAACGGGATGGTCCGGGGAGTCCAACCAGATGCGCTGCCCGTCCGTGGTGACGGTCAGGCCGAACCGCTCGTACCCGGGGCGGCCCTGGTCGGCCCACCACCGGTAGGTGGTGGCCACCTCGTCCCACAGTTTGCGGGGGCCGGACTGGTACACCTCGTATTCCGTGCGGCCCCGCTCGTAGTCGGCAGAGGCCCACGACAGGGTGTCCCGGCTGTAGAGCCACAGCGTGTACGCGCCGTCCTCGTAGCGCTCCGCGCGCCAGAACGCGCCGGGTACGCCCGCCCCGATGACGAACTGCTCGAACCACCCGCCCGTGTCCGGCGGGGCGAGGGCGGTCGTGTTCCTCACCCCGTCGGCCGGCCACTCCTGCCCGTGCAGGTAGTCCTCGAAGGGCGGCCGGTCCGTGCGCTGCTGGCGCAGCCGCATGAACGCCGAACTCCGGGTGAACCTGCCGCTCGCGCCGGTCCCGTCGTCGTTCACGGTCAGCCGGACGATCTGCTCGCCGCCGTACTCGGTGCCGAACGGGACGACGGCGATCCCGCCGGGGGCCGTCTGCTCCAGCCACACCGGAGGGATCTCCAGCAGGGAGCACGTGGCGATGACCCGGTCGTACGGAGCGCCCTCGGCCCAACCCGCCTCGCGGCCGGTGGTCGCACGGTGTCCAGCATGGATGTCATTGAACGCATCGCCGATGGCCTCCGGATCCCCGGGCACATGCTGGGCCTCGCGGACCGACCGTGGGAGGCACCGTCCGGGCCGGAGGTCTACCGAGTCGCCGCGGTGCCAGAGACCTGGGAAGTACTCGACGTGCTCAGCCGCTCGACGGCGTCCGACGCTGCACTTGCGCACCTTGAGGCTGCGGTCGCTGATGTTGCTTACCGTTACCCGGTGACGCCGCCAGCAGAGTCGGTTCCTGTCCTCCAGCGGCAGCTTGTTGGCGTGCACGAGCTGCTCGGGCGCCCGCAGTCGATTGCCGCCCGGCGTCGGTGTGTACAGATACTGGCCGTCGTCTCAGGTCTGCTCGGGCTCGCCAACCATGACCTCGGCGACCGGGGGCGTTCGGACGCCCACTTTCACCTCGGCCGCGTCGCTGCGGGCGAGGGGGAGGGCGACGAGCTGACGGCGTGGCTGCTGACCATGCAGTCCATCGTCGAGTACACGGCCGGCCGCCAGGTGCACGCTGCTGAGCTTCTACGGCAGGCGGCAGCCCTGGCCGAGGTCGCCAGCCCTCGGCGCCGTGCGTGGGTCACAGCGAACTACGCGCGGGCGCTGGCCGCGAGGGGCGACCGGGAGGAGGCTCTTGTGGCCCTTGACCAAGCCGCCCACCTGATCGACACCGCCGACGACGATCCCATCGGAGGCCTCGACTTCTTCACCGGCCCGAGACTGGATGGCCTCGCTGGGGAGACGTATGCGCACCTCGGCGAGCTCGAAGCTGCTGCCGGCCTGCTGGAAGCAGCCATCGGGCGCCGCGCCGAGGTCGACGTCAAGGGTCGCTCTGTGCTCACCGTCGACCTCGCCGAGTGCCGTCTGGGTCAGGGCGACCTTGACGCGGCGTGCGCGTTGGCGCATGCCGCGTTCGATCTCGCCGGGGGGACCGTCGTCCAACCGCTCATCCTGCGCGCCCGCACGTTCCAGACCGCTCTCGGCCCGTGGCGGTCCGCAGGCCAGGCACGGGAGCTCGCGGCGCGCGTGAGAGAGTCGGAGTACCAGCTCGCACGCGCGTGAGGAGGGCCCGGAATGGAGTGGGCGTCGTACGGTCGGCGGCGGGTCTACGACTCTCCGTGGGTCGAGGTGTGGCTGGATGACGTGGACATCCCGGGCGTGGGTCGGATCGATCACCACGTCATTCGCATGCCCAAGCCGTCGGTGACCTCGGTCGTCACCAACGAAGCCGGCGAGTTCCTACTGATCTACCGGCATCGGTTCATCACGGGTCGATGGGGCTGGGAGGTACCGGCCGGGTGGGTGGACGCCGGCGAGGAGCTCGCCGAGGCGATCGCGCGCGAGGTCGAGGAAGAGACCGGTTGGCGGCCGGGGCGCGTGGAGCCGCTCACCGAGTACGACGCGCTCGCCGGCATCTCGACGATGCACTTCACCGCTTTCCACGTCACCGGCTGCACGAGGCTCGGCGAGCCGGTCGACGTGTCCGAAGCGACTCGGGTCGAGTGGCTGCCAGAGGCCGAGGTCGTGAGACTTCTGACCAGCGGGGGTATCCCGGACGGCCCGTCGCACGCGGCTCTCTCCTTCTACCTCGGGCCGTACCGGATCGCTCACGGAAAAGCCTGAGGGCGCGGAGAACCCACCTCGCGTAGCAGCCTGGATGCGCGAATACTCACCGCAGCGAATCTATGACTGTCCGTCAAATCTGCTGCTCGCTTGGCATAAAATGAAATGGCCACCGCCCCTTGGGCGGTGGCCATTTCCGCGCGTGCGTCTGTAACTTGGCGGTTCCGGCGCACGCACACAACACCTCGGCCAGTATGCCAGCCGTGCTGTCTTCCGGCTCGCATATCGGCCACGAAAGGTCGAACGTGCACGTCGTCACCACCGAGGCTCTTGCCCTCGCCCGTCCCACGGGCACCCCGCCCGCGAACGAGTTCCGGATCCGGGTCGGGCAGTGGATGCAGAGCGTCCCGACCGGCGGACCCTGGAAGTCCCTCGGGCCGTCCTTCGTCCTCTTCCTCCTGCACGCCGCGCAGAAGGCCGACGCGGACGGGACCAACCTCCACTGCCCGCCGTCCAACCTCTGGTTCTCCCGCGCCTGCCGGGTCTCCAAGGACTCCGTCCCCGGCTTCTACCGCGCCGCCGAGGCGGCCGGGGTCATGGCCCTGGTCCACGGCCCCTCCGGCGTCCGGGTGCGCGGCTACGCCGTCACCCTGCCCCTGGGCGGCGTCCCCGACTGGGACGCCGCCCTCGCCGTCCTGCGCGCCGACGCCCGGCGCGTCAAGCAGGAGTTGCTCCGCTGCGCCGCCGACAAGCCCGCACGTGCGGAGCCGGTGAGGTCCGCACGTGCGGTGTTGCCGCAGCCGCGCTGCGGCGAACGGAAGTCCGTACGTGCGGAGTCGGACCAGTCCGCACGTACGGGCTCGACCGTCCGCACGTGCGGACTGAACCAGGAAGTCCCTTACCAGGTAGAGGAGATGGTTGCTGTTGTGGTGACAGGTACCACTCCGCGCGCGAGCGAACAGCCCGCCCTGCCCGACGCCACGCACTGGGAGCGGATGACCGAGCACCTGCCGCTCGACCTCCGCGGGCCCGCCCGCGCCGTCCCGGGGGACGACCTGCTGCGCCGGGTCACCGCCATGGCCATCGAGACGGGCTGGGCCTCCCCGGGTTGGCTTGCCGCCCGACTGGCGTCCCACCGGCCGGCGAGCGCCCCCGACGCCGCCCCCGCGGACCGTCTCGCCGCAGGCCTGGTCGCCGTCCTGGGGGTCCTCTCGGACCGGCACGCCCGGGTGGGCCGGGGCTCGTATCCTCCTGTGCATGAGCCACCGCTCCGGGAAGCCCCGGTCGACGCCGCTCCACTCGGTGTCCGTCGCGGGAGCGGTCGTCCGTGAGGACGGCCGGGTGCTGGCGATCCGCCGGGCGGACAACGGCACCTGGGAGCCGCCCGGCGGCGTGCTGGAGCTGTCCGAGTCCGTCGAGGACGGGGTGCGGCGCGAGGTCTTCGAGGAGACCGGGATCAAGGTCGGCGTGGAGCGGCTGACCGGCGTCTACAAGAACGTGCCCCGGGGCATCGTCGCCCTGGTCTTCCGGTGCCACCCCGAGAGCGGCGCGGAGCGGCTCTCGGAGGAGTCCACGGCCGTCGCGTGGCTCACGCCGGGGGAGGTGTCCGAGCGGATGGCCGAGGTGTTCGCCGTGCGTGTGCTGGACGCGCTCCGCGAGGGCGGTGTCGCGCCGGCGGTCCGTGCCCACGACGGGAGCCGTCTTCTCGGCCGGCTGGGTGAGGACCGTCAGCACGATCAGGCATAGTGGACTGAGCTGTCCCGAGCCGCGCGACGTGCTGGGGAAGTGGAGCGGCCGAGAATGCCCGAGGCACCCTCCGGAGAGGACGGCATGACCTTCTACGAGCAGCACCGCGACTTCGTCGAGGAACTGGAGCGGATCGCCCCGGAAGGCGTCCGGATCGAGTGGTCCGGCGACACACTGATCATGCAGGCGTCGCCGTCGAACATCCATCAGCTCAATGTCGCCCAGGTGCGCAGGCAGTTCGAGCAGCACGCTCCCGACGGCTATCTGCCCAGCGAGCGCAGTGAGATCGTCAGCCCGGACGTATCCAAGGGGCGCGAGCCCGATCTGACCTACCTGCCGCTGACCGTTCTCTCCGAGCCGGGCAACAAGGCCCCTGCCGAGGAAGCTCTGATCGCGGTGGAGATCGTCTCGCCGTCCAATCCGGGCAACGACTGGATGGACAAGCTGCACGACTACGCCGTGATGCGCGTCCCGCTGTACCTGATCGTGGACCCGCGCCGGCAGACGGTGACGCTGTTCTCCGAGCCGGATCACGACCGGTACCACACCCGCAGCGACCGGAAGTTCGGCGACGCGATCGGCATCCCGGAGCCCTTCGGCTTCTCGCTGGGCCTGTCGGAGCTCGTCCCCTACCGGGACTGATCCGCTGAGGCGTTCGACCGGGTAATGCCGGTGAGAACGATCGCCGGGGCGTGATAGACCGGGGAGCACTATGAACATCACCGTTTTCTGCTCCGCGTACTCGCTCGACGACCGCTACACCGCCCCCGCCGCCGACTTCGCCCGACTGCTCGGGGAGGGTGGGCACACCCTGGTGTGGGGCGGCTCCCACGCCGGGCTGATGGGGCTGCTCGCCGACGGGGTGAAGGCGGCCGGGGGCCGGCTGGTCGGGGTCTCCGTCGAGCTGCTCCGGCACAAGGCGTACGAGGGCGCCGACGAGCTGATCACCACCGCCGACCTCGCCGAGCGCAAGGCGCAGTTGCTGATGCGCGCGGACGCGGTCGTCGTGCTGGTCGGCGGCCTCGGCACGCTGGACGAGGTCACCGAGGTGCTGGAGCTCAAGAAGCACGCGCTGCACGACAAGCCGGTGATCGTCCTGGACACCGAGGGCTTCTACGCGGGCCTGCGCACCCAGCTGGAGCGGATGGACGCCGAGGGCTTCCTGCCGCGCCCGCTGGCCGAGCTGATCACCTTCGCCGACACCCCGGCCCAGGTCTTCGCACAGCTCAAGGCCTGAGAGGATCACGGTCATGGCTGCACATCTGATCACCGGCGCGGGCTCCGGCATCGGCGCCGTCCTCGCCGAGCGCCTCGCCGAACGCGGGGACGACCTCTGGCTGCTGGCCCGCGACGCCCGCCGCGCCGCCGAACTGCGCGAACGCTTCCCCGGGGCGAACACCCTGGTGGGCGACCTCAAGGACCCGGCCAAGCTCTCCTGGGCCTTCGGCCACCAGGCGCTGCCGATCGAACTCGACTCGCTGCTGCACGTCGCGGGCGTCGTCGAGCTCGGCCAGGTCGGCGAGCTGCCGGTCAAGGCCTGGCAGGAGACCCTGAACGTCAACCTGGTCGCGCCCGCCGAGCTGACCCGCCTGCTGCTGCCCTCGCTGCGGCTGGTCAAGGGCCACGTCGTCTTCGTGAACTCCGGCGCCGGGCTGCGGGCCAGTGCCGAGTGGTCGGCGTACGCGGCGAGCAAGCACGGGCTGAAGGCGCTCGCGGACTCGCTGCGCCTGGAGGAGCACGGGCACGGCGTCCGGGTCACCTCGGTCTACCCGGGCCGCACCGCCACCGCGATGCAGGTCAAGGTGCACCAGCAGGAGGGCAAGGAGTACGCCGCCGACCGGTTCATCACGCCCGAGTCGGTGGCGAAGGCGGTCCTGGCCGCGCTCGACGCCTCCCGGGACGCGGAGATCACCGACATCACCGTCCGCCCGGGGGTGTGAGGCCGGGCACGGGAAGTCGGCCGGTCCGACTTCCCGTGCCGCGCGCACTAGGCTCGGGCGGGTGAGCAACGGACACTCTTTCCCCGACCTGCGTGGCGCTGCCACCGGTGTCGGATCGCTGCCCGGCACCGACGCGCGGGAGGCCGCCAGGACCTCCACCGGGGCGTTGGAGCAGCTGCCGTTCCTGCCCGAACTCCCCGCCCGCGGGCCGGGCGCCGACATGATCGGGCGCAGCGCCGGCCTGCTGGTCGAGCTGTTCGCGCAGACCGAACCCAGCGGCTGGCGCTTCACCGACCGCCCCGGCCGCGACACCCGGCGGGCCCGCGCCTGGCTCGGCGAGGACCTGGACGCCCTGGAGGAGTTCACCCAGGGCTACCGGGGCGCGCTCAAGGTGCAGGCCGTCGGGCCGTGGACGCTGGCCGCCACGATCGAGCTGAAGTACGGCGAGAAGGCGCTCGCCGACCGCGGCGCCTGCCGCGACATCGCCGGCTCGCTCACCGAGGGGCTGCGCCGCCACCTCGACGAGGTCCGCCGCCGGATTCCCGGCGCGGAGGTCGTGCTCCAGCTCGACGAACCCTCGCTGCCCGCCGTGCTGACCGGCGGGGTGAAGACCGCCAGCGGCTTCCAGCGGTTGCGCTCGGTCGACCGCCAGGTCGCCGAGGAGACATTGCGCGAGGTGATCCGCGGCGTGGACGTGCCGGTGGTGGTGCACTGCTGCGCGCCGGACGTGCCGCTCCCGCTGCTGCGCCGGGCCGGGGTGACCGGAGTCTCCCTGGACTTCTCGCTGTTGACGGAGCGTGAGGACGAGGAGCTCGGGGAGGCGATCGAGGCGGGCACCGTGATCCTCGCCGGTGTCGTCCCGTCCACCGACCGGTCCTCCGCTCAATCAACGGCACTGTCCGACCCGGCCGGTAGTGTCCAGGGTGTCAGGACGTTGTGGCGCAGGCTCGGGTTCGCCCCGGAGCTGCTGGGCCGCCGTGTGCTGGTGACGCCCACCTGCGGGCTGGCCGGGGCCTCCCCGGACCACGCGCGCAAGGCGCTGTCACTCAGCGTGAGGGCGGCCCAGAGCCTGGTGGACAACCCGGAATGAGAACGTAGGAGGGCTTGCGGTGGTGGCTGTCGAGGGCTGGGAGGACGTCCCGGCGGAGGTGCGCGGGCGGCACGCCGAGCTGGCGGCCGAGATCGAGGACCACCGCGCCCGGTACTACGAGCAGGACGCGCCGGTCGTCAGCGACGCCGAGTTCGACGCGCTGATGCGGACCTTGGAGGCGCTGGAGGCCGAGCACCCCGCCCTGCGCACCGCCGACTCGCCCAGCCAGAACGTCGGCGGCGCCCCCACCGGGCTGTTCGCCCCGGTCGAGCACCGGGAGCGGCTGCTCAGCCTCGACAACGCGATGGACGACGACGAGCTGGCCGCCTGGGCCGAGCGGGTCGCCACCGAGCTGCAGGGCATCGACTACCACTACCTCTGCGAGCTCAAGGTGGACGGCCTGGCCGTCAACCTCACCTACGAGAACGGCCAGTTGGTGCAGGCCGCGACCCGCGGGGACGGCCGGGTCGGCGAGGACATCACCGCCAACGTCCGCACCATCAAGGAGATCCCGCACCGGCTCAAGGGCGAGGACGTCCCCGCGCTGGTGGAGATCCGCGGCGAAGTGTACTTCCCGACCGACGCCTTCGAGGCGCTGAACGCCTCGTTCGCCGAGGAGAACGAGCGCCGCCGGCAGGAGAACGAGGAGCGCGCCAAGGAGGGCAAGCGGCCCCGCGCGATGATCCGGCTGTTCATGAACCCGCGCAACGCCGCCGCCGGCTCGCTGCGCCAGAAGGACGCGCTGGTCACCGCCTCCCGCCCGCTGCACATGGTGGTGCACGGCATCGGCGCCCGGGTCGGCTTCGACATCGACAACCAGTCGCACGCCTACCAGCTGCTGCACGACTGGGGCCTGCCGACCGCCCGGCACAACAAGGTGGTCGGCACGCTGGCGGAGGTCCGCGCCTTCATCGAGCACTTCGGCGAGCAGCGGCACTCGGTCGAGCACGAGATCGACGGCGTGGTGGTCAAGGTGGACGAGATCGCCCTCCAGGGGCGGCTCGGCGCGACCTCGAAGTCCCCGCGCTGGGCGATCGCCTGGAAGTACCCGCCGGAGGAGGTCACCGGCAAGCTGGCCGCGATCAAGGTCGGCATCGGCCGCACCGGCCGGGCCACCCCGTACGCGGTGCTGGCGGAGCCGGTGAAGGTGGCCGGGTCGATGGTCCAGTACGCGACGCTGCACAACCAGCAGGTGGTCAAGGCCAAGGACGTGCTGCTCGGCGACACCATCGTGCTGCGCAAGGCCGGTGACGTCATCCCGGAGATCCTCGGCCCGGTCTACGACCTGCGGGACGGCACCGAGCGGGAGTTCGTGATGCCGTCGCACTGCCACGAGTGCGGAGCCGAGCTGCGTCCGATGGCGGAGGGGGACATCGACCTGCGCTGTCCGAACGCGCAGTTCTGCCCGGCCCAGATCCGCGAGCGGATCGCCTTCCTCGGCGGCCGCTCCTCGCTGGACATCGAGGGCCTCGGCTACGTCGCGGCCACCGCGCTGACCCAGCCGCTGGAGCCGGCCGAGGCGCCGGTGCGCAACGAGGGCGACATCTTCGGCCTGACGGTGGACGCCCTGCTCCCGATCAGGGTGCTGGTGCGCGACCAGAAGACGGGGATGCCGAAGCTCGACGACGAGACCGGCGAGGAGAAGGAGGTGTCCTTCTTCGCGACCACCACCGGCGCGCCGAAGAAGAACACCGGATTGATGCTGGAGAACATCGAGAAGGCCAAGGACCGCCCGCTCTGGCGGTTCCTCAACGGCCTCTCGATCCGGCACGTCGGCCCGGTGGCCGCCCAGGACCTGGCCCGGGAGTTCCGCGACCTGGACGCGATCTTCGCGGCGAGCGAGGAGCGGCTGGCCGCCACCGAGGGGGTCGGGCAGGGCACGGCGCGTTCGATCATCGAGTGGTTCCAGGTGGACTGGCACCGGGAGATCCTGGAGAAGTGGCGCGCGGCCGGCGTCCGCTTCACCGAGGAGGCCGCCGAGGAGGACGGCGAGCGTCCGCTGGAGGGGCTGACGGTCGTGGTCACCGGCACGTTGGCCGGGCACACCCGGGACGGCGCCAAGGAGGCGCTGACCTCGCGCGGAGCGAAGGTGACCGGATCGGTGTCGAAGAAGACCGATTTCGTGGTCGCCGGTGACAATCCTGGCTCCAAATACGACAAGGCCGTTCAGCTCGGGTTGCCGGTCCTGGACGACGCGGGGTTCACGGTGCTGCTGGAGCAGGGGCCGGAGGCGGCGCGCAGGCACCTGGGCCTGCCCGAACCGGAGGCCGCCGCGGAGGCCGTCGAGCAGGCGCCGACCGAGGGGTGACCCGAACGCGGAGCCATTGAGTCCGTCTTGTTATCGTCCTGATGCAACGTCACCGGGTGCCGCGCGGTGAAAGCGGGCATTGTGTCACTGTGCGGCACCCGAAGGCGCTGGCGCGCTCCCGGTTGTCCGAAAGTCTGCCCGCCGGGCGGGCCCCGGAATACCCTGGAGCGCAACAGAATGTCAGCAGGGGTGGGGGCACCGGCTGAGCCGGTCTCCGCGGGGTCGCTCATGCCCGGCAGCTGCCGGCACCAGTACGGTGCCTCACCGTAAGGCGGCCTGACGGGGCGGGCCCGACGGAGGACAGGGCTTATGGATCGTACGACCGGCGGTGCGCCCACACGCCCGCCGCAGGGGGTGGCGGGTGCGGTCCTGCTGCTCGGTGTCCTGCTGGCCGGCGCCGCACCGCTCATCCCGCTGGCCGTCCTGGTCTACCGCTACGAGCCCGAGCTGCTGCCGCTGTTCGCGGTGCCGTTGGCCGTCCTGGTCGCGGCCTGGCGGATCGCCCGGGACCGGGCCCGCGACCAGCTCACCGACCCGCTGACGGACCTGCCCAACCGTCAGGCCCTGTTACTGGCCGCCCAGGAGGCCATCGCGGAGCACGAGCAGGGGTACAGCGTCGGCCTCATCCTGCTCGACCTCGACCGGTTCCGGTCGCTCAACGACACGCTCGGCCACACCGCCGGTGACCGGCTGCTGGTGCACATCGCCCGCCGGCTGCACCGGGCCCTGCGTTCCGGCGCGTCCGGCGGCGCCGGCCGGGAGACGATCGACGACGTCTTCGCCGGGATGCCCCGGGACTACCGGCGCGGCCGCCCGATGGTGGCCCGGATGGGCGGCGACGAGTTCGCCGTCCTGCTGCCCGGCGTCGGGTGCCCCAACACCCTGGAGCGGATCGCCAAGGCGCTGATCGCCGAGCTGGCCGCGCCGATCCGCCTCGACGGGCTGCTGCTCGTCCTGGAGGCCAGCGCCGGCGTCTGCGTCTACCCGCAGCACGCCCAGGACGCCGAGTCGCTGCTGCGCCGCGCCGACGTGGCGATGGGCCACGCCCAGCGCGGCTGCACCTCCGTCGAGCAGTACGACGAGGCGCAGGACGCCGACACGCCGTACCGGATCGGGCTGCTCGGCGATCTGCGGCGGGCGCTGGAGACCGGCGAGGTGCAGCTGCACTACCAGCCCAAGGTGGCCTTCGACGGCCGGGTGGTCGGGCTGGAGGCGCTGCTGCGCTGGGAGCGGCCCGGCCAGGGCAAGGTCTCGCCGGACGAGTTCGTCGGGCTCGCCGAGTCCAGCGGTCTGATGCCCCGGCTCACCGACTACGTGCTGGAGGCGGCCGTCGGCCAGCTCGCCTCCTGGCGCGAACAGGGCCTCCAGGTGCAGGTCGCGGTGAACGTCTCGCCGCGCGACGTGCTGAACCCCGGCTTCGCGCAGCGGGTCGCCGGGCACCTGGTCCGCCACCAGGTGCCGGCCCACGCACTCCAGCTGGAGATCACCGAGCGGCTGCTGCTGGACGACTCCCGGCGGGCCGCCGACACCCTGGCCGAGCTGCGCGGGTACGGCGTCGGCATGTCCCTGGACGACTTCGGGACCGGCCACTCCTCGCTGGTGCGGCTGCGCAGCCTGCCGGTCGGCGAGCTGAAGATCGACCGTTCCTTCGTCTCCCGGATGGTCGCCGACGACCACGACGCGGCCGTGGTCCGCTGCTCGGTGGAGCTGGCCCACTCGCTCGGCCTGACGGTGGTGGCCGAGGGCGTGGAGGACGACGAGACCTGGGAGCGGCTGCACCGGATGGGCGTGGACGCCGTCCAGGGCTGGCTGGTGTCGGCGGCCCTGCCGGCCGAGCAGGCCACCGCCTGGCTCCGGGTGCACCGCACCGGCGCCCCGCCGGTCGAGCGGCTCACCGCGGCCGCGCAACTGCCGCCGGTGATCCAGCCGGCGCTGCCGCCCGTCATCCCGCCGGTGCTGCCCCCGGTGGTCCAGGCGGCGCAGGCCGCCCAGCTGGAGATCCAGGCGCCGAGCACGCCGAGGTGGGTCCCGACCCGGCCGCAGTGACGAGACGCGGGTAGGGCGCCGGGGCCGTGCCGGGCCCCGTCCGGTCGCGGGAGCGGGCCGTCGTGACCGGCCCCCGGGGTCACTCGTTGGCCGGTGGCCGGGCCGGGCCCCATAGGATGGGGCCCACAGACCAAGAGGACGGGAGCGCCGAGCCGGCTGCTCCTGCCCGGGCCCGGCACCGCCTGACCGCGGCGCCGGGTCTCACCAGAACTCACCCTTGAGGATCGCTGCATGCCTGGCATCACGCGCGAGGAGGTCGCCCACCTCGCTCGGCTGTCGCGTCTTGAGTTGCAGGCCGAAGAGCTGGACCACTTCGCCGAGCAGCTCGACGTGATCATCGGCGCGGTCGCCCGCGTTTCCGAGGTCGCCGGACAGGACGTCCCGCCGACCTCCCACCCGCTCCCGCTGACCAACGTCATGCGGGCGGACGAGGTGCGACCGTCGCTCACCCCGGAGCAGGCGCTGTCGGGCGCCCCCGCCGCCGAGGAGCAGCGTTTCCGTGTGCCGCAGATCCTCGGGGAGGACTGACCGAAGATGACCGAGCTGATCAAGTACACCGCGGCCGAGACCGCGAGCGCCATCGCCAAGGGCGAGGTCTCCGCCGTCGAGGTCGCCCAGGCGCACCTGGACCGCATCGGTGCCGTCGACAAGAAGGTCAACGCCTTCCTGCACGTCGACACCGAGGGCGCGCTGAGCGCCGCCAGGGCCGTGGACGACAAGCGCGCCAAGGGCGAGGAGCTGGGCCCGCTGGCCGGCGTCCCGCTCGCGCTGAAGGACGTCTTCACCACCAAGGGCGTGCCGACCACCTGCGGGTCCAAGATCCTCGAAGGCTGGATCCCGCCGTACGACGCCACCCTGACCACGCGTCTCAAGGACGCCGGCGTGGTGATCCTCGGCAAGACCAACATGGACGAGTTCGCGATGGGCTCCTCCACCGAGAACTCCGCCTACGGCGCCACCGGCAACCCGTGGGACCTCAGCCGCATCCCCGGCGGCTCCGGCGGCGGCTCGGCCGCCGCGCTGGCCGCCTTCGAGGCCCCGCTGGCGATCGGCACCGACACCGGCGGCTCGATCCGCCAGCCCGGCGCCGTCACCGGCACCGTCGGCGTGAAGCCCACCTACGGGTCGGTCTCCCGCTACGGCCTGGTCGCGTTCTCCTCCTCGCTCGACCAGGGCGGCCCGTGCGCCCGCACCGTGCTCGACGCGGCGCTGCTGCACGAGGCGATCGCCGGCCACGACCCGCTGGACTCCACCTCGATCGACGCGCCCGTCCCGGCCGTGGTCGAGGCCGCCAAGCGGCGCGACGTGCGCGGCATGCGGATCGGCGTGGTCAAGGAGTTCGCCGGCGAGGGCTACCAGGCCGGCGTGATGCAGCGGTTCAACGAGTCCGTCGAGCTGCTGCGCGAGCTGGGCGCGGAGGTCGTCGAGGTCTCCTGCCCGTCGTTCACCCTGGCGCTGCCCGCGTACTACCTGATCGCGCCCAGCGAGGCCTCGTCCAACCTGGCCCGCTTCGACGCGATGCGCTACGGCCTGCGGGTCGGCGACGACGGCACCCGCTCGGCCGAGGACGTCACCGCCCTCACCCGCGAGGCCGGCTTCGGCCCCGAGGTGAAGCGCCGGATCATCCTCGGCACCTACGCCCTCTCCTCGGGCTACTACGACGCCTACTACGGCTCGGCCCAGAAGGTCCGCACGCTCATCTCGCGGGACTTCGACGCCGCCTTCGCCGGTGTGGACGTGCTGGTCTCCCCGACCACCCCGACCACCGCCTTCCCGATCGGCGAGCGCGCCGACGACCCGATGGCGATGTACCTGGCCGACCTCTGCACGATTCCGTCGAACCTCGCGGGCAACGCGGCCATGTCGCTGCCCTGCGGGCTGGCGCCGGAGGACAATCTCCCGGTCGGCCTGCAGATCATCGCACCCGCGATGGCGGACGACCGCCTGTACCGCGTGGGCGGCGCCGTCGAGGCCGCACTCAACGACAAGTGGGGGCACCCCCTGCTGGAGGAGGCACCGGCACTGTGAGCAAGATCGAGAAGGCCAAGGCCCCGACGTCCGTCAAGGGCTGGAAGCACAGCAAGCCCGGCCTGTGGCTGTCCATCGGCACCAGCGCGTTCGGCGCGGTCTCGATCGTCAAGGACGTGAAGAAGGCCCGCGGCGACAACGACACGCTCAAGCTCATCAACGCCCTGGTCGGTGCCGCGGCCCTGGTCACCGGCACCGCCCTGCTGGTGCGCGAGCTGCGCCGGCTGGGCGACGACGACGTGCTGCTGGGCTGAGAAAGCCCCCGGCCCGGCCGCGCACCCGCCGTGCGCGGCCGGGCCCGTACCTCCACAGACTTTTAGCGAAGGGGACGCTGTGAGCGTCATGAACCTGGTCTCCTACGAGGACGCTCTCGCGTCGTACGACCCGGTGATGGGCCTTGAGGTCCACGTCGAGCTCGGCACCAAGACCAAGATGTTCTGCGGTTGCTCGACCGAGCTGGGCGCCGAGCCGAACAGCCAGGTCTGCCCGACCTGTCTCGGCCTGCCGGGCTCGCTGCCGGTGGTCAACGCCATCGGCGTGGAGTCGGCGATCAAGATCGGCCTGGCGCTGAACTGCGAGATCGCCGAGTGGTGCCGGTTCGCCCGGAAGAACTACTTCTACCCGGACATGCCGAAGAACTTCCAGACCTCGCAGTACGACGAGCCGATCGCCTTCAACGGCTACCTCGACGTGCAGCTGGAGGACGGCTCGACCTTCCGGGTGGAGATCGAGCGCGCCCACATGGAGGAGGACACCGGCAAGTCCAGCCACGTCGGCGGCGCGACCGGCCGGATCCACGGTGCCACGCACTCGCTGCTCGACTACAACCGGGCCGGCATCCCGCTGATCGAGATCGTCACCAAGCCGATCGAGGGCGCCGGTGAGCGCGCCCCCGAGGTCGCCAAGGCGTACGTCGCCGAGCTGCGCGAGCTGATCAAGGCGCTGGGCGTCTCCGAGGCCCGGATGGACAAGGGCCAGATGCGCTGCGACGTCAACCTGTCGCTGCGCCCCAACGGCACCAAGACCTTCGGCACCCGCTCCGAGACCAAGAACGTCAACTCGCTGCGCAGCGTCGAGCGGGCCGCCCGGTTCGAGGTCCAGCGGCACGCCACGGTGCTGGGCGACGGCGGCACGATCGTCCAGGAGACCCGGCACTTCCACGAGGAGGACGGCAGCACCACCGCCGGCCGGATCAAGGACAACGCCGAGGACTACCGCTACTTCCCCGAGCCGGACCTGGTGCCGATCGCGCCGGCCCGCGCCTGGGTGGAGGAGCTGCGCGCCGGGCTGCCCGAGCTGCCGCGGGTGCGCCGGGCCCGGCTGCAGGCCGAGTGGGGCCTGACCGACAAGGACATGCAGTCGGTGCTGAACGCCGGCGCGGTCGAGCCGATCCTGGAGACCATCGCCGCCGGCGCCCCGGCCGACCAGGCGCGCAAGTGGTGGATGGGCGAGCTGGCCCGCCGGGCCAACGAGACCGGCACCGAGCTGAGCGAGCAGCCGATCACCCCGGCGCAGGTCGCCCGGGTCACCGCGCTGGTCGCCGAGGGCAAGCTGAACGACAAGCTGGCCCGTCAGGTCATCGAGGCCGTGCTGGCCGGCGAGGGCGAGCCGGACGAGGTCGTCGAGAAGCGCGGCCTGGCCGTCGTCTCGGACGACTCCGCGCTCGGTGCCGCCGTCGACGAGGCCATCGCCGGCAACGAGGCGATCGCCGCCAAGATCCGCGACGGCAAGGTCGCCGCGGTGGGCGCGCTGGTCGGCGCGGTCATGAAGGCCACCCGCGGCCAGGCCGACGCGGCCCGGGTGAAGGACCTCATCCTGGCGAAGCTCGGCGTGGAAGGGCAGTAGGCACTGCCTGGAGAAGCTCGGGGCCGGCTTGATTCGGCCAGGGTTTCCAAGGCATCTAAGGCTCTCTAAGGTGCCTTAGTGCGGTCAAGGCCCGGATTCACCCCCTAAGTGGGGTGGATCCGGGCCTTTGCCGTGTCCGGCACCCGTCCCTAAGGCTCCGGCCGCCCGGAACATGGGGCAAGGTGCCGATGTGGCGGACCCCCCTGGGAGAGGAGTCTTTACCTCAGAACGAGAGACCACCACGAGGGGAAACACCGTGTTCGAGTACGAGCTCATCCAGCAGCAGGTGCGGGAACTCCACGCCCAGGCCGACCACCAGCGCCTGGTCCGTGAGGCCAAGGCCGGCCGCCGCGGCCAGCGCCGGCTGCCCGTCCTCCGCTTCGAGCGCCGCGCCGCGCGCCTGAACGAGTGCTGACGGTCCGACACCCGGCCGGGGCCGGGGCGGAGATGGAAGGGGAGGTGCGATCCAGCACCTCCCCTTCCGGGCGTCCAGGGGCTGGGATAACCGATCGGCCCGGCCCGGCCGGTTATGGCATGCTCGCCTCCATGCAGCAGATATCGGTGAGTCCCGTCTTCGTCGGCCGCGGCAACGAGATCACCGAACTGACGGCGGCGCTGCGCCGGGCCGGGGAGGGGAAGCCGCAGGCCGTCCTGGTCGGCGGCGAGGCGGGCGTCGGCAAGACCAGGCTGCTGGAGGAGTTCCTCGGCCGGTCCTGCGCGGACGCGGGCGTGGTCACCACCGTCGGCGGCTGTCTGGAGGTCGGCGCCGAAGGGCTGCCGTACGCGCCGCTGGCCACCGCGCTGCGCCGGCTGCACCGGAGCCTGGGTGCCGAGCTGGAGGCCGCCGCCGCCGGCAGCGAGGGCCACCTCGCCCGACTGCTGCCCGACTTCGGCGAGGCCGACGGCGAACCCAACGACGAGTACGGCCGGGCCCGGCTGTTCGAGCACACCGCGAGGCTGTTCGAGCGACTCGGCACGGAGCGTACCCTCGTGCTCGCCGTCGAGGACCTGCACTGGTCCGACCGCTCCACCCGGGAGCTCTTCACCTACCTGGTCCGCACCCTGCACCGGGCCCGGGTCCTGCTGGTCGCCACCTACCGCACCGACGACCTGCACCGCCGGCACCCGTTGCGGCCCTTCCTCGCCGAGCTGGAGCGGCTGCGCACCGTCCAGCGGATGGAGCTGGAGCGGTTCGGTCCGGGCGAGGTGGCCGCGCAGCTGGCCGGCATCCTCGGCACCGCCGACCCCGACCGGCAGTTGGTCGACCGGATCCACCGCCGCTCCGAGGGCAACCCGTTCTTCGTCGAGGAACTCGCCACCGCCTTCCAGTCCGGCTGCTCGGCCGGGCTCACCGACTCGCTGCGGGACATCCTGCTGGTCCGGGTCGAGGCGCTGGACGAGGAGACCCAGCGGGTGCTGCGGATCGCGGCCGAGGGCGGCTCCTACGTCGAACACGCGCTGCTGGCCGCGGTGCTGGACGACGAGGAGGAGCTGATCGAGTCGCTGCGGGCGGCCGTCGGCGCCAACATCCTGCGCCCGGACACCGACGGGGACGGCTACCGGTTCCGGCACGCCCTGGTCCGGGAGGCGGTCTCGGACGACCTGCTGCCCGGCGAGCGCCACCGGATCAACCGGCGCTTCGCCACCGCCCTGGAGCAGCAGCCGCACCTGGTCGGCTGCGACGTCCGGCCGGCCCGGCTGGCCAACTACTGGTACCACGCGCACGATCCGGCGCGGGCCCTGCCGAGCGCGCTGGAGGCCGCCCGGGCCGCCCGCCGTCGCAACGCCTTCGCCGAGCAGCTGCGGATGCTGGAGCGCGCCCTGGAGCTGTGGGACGAGGTCTCCGAGGACGTCCTGGCGCACACCCTGCGCCCCTACGACTGGGCCGAGACCTACCCGCCCTGCTCCTGCGACGTGGCGACGCACGACACCGACTGCGAGCGGCTGCAACTGGTCGACGTCCTCGCCGAGGCGGTGGTCGCGGCCCGGCGCAGCGGGGACCGCGAGCGCGGGCTGAGCCTCTCCCGGCGGGCGCTGAAGCTGGTCGACGAGGCCAGGGACCCGGCCCGCGCCGCCTGGTTCCGGATGAACCGGGCCCGGATGTTCGGCCACCTCAACCGCTCCAAGGACCAGGACGAGGCGGCCTACGCCAGGCGGCTGGTCGAGCACCTGCCGCCATCCGCGGTCCAGGCCGAGGTGTTCGCGCTGAGCGCCGGCATCGCCATGCTGAACAGCCCCACCGGCGAGAGCGTCGAACTCGCCGAGCGGGCCGCGGCGATCGCCCGTGAGGTCGGGGCGCACGCCGTCGAGCAGCACGCCCGGATGACGCTCGGCACCCTGCGCAACGACCTGGGGAACGACCCCGAGGCCGCCATCACCGAGCTGACCGCGGCGCTCGCCGCCACCCGTGAACTCGGCGTCCCGGACCTCATGCTCCGCGGCCTCAACAACCTGGCCAGCCTGCTGCAGTCGCTCGGCCGGGCGGAGGAGGCGGTGGCGCTCGCCCGCGAGGGGCTGGAGGCGGCGGACGGCACCGGCCTGCTGCGCAACATCGGCACCCTGCTGCTCGGCAACCTCGCCGAGGCCCTGCTCGACCTCGGCCGGACCGAGGAGGCGGCCGAGCTGCTGGCCGGCGCCGAGCGCACCCAGCACCCGGGCAGCCACGCCGAGTTCCTCGACCGGCTGCGGGGCGAGCTGGCCCTGCTGCGCGGGGACCTCGCCTCGGCGGCCGGCATGCTGGCCCAGGCGCGGGCCTCGGACCGGGTCTGCCAGTTCCAGCACTCGGTGCCGATCTCCCGGCTCGCGGTGATGATCGCCGCCCGCGGCGGCCGCCCGCTGGACGCCCGGGCCGAACTGCTCGCCGTGATCGAGGGCCCGCTCCCCGCGGGGAACGAGGCCGCGCTCTACCCGCTGCTGGTGGACGGGGCCGCCGCCGAGGCCGACAGCCGGGGCCTGCCGGAAGCCGCCGCAGGCCGGGCCGAGGTGTTGGCCCGGATCGCCGAGGTGGCCGCCCTGCTGACCCCCAAGGCGCCGCTGCACCACGGCTGGGCCCGTCTGCTGGAGGCCGAACTGGCCCGGGCCGAGGGCCTGGACACCCCGGCGCGGTGGGCCGCCGCCGTCGAGGCGCTGCGGCCGACCGGGCTGCCCGGCCCGCTGGCGGCGGCGCTGCTGCGGGCCGGCGAGGCCGAGGTGCTGGCCGGTGACCGCGAGGCGGGGGCCGCCCTGCTCCGCGAGGCCCGGGTGCTGGCCCGGGCGCGGGCGGACACCGCGCTGCTGGCCGAGGTCACCGGCCTGGCCGAGCGGGCCGGCCTGGTGCTGACCGCCCGCGCGGCCGCGCCCGCCGGCCGGGCCCCGGTCGGCGACTCCTTCGGGCTCACCCCCCGTGAGCGGGACGTGCTCCGGTTGCTCGCCCGGGGCCGGACCAACCGGCAGATCGCGGAGGAGCTGTACATCTCGCCGAAGACCGCGAGCGTGCACGTCTCCAACATCCTCGGCAAGCTGGCGGTGACCGGCCGGGGCGAGGCCGGTGCGCTGGCGCACCGCCTGCGGCTCTTCCCGGACGAGCTGGTGCCGACCGGCCGCTGACCCGCGCCGCCGCCCGCGACCACCGCCCGGACCGGCCCGGACCGGCCGGTGGTCGCCGGACGCCACCGCGTGCTCCTGTGCGCGCTGCGTGAGCCCCCCTGTGCGCGCCCCCGCCAACCGGCCTGATCCGGCGGAATCGGGTGCATTTCCCTACCCCCGCACCATTACTCTAAGTTGAGTGTGCGTGTCATTGAGTGACCGAAGTGGTGTAGGGTCCCGAGTGGGAACATCGGTGCGGTGCGTCGGCCGGCAGGCCGCCCACCCCCTGGGCCGGCGCCCTGACGGGGCGCCAGGTCACCGCGTACGGCCACCAGGTGCGCGGCCGGTGGCCCGTGGCCGGGGCGCCAGGCCCCGGGCCGGAGGGGGAGAGGCCGAGTGAGCTCCACCGATGCGGTGCTGCCCGGAGCCGGACGGACGGGCGTGCCGGACGCCGACCTGTCCGCGGCCGCCCGGCGCGGCCCGGTCCGCCGCCTGCTGTACAGCCGAAGCCTGCCCGGCACCGTCCTCGGCGCCCTCTGCCTGGCCTACGCGCTGGGTGCCTCTCTCGGCTGGGGTTCGCGCCAACTCGCTGTCTTCATGGGGGACTTCGGTCTGGCGGCGGCCGCCCTCGCCGCCGCGCTGTCCTGCCTCGCGTACGGCTGTACGGTCGGCGGTCACGCCCGCCCGGCCTGGCTGCTGTTCGGCCTCTCCTCGTTCATGGTCTCGTTCGGCAACGGCACCTGGGGCTGGTACGAGCTGGTCGAGCGCACCCCGCTGCCGCAGGACACGCTCGCCGAGTACGCCTTCCTGCTGTTCGCCCCGCTGGCCATCACCGGTGTGCTGGTGCTCGCCCAGCGCCCGCGCAGCGCCGCCGGCTGGCTCTGCCTGCTGCTGGACGGCTGGCTGGTGGCCGGTTCGCTGTTCACCCTCAGCTGGAGCCTGGCGCTCGGCCGGATCGCCGCCGGCGAGGACGGCTCCCCGCTGCGGCTGGCCCTCAACCTGGCCTACCCGGTGCTGGACATCCTGCTGGTCAGCCTGGTGGTCGGACTGCGCTTCGGCGGCCGCGACGGCAACCGGGCCGCGGTGCACACCGCGATGATCGGCCTCGCCGTCACGGTGCTCTGCGACGCCCTCTTCACCTCCCCGGACCTGCGCAGCAGCTACCACTCGGGGGAGCTGCTGGACGCCGGCTGGTTCGCCGGCAGCCTGCTGCTGGCCTGGGCGCCGTGGTCGCCGCGCTGGCGCCGGCCGCTGCGCGAGCACCCCTCGGTCGGCGGCCTGCCGCGCCGCCGGGTGGCCACCACCTTCAGCGCGCTCACCCCGTACGCGGCGGCCGCGGTCTGTACCGCCGGGATCCTCTACAACGCCCTCGGCGGGCGGGCGCTGGACCGGGTGGTGGCGTCGGCGGCCTGTACCGTCGGCCTGGCGCTGATCCTGCGGCAGGGGGTGATGCTGCTGGACAACCTCTCGCTGGCGCAGGAGCTGGCCCACAAGGAGGCGCACTTCCGCTCCCTGGTGCAGGGTTCCAGCGACGTCATCATGATCGCCGGTGCCAACGGCGTGCTCTCCTACGTCTCCCCGGCCGCGCTCGGCGTCTACGGGCGGGATCCGGAGGAACTGGTCGGCGGCAACCTGCTGGACCTCGTCCACCCCGAGGACGTGGACCGGGTGCTGGCGGAGGTTCGCCGCTTCCTCGCCCGGGGCCGGCTCGCCGCGCACCGCTCGCCCGCCGCGGCCGAGCCGTCCGCGGCCCGGGTGGAGTGCCGGATCAGCTCCGGCGCCGGCGAGTGGCTGCACGTCGAGTCGACCGTCAACCGGTACCGCGACGGGCTGATCCTGAACAGCCGCGACGTCACCGAACGCGTGATACTGCAGGCGCAGTTGCAGCACAACGCGTTCCACGACCCACTCACCGACCTGCCCAACCGGGCGCTGTTCGCGCAGCGGCTGAGAACCGCCCTCGCCGCCCGCGGCCAGCAGGGCGGGGCGGGCGCCGGGGTCGCCGTGCTCTTCCTCGACCTGGACGGCTTCAAGGCCGTCAACGACAGCGCCGGCCACCAGGTCGGCGACGAGTTGCTGGTGCAGGCCGCCCGCCGGCTGCAGGGCGCGGTGCGCTGCGGGGACACCGTCGCCCGGTTCGGCGGGGACGAGTTCGCGGCGCTGGTCTGCGGCCCGCTCGGCCGGCTGCAGGTCCAGGAGCTCGCCGAGCGGCTGCGGATCGCCCTCTCCGAACCGTACTGGATCGGCGGCGCCGAACTCAGCGTCGCGGCCAGTATCGGCATCGCCTTCGGCACCCCCGAACGCGGACCGGCCGCCGACCCCCGGGCCGCCACCGACGAGTTGATGCGCAACGCCGACCTCGCGATGTACCGGGCCAAGTCCGAGGGCAAGGGCCGGGTGGTGCTCTACACCCCGGCCATGCGGGCCGATCTGGAGCGCCGGACCGAACTGGAGGAGCGGCTGCGGGTGGCCGTCCGCGAGGGCGGCTTCACGCTGCTGCACCAGCCGGTGGTGGACCTCGCCACCGGCGCCGTCACCGGCGTCGAGGCCCAGGCCCGCTGGCGTTCGGCACAGGGGCTGCTGCTCACCCCCGCCGAGTTCCTGCGCTCGGCCGAGCACGGCGACGCGGCCACCCGCTTCACCCGCTGGCTGATCCACGAGGCGGTGACGGCCGCCGCCCGGCGGCGCGGGCTGCCGCCGGCCAGGACCCGCTCGGCGCCGGCCCCGGTGCCGGTGTCGGTGCGGCTCTCGGTCCAGCGCCTCTGTTCGCCCGGGATGTACGAGGCGGTGGTCGCGGCACTGCGCGACACCGGGCTGCCGGCCGGCCACCTGGTGGTCGAGGTGGCCCGGATGGGCCCGGACACGCTGGCCGACGAGCTGGGCCGGCGGCTCGCCGCGCTGCGCCGGCTCGGTGTCTCGACCGCGCTGGCCGGCTACGGCGCCGGCAACGGCTCGCTGGGCGCGCTGGCCCGGTTGCCGTTCGACAGCCTCAAACTGGACCGCACGCTGGTCCAGGACCTCGGTGAGTCGGCGCTGGGCCGGACGCTGGCCGGGCACGCGCTGCGGCTCGGCCGGGACCTCGGTCTGGCCACCGCCGCCGAGGGGGTGGACCTGCCGCGCCAGGTCGCCGTCCTGCAGGAGTTGGGCTGCCGGCAGGGCCAGGGGTCGGCCTTCGCCCCGCCGCTGGACGAGACCCGGCTGCGGCGGGCGCTGGCCCGCCGGGCGTACCCGCTGCCGAGGCCGCTCGGCTCGCTCTCCGCGCGGCGCGCGTATCTGGCCGCCGACACCCGGACGGGTGGCCGCGGAGAGTCCGGGGGAGGGCGTGTCGCACCTCACCACAGCCCCTCCGACCTGCCCGAACACCGGGCCGTGGCCGGTCCGGGACACGGTCCGCATGGCGAGACTGTCATCCCACCTGCTTGACAGTCGACCCCGCACGGGAGGAAGGTCGTTGCCATGCGCACCCGAATTCTCGTACTTGGCGGGCGCGTCGGCTGAGCGGGCCATGCCCCGCTTGTGACAGACCGACGCGCCACCCCTCGCATGCCCTTGGCACGAGGGGTTTTTTGTTGCACTGACGCTGTTCCACTCCGCAAGACCACTGGCCCCGGCCGCCCGATTCCCCCCGATTCCGGAGGGAGAAGAGGGACGATTGGGGCAGAGCCGGCGATCGGCCCGACACGCGGGACCCCACCACCCTCTGGCACCGGGCCCGCAACCACCCGGGTCGGCAAAACCCGAGAAGAGACAGGCAGATGACCGAGCACGCCGCATCCCCCCGCCGCGGGGACACCCCGGCCGCCCACGCTCCCGCTCCCCAGCACGTCGTCGAGACCATGACCGGCGCCCAGTCGCTCATCCGCTCGCTGGAGGCCGTGGGCGCGGACACCGTCTTCGGTATCCCGGGCGGGGCCATCCTTCCCGCGTACGACCCGCTGATGGACTCGACCAAGGTGCGCCACATCCTGGTCCGTCACGAGCAGGGCGCCGGCCACGCCGCCACCGGTTACGCCCAGGCCACCGGCAAGGTCGGGGTCTGCATGGCCACCTCGGGGCCGGGCGCGACCAACCTGGTGACCCCGATCGCCGACGCCTACATGGACTCGGTCCCGATGGTGGCGATCACCGGGCAGGTCGCCTCCAAGGCGATCGGCACCGACGCCTTCCAGGAGGCGGACATCTGCGGCATCACGATGCCGATCACCAAGCACAACTTCCTGGTCACCGACCCGTCCGAGATCCCCCGGGTGATCTCCGAGGCGTTCCACATCGCCGCCACCGGCCGCCCCGGCCCGGTCCTGGTCGACATCGCCAAGGACGCGCTGCAGGCCACCACCACCTTCCGCTGGCCGGCCGAGACCTCGCTGCCCGGCTACCGTCCGGTCACCAAGCCGCACGCCAAGCAGATCCGCGAGGCCGCCAAGCTGCTGGTGAGCGCCAAGCGCCCGGTGCTGTACGTCGGCGGCGGGGTGCTCAAGGCGCACGCCACGGCCGAACTGCGGATCCTCGCCGAGCTGACCGGCGCCCCCGTGGTCACCACGCTGATGGCGCTCGGCGCCTTCCCCGACAGCCACCCGCAGCACCTGGGCATGCCCGGCATGCACGGCACCGTCCCGGCGGTCACCGCGCTGCAGAAGTCGGACCTGCTGTTCACCCTGGGCGCCCGCTTCGACGACCGCGTCACCGGCAAGCTGGACAGCTTCGCCCCCTACGCCAAGGTCGTCCACGCCGACATCGACCCGGCCGAGATCGGCAAGAACCGCCCGGCCGACGTGCCGATCGTCGGCGACGCCCGCGAGGTGCTGGCCGACCTGATCGTCGCCGTCCAGGCCGAGTTCGACGCCGGCCACCGCAGCGACTACGCGGACTGGTGGGTCAAGCTCAACGAGTGGAAGAAGACCTACCCGCTGGGCTATGAGCCGGCCCCGGCCGGGCAGCTCTCCCCGCAGCAGGTCATCGAGCGGATCGGCCGGCTGGTCGGCCCGGAGGCGATCTACGCCGCGGGCGTCGGCCAGCACCAGATGTGGAGCTCGCAGTTCATCCAGTTCGAGAAGCCGGCCACCTGGCTCAACTCGGGCGGCGCGGGGACCATGGGCTACGCCGTGCCGGCCGCGATGGGGGCCAAGGCGGGCCGCCCGGAGGCCTCGGTCTGGGCGATCGACGGTGACGGCTGCTTCCAGATGACCAATCAGGAACTGGTCACCTGCGCGCTGAACGACATCCCGATCAAGGTCGCGGTCATCAACAACGGTTCGCTGGGCATGGTCCGCCAGTGGCAGACCCTCTTCTACAACCAGCGCTACTCCAACACCGTGCTGCACTCCGGCCCGGGCCACGACGGCATCGAGCCGCCGGCCCAGGGCACCCGGATCCCCGACTTCGTGCTGCTCTCCGAGGCGATGGGCTGCGTCGGCCTGCGCTGCGAGCGCCCGGAGGACCTGGACGCGGTGATCAAGCAGGCGATGGAGATCAACGACCGCCCGGTCGTCATCGACTTCATCGTCCACCAGGACGCGATGGTCTGGCCGATGGTCGCGGCCGGCACCAGCAACGACGAGATCCAGTTCGCCAAGGGCGTCCGGCCCGACTTCGGCGACGACCTCGACTGACGCCCCCTCCAGAACGACCAAGGGAACAGAGACCCCATGTCCAAGCACACCCTCTCCGTCCTGGTCGAGAACAAGCCCGGCGTGCTCGCCCGCATCGCCTCGCTGTTCTCCCGTCGGGGCTTCAACATCGACTCCCTCGCCGTCGGCCCGACGGAACACCCGGACATCTCCCGGATGACCATCGTGGTCAACGTCGAGGACCTCCCGCTGGAACAGGTCACCAAGCAGCTCAACAAGCTCGTGAACGTGATAAAGATCGTCGAGCTCGACCAGACCGCTGCGATCCAGCGGGAACTGGTCCTGGTGAAGGTCCGCGCCGACAACGACACACGGTCGCAGATCGTCGAGATCGTCCAGTTGTTCCGCGCCAAGACGGTCGACGTGTCCCCCGACGCGGTGACCGTCGAGGCCACCGGCAGCTCGGACAAGCTGGAGGCCATGCTCCGGATGCTGGAGCCGTACGGCATCAAGGAACTGGTCCAGTCCGGCCTGGTCGCCATCGGGCGCGGCGCGCGTTCCATCACCGACCGCTCGCTGCGCGCCCTCGACCGCAGCGCGTAGCGCGGTCGTCTCACCCCCTGAAGCACTGCCCCACACCCCTGCCGGGTGCACGTACCGTAGGAAAGTACCCGGCAAGACCATCACGCAAGGAGATGTGCCCCCGTGGCCGAGCTGTTCTACGAAGACGACGCCGACCTGTCCATCATCCAGGGCCGCAAGGTCGCGGTCATCGGCTACGGCAGCCAGGGCCACGCCCACGCGCTGTCCCTGCGCGACTCGGGTGCCGACGTCCGGGTCGGCCTGAAGGCGGACTCGAAGTCCCGTGCCAAGGCGGAGGAGGCCGGCCTGCGCGTCGTCACCCCGGCCGAGGCGGCGGCCGAGGCCGACGTCATCATGATCCTGGTGCCGGACCCCATCCAGTCCGACGTCTACGCCGAGTCCATCGAGCCGCACCTGAAGGCGGGCGACGCCCTGTTCTTCGGCCACGGCCTGAACATCCGTTACGGCTTCATCAAGCCGCCGGCCGACGTCGACGTCTGCATGGTCGCCCCGAAGGGCCCGGGCCACCTGGTCCGCCGCCAGTACGAGGAGGGTCGCGGTGTCCCCGCGATCGTCGCCGTCGAGCAGGACGCCTCCGGCAAGGCGCTGGACCTGGCGCTGTCCTACGCCAAGGGCATCGGCGCCACCAAGGCCGGCGTCATCAAGACCACCTTCACCGAGGAGACCGAGACCGACCTGTTCGGTGAGCAGGCCGTCCTCTGCGGTGGCACCGCCGCCCTGGTGAAGGCCGGGTTCGAGACCCTGGTCGAGGCCGGCTACCAGCCGGAGATCGCCTACTTCGAGTGCCTGCACGAGCTGAAGCTCATCGTCGACCTGATGTACGAGGGCGGCCTGGAGAAGATGCGCTGGTCGGTCTCCGAGACCGCCGAGTGGGGCGACTACGTCACCGGCCCCCGCATCATCACCGACGCCACCAAGGCCGAGATGAAGAAGGTCCTCGCCGAGATCCAGGACGGCACCTTCGCCAACACCTGGATCGCCGAGTACAAGGCCGGTCTGCCGAAGTACAACGAGTACAAGAAGGCCGACGAGGACCACCTGCTGGAGTCCACCGGCAAGAAGCTCCGCAAGCTGATGAGCTGGGTCAAGGAAGAGGCCTGATCCTCCAGGCCGGGCCCCGTTCTGGCGCTGTCCAATTCTGAAGGGCCCTTGTACAACTAGGCTGCTCCCGTCCGGGTGATTTCGCCGGACGGGAGCAGCCTGGTACCCAGCCCGTCGATACACTCCGAGTGCGCGTCAGGCCCACAGCGTCGTGCGTCTACCTACGCGGCATGCCACCTTCCCCCCGCCTTCCACGCCACCTACGTGCCGGGGAGAACCGGACAGTTAAGGACCACTGTCGTGAGCACTGTGACCAAGAGCGCCGTTGTACTGATCGCCGAAGAGCTGTCCCCCGCGACCGTCGACGCCCTCGGGCCCGACTTCGAGATCCGCCACTGCAACGGCGCGGACCGCACCGAACTGCTGACCGCGATCGCCGACGTGGACGCCATCCTGATCCGCTCCGCCACCAAGGTGGACGCCGAGGCGCTGGCCGCCGCCCGCAAGCTGAAGGTGGTCGCCCGGGCCGGCGTCGGCCTGGACAACGTGGACGTGTCCGCGGCCACCAAGGCCGGCGTGATGGTCGTCAACGCGCCGACCTCCAACATCGTCACCGCCGCCGAGCTGGCCTGCGGCCTGCTGATCTCGGTCGCCCGCAACATCGCGCCGGCCAACGCCGCCCTGAAGCAGGGCGAGTGGAAGCGCAACAAGTACACCGGTGTCGAGCTGAGCGAGAAGGTCCTCGGCGTCGTCGGCCTCGGCCGGATCGGTGTGCTGGTCGCCCAGCGGATGTCCGCGTTCGGCATGCAGATCGTCGCGTACGACCCCTACATCCAGGCCGCCCGCGCCGCGCAGATGGGCGTCAAGCTCGTCTCGCTGGAAGAGCTGCTGGAGATCTCCGACTTCATCACCGTCCACCTCCCGAAGACCCCGGAGACCATCGGCCTGATCGGCGACGAGGCCCTGCACAAGGTCAAGCCGACCGTGCGCATCGTCAACGCCGCCCGCGGTGGCATCGTGGACGAGGCCGCGCTGGCGAGCGCCCTGCGCGACGGCCGGGTGGCCGGCGCCGGTCTGGACGTCTACGCCAAGGAGCCGTGCACCGACTCCCCGCTGTTCGGCTTCGACAACGTGGTCGCCACCCCGCACCTGGGCGCCTCCACCGACGAGGCGCAGGAGAAGGCCGGCATCGCCGTCGCCAAGTCGGTCCGGCTGGCGCTGGCCGGCGAGCTCGTCCCGGACGCCGTCAACGTCCAGGGCGGCGTGATCGCCGAGGACGTCCGTCCGGGCCTGCCGCTGGCCGAGCGGCTCGGCCGGATCTTCACCGCGCTGGCCGGCGAGGTGGCCGTCCGGCTCGATGTCGAGGTCCGCGGCGAGATCACCCAGCACGACGTGAAGGTGCTCGAACTGTCCGCCCTGAAGGGCGTGTTCGAGGACGTGGTGGCGGAGACGGTGTCCTACGTCAACGCCCCGCTGTTCGCCCAGGAGCGCGGTGTCGAGGTACGCCTGACCACCTCCAGCGAGAGCGCCGAGCACCGCAACGTGATCACCGTCCGCGGCACCCTGGCGGACGGCGGCGAGATCGCCATCTCCGGCACCCTGGCCGGTCCCAAGCAGACCCAGAAGATCGTCGGCGTGGACGCCTTCGACGTGGACGTGGCGCTCACCGACCACATGGCGTTCTTCAAGTACGAGGACCGCCCGGGCGTGGTCGGCGTCCTCGGCCGCCACCTCGGTGACGCCGGCATCAACATCGCCGGCATGCAGGTGGCCCGTGACGGCAGTGGCGCGCTCGCCTCCCTCACCGTGGACACCCAGATCCCGCAGGAGGTGCTGTCGGCGATCGCGGCCGAGATCGGCGCCCGCTTCGCCCGCTCGGTCGACCTGGGCGCCTGAGCCGCGGCAGCCGTTCCGACAGGGCCCGGACCACCGCGCGGCGGTGGTCCGGGCCCTGTCGTGTCCGGGCCCGGTGCGGCGCTCCGGGTGACGCCCGTCTCAGATACTAGGAAATCCAAGTATTCGTGCAGACAGGGCCGGGCCCTGGTCGTACCGTGGAAGAGCCATACGGTGCGCCGCCCCTGTAGCCAGGGTGTGCGGCCCGTGTGCGCCCGTACGCCGTGGGCAGGCGATCCCCGCCCGGTGTGCTCCCCGCTCCGCCGTGACCCTTCTGGCGACGCGCTTCGCGCGGCACCCCCCTCTCCCACCCTCTGCGCCCCTCCCCGGCGCACTCGCTTCCAGGAGCCCGGTATGCCCCCCATCGCCGACCGCCAGGCCACTCCCGCCCCCGCCGCCACCACCGCCCGTGCGCCGCGCCGTCGTCGCGCGGCCGAGCGGCCTCCGTTCGCCGCCGCCGCCCTGCAGCGCGCGCTGGACCGTCGTGACAACGGCGGCGTGACCGGCCACCTCTGAGCCTTCCGCCGCTGAGCCTCGCGTCGCTGAGCCTCGCGTCGCTGAGCCTCGCGTCGGCGGGCCTTCCGCCGCCGGGCCTCGCGTCGCTGGGCCGACCGGCCTGAGACGGGTGGTGGCGTTCATCCGCCGAATGAGCCAGCCGGCCTGACGCCGGGTCACTCCGCCGAGTGCACCTGGCGCCCGTTGGAGGGAAGCTGCTCGCACTGTCCGGCGCGATCATCCTAATTTGGGGGCCCCGGAAGGGTGATCGGCGTCCGCGCGGGCGGGCGTCAGCGGCACGGTGTGCGGATCTGTCCCCCTGCCGGGGGGAGAGGGCCCAGTGCGTCAGTCACCCGTCCGTCGTCCGATCGCCCGGATCGGCCTCACCCTGGCCCTGCTGGCCGGGCCGTTCCTGCTCACCGCCGCCCCGGCGGCCGGCAGCCCACCGACGGTCGGCAGTCCACCGACGGCCGCGCCGCCCGACACCGGCCGCCCGGTCTCCGTCCTGCTGGAGCTCGGCACCGAGGCCGCCGGCCACGCCTGGCGGCAGGCGGCCGCCGACGCCCGGCGGTCCAGGCGCTCCCCGGAGGCCGTCCGCCAGGAGGCCGCGCGGGCCGGAGCCGGCCAGCGGGCCCGCGCGTCCGGCGCGATCGACCGGCTGGCCGGGGCCGTCCGCGGCGCGGCCCCCACCGCCCGGGAGCTCTACCGCACCCGCACCCTGCTCGCCGGCCTCGCCGTCACCGTGCCCGCCGACCGGCTGCCCGCCCTGCGCGCGCTGCCGGGTGTCCGGGCCGTCCACCCGATCGTGCGCAAGCGGCGGGACAACGCGTACTCCGTGCCGTTGACCGGTGCGCCGCAGGTCTGGGCCGACCCGGCCGGCGACGCCGGAGCCGGCAACACCGGCCGGGGCGTGCGGATCGGCATCGTCGACAGCGGGGTCGACTACACCCACGCGGACTTCGGCGGCCCCGGCACCGAGGAGGCGTTCAAGGCGGTGGACGGCGCCAAGCCGGCGCCTGCCGGACTCTTCCCCAACGCCAAGGTGGTCGGCGGCCGCGACCTGGTCGGCGACGACTACAACCCGGACCCGTCCTCCCCGAACTACCAGCCCGACCCGCACCCGGACGACAATCCGATCGACTGCGCGCTCAACGGCCACGGCACGCATGTCGCCGGCACCGCCGCCGGCTTCGGCGTCACCACCGACGGCCACACCTACACCGGCCCCTACCGGTCCGGACTCGACCCGGCCGGCTTCGCGGTCGGCCCCGGCGCCGCGCCCGGCGCGCAGCTGTACGCGATCCGGGTGTTCGGCTGCGACGGCTCCACCGACCAGCTCGCCCAGGCCCTCGACGTGGCCGCCGACCCCGACGGCGACGGCGACCTCGGCGACCGGCTCGACGTCGTCAACCTCTCCCTCGGCAGCCGCTTCGGCTCCATCGACGACGCCGACGCGATCGCGGTCGACCGCCTCTCCGAGCTGGGCACCACGGTGGTCGCGGCGGCCGGGAACGAGGGCGACGTCTACGGCATCGGCGGCAGCCCCGGCACCGCCGCCCGGGCCGTCGCCGTCGCCGCCTCGGTCGACCCGCACAGTGACGCCGACGGCCTCACCGTGCTCGCGCCCGAACCGCTCGCCGGGGTCGTCCCGGGCCACTGGAGCGCCCGCTACCGGGGCTGGTCCAGCACCGAGGTGAGCGGTGAACTCGCCCTGCCCGTCGACCAGTCGGACGGCTGCACGGCGTTCGGCGAGGCCGACCGGCAGCGGCTCGCCGGAAAGATCGCCGTCCTGGCCTGGCGCACCCGGGAGTCCGAGCGGGCCTGCGGCTCAGGCCCGCGCGCCGACCACGCCGCCGACGCGGGCGCGATCGGCGCCCTGCTCGCCGCCGACGACGACCATCTCGCCGAGATCTCCGGCAACGACCGCGTCCCGCTCGTGCTGCTGGCCCGGGCCGACGGGGAGCGGCTGCGCGCGGGCGCGGCGGCCGGCCCGGTCGCGGTCCGGCTGGCCACTCCCGGCAACCCGCTGCACGGCGTGGTCGCCCAGGACCAGCCGCAGCGCACCGACACCCTCACCGACTTCACCTCACGCGGGATCGGTGTCCCCGGCGTGGTCAAGCCCGACCTGGCTGCCCCGGGGGAGACCATCTGGTCCGCCAAGGCCGGCAGCGGTGGCGGGGGCCAGCGCGAGGACGGCACCTCGATGGCCACGCCGCACGTCGCGGGCCTGGCCGCACTGGTCCGCGCCGCCCACCCGGACTGGACGGTCGAGCAGCTCAAGGCCGCGCTGATGAACACCGCCGGGGACACCTGGCTCGGCGACGGCGGTACCGGCCCGGTCTACGGTCCCGAGCGCACCGGCGCCGGGCGGGTTCGGGTCGACCGCGCCGTCCGGACCCCCGCCGTCGCCTACGCGGCGGGCGAGGGCGCGGTGGAGGGCAGCGTCGGGGTCTCCTTCGGCCCGGTGGCCGTCACCGGTCCGCTCACCGCCGTCCGCGAGGTCGAGATCCGCAACCTCTCCGGCACCGCGGCGGTCTACCGCACCGGCTACGCGGCCGCCACCGAACTGCCCGGCGCCCGCTTCGAGATCGCGCCCGACCGGGTCGAGGTGCCGGCCGGCGGCACCGCCCGGGTCCGGGTCACCCTCGCCGTGCCGGGGCAGCTCGGGCGCGCGCCCGATCCGACCGTCGACACCAGCCAGGGCGGCCGGGCCCGCAGCTACCGGGGCGAGCTCTCCGGCCGGCTGCTGCTCACGCCCGTCTCCGACGCGGCGCTGCCCGAACTGAGGGTCCCGCTGTTCGCCGCCCCCCGGCAGGCCTCGGACCTGAGCGCGGCGGCGCCGGTGCGGACCACGAGGGCCGGCGCCCTGGTCGTCCTCGGCGGCACCCGGGCACCGGCCGAGCAGCCCGGACTGCTCAGCGCCTTCGCGCTGGGCGGCGAGGGCACCCGCTGGCCCGACTGCCCGCCCGACAGCGGCGCGGCGGTCGGACCGGGGGCCGGCATCGTCCCGGAGGAGAGCACCGAACCGCAGGCCCCGCAGGACGTCTGCGTCGAGCGCCCCGGCGACCGGGCGGCCAATCTGCGCGCGGTCGGCGCGGCCTCCGACGCGCCCGCCGTCGCCGACGGGCAGGGCGTGCTCTACCTCGGCGCGCAGCTCTGGGCCCCGGCCGCCACCCCGGTCGGCCTGCTCGCCGTCCGGGCCTCGCTGGACACCGACGGGGACGGCGCCACCGACGTCATCGTCAAGGCCGACCGGCAGCGCGGCAGCGACGTCCTGGTCGCCCGGACGGTGGATGCCCGCAGCGGCGCCGAACTGGACGTCCAGCCGCTGAACGCCCGCTGGGGCGACACCGACACCGCGCTGCTGGACAGCGACGTGGTGGTCCTGCCGGTGCGGCTGAGCGCGCTGCCCGGAGTGCGGCCCGGGCACAGCACGGTCCGCTACGGGGTCTGGACCGGCATCGCCACCTCCGGGAAGCCCGACCCGGCCGAGGCCCTCTCCGCGATCGGTCTGCGCGGCACCCGGCCCACCCTCACCGTCGATGTGCTGCACCCCGCCGTGGACGTCCGCACCGGCCCCGGCGGGCCCACCGCGGTGGCCGCCGCGCTCCCGCCGGGCACCGTCCTCGACGTCCGCCGCGCCGACGGGGACACCTCCCGGCTGCTCCTGCTCCATCACTTCAACCGGGACGGTCAGCGGGGTCAGATCCTCACCCTCCCCTGACCGCCTGGCCGCCTGGCCGCCTGACCGCCTGACCGTCGAACACCGAAGGACCGCCGCCCGTGCGGCGGTCCTTCGGTGTTCCGGGGCCGTCGCTACCCGTCCCCGCCGTCCCCGCCCCCGTCCCCGGCAGCGGCGCGGCGGACGCGGCGCGGTGTGCGGGTGGGCCGGTGGCGCAGCCGGCCGAAGACGGCGGTCAGGGCGATGACGGCGGCCGAGGCCAGCGCGAGAATGAGGCCCTCGCGCAGGCCCGGCGGGCGGAACGAGCAGGTGATCCGGTCCGCGCCGGCGCCGAGCGGGACGCCGATCATGCCCAGGACGGCGCGCGGCGGTGCGAACCCGCCCGCGCCGGCCGCGCAGGTCCAGCCGGTGGCGGCCGGGACGGAGAGCAGCGCCGTCCCCGTGCCGCCGGGCGGGAGGGCGGCCGTCAGGGTGTGCCCGCCGGCCGTGACCGGGCCGGCGCCGGTCGCGGTGAGCCGGGCGAGGGCGGCGGCCAGCGCGCCGGGGCGCAGGCAGCCGATCGGCCGGGCCGGGACCTGACTGACGGCGTCCGCGTGCAGCACCACCCGCACCACGCCGTCGGCGGGCACCGGTCCGAGCTCGTGGATCGGCACGGCGGTGGTCGGCTGCTCGCCGTCGGCGCGGTACGTCGTGCCGAGGCCGCTCACGGTGCCGTTGAACCAGACCCCGTGGAAGAACGCGGTGCCGCCCGGGGTGCAGGCCGCGGTGAACGCGGTGCCGTCCGTGCCGTCCGGGGTGGCGGGGACCGACCAGCCGCTGCTGCCGTGCTCCGCCGGTGCCGGGCCGCCGGCCGGGACGGGCCCGGGGATGTCGTAGACCGGGCCGCCGAGCAGCGACTCCTGTCGGGACCAGACCGAGGAGGTGTCCGGGGCGGCGCCCGCCGGGAGCACGGTGACCAGCGGGGGAGCGGCGGAGCGGACCACCGTGAAGCCGTCCGGCGGCGGCCCGTCGGCCAGGTGGGTCCGGACGGCGAACAGCGCCCTCCCGACCGGGTCGGTGACGCTCTGCGTCAGCCGGCCGCCGGCCGACCAGCCGGCGCCCAGGTCGTGCAGCAGCAGGGCGGTGACGGTGGGCAGATAGCCGCTGGAGTAGCCGCCGCCCTGGCCGTCGAGCAGCAGCGGGTCGTTCGGGGTGAAGGCGTGCGGCCCCGGGTCGCTCCGGGCCCGCGGCCAGTCGGCGGCCCGCTGCAGCGCCGCGTGACCGGCCCGGACGGCGGCGGCGGAGGGCGCCCCGGCGGCCGGGACGCCCAGCGCGGCGTAGGCCGACCAGACCGCCCCGCCGAGCACCGCGCCGCCCAGGACGGCGGTGGCGGCGGCGCCCGCCCGCCGGTCGGTGTGCCGGCGCTCCAGCGTCCACAGCGCGGCGAGCAGGACCGTGCCGCCCAGCGCGAGCAGCAGCCAGGTGGACACCCGGACCGAGTGCTGCCCGGCCGCGAGTCCGGCCACCAGGAGGACCAGCGCGCCGCCGCCGAGCAGCGTGAGCCCGTCCGGCCGGTGCGCCAGCGAGACCCAGCCGGTCAGCACCAGCAGCCCGCTGAGCACGAAGGCCACCCGGTACGGGCCGCCGGCCGGGATGGCCAGGCCGTGCCAGACCAGCACGGTGGGCGTCCAGACGAAGCTCAGCACCACCAGCGCCAGCAGCCCGCACCAGACGATCCGCTCCCGGGCCCGCACCCGCCGGTTGAACGGCAGCCCGGCCACCAGCAGCAGGCCCAGCAGGCCGATCGAGACGTCCGGCAGCGGGTGTCCGGTCGGGGCGCCCGGCAGCAGCTGGGCGAGGTGCCCGCCCAGCCCGGACGGGCCGAGCGGCTGGACGGGGGACTCCGGCTGGGCGTCCTGGGCGGCCCGGACGGCGACGAACAGCACCGGCGCGGCGAGCAGGACCCCGGCGCCGGCCGCGGTGACCGCCCGCCCGGTCACCCGGACCACGGTCTTGAACGGCCGCCGGACGGCCGCCAGCCGTACCGCCAGCACCAGGCCGGCCGTGATGGTGGCCATCGCGGCGGTGTAGAGGTTGCCCGCCCAGGCGAGGGTGACGCACAGGGTGCCGGCCACCCAGCGCCGCTCGTGCAGGCACCAGTCGCCGGCCAGCACGAGCAGCGGCAGCGAGACCAGCCCCCAGAGCCACATCGGGGCCGCCCCGCCGACGGTCGGCACCCAGGCACAGAGCCCGTAGCCGACGGCGGCGACCGCCCGCAGCCACCGCGGCCCGGTGTGCAGCCGGCCCAGCACGTGGGCCATCAGGGCGGTGCCCAGGCCGATGCTGAGCAGGGCGACCAGGAAGACCGCGAGCTGTCCCCGGTCGCGGGGCAGCAGGACGGTCGGCCAGGAGAACGGGTTCATCAGGTAGGCGAAGAAGTCCGCCAGGAACGGCGCCCCGTACCCGCTGTTCCAGTTGAACAGAAGGTCCCCGGAGGCCTGTCCGTGCGCCAGGTCCCAGAGCTGGGCGTGGAACGGGACCGCCGTCTGCTCCGATCCGGGCGGCCAGGTGCCGCGCAGCCCGGCGGCGAGCGCGTACCCGGCCGCGGTCGCGCCCCCGGCCACCCCGCAGACCCGTACCTCCGGCCACCGCGTACCCATGGCGATCTGCCCCGTTCTGCGATCAATGTCCGATCGGATGCCCGTGAGCATAGGCGCGCCCCCGGCGCGAGCGGTGTCTCACGCGCTCCCTCGTGGGAGGGACCTGCGGGCGGACCCGGCCGAGTAGCCTGAGAAGGCCCGTCAGGATGCCCGCATGGGAGGAATCATGACCATCGAGTCGTACCCGGACTGGCTCCGTCCTCCGGCGGAGGGGTACACCGCCGAGGACCTCGACCGACTGCCGGATCTCCCGCCGCACACCGAGCTGCTCGACGGGAGCCTGATCTTCGTGAGTCCGCAGACGCTGTTCCACATGGCGACGCTCAAGCGGTTGGAACGGGCACTCGACGACGCCGTGCCGGCGGGGTGGCTCGCGTGGAGGGAGGTGACGGTGAGGCTGAACCCGCGGAACCGGCCCGAGCCAGACCTGCTCGTGGTGGACGAACGCGCCAACACCGACTCCAGGCGCACGTCCTGCGAGGCCGGCGACGTCCTGCTCGTCGTCGAGGTGGTCTCCGAGGAGTCCCGGGAGCGCGACCGGCAGGTCAAGCCGCGCAAGTACGCGGCCGCCGGCATCCCGCACTTCTGGCGCGTGGAGGACGACGGTGAGGGCCGTCCGGTCGTGCACACCTACGAGCTCGATCCGGCCACCCTGTCCTACGGGTTGACCGGGATCCACCACAAGCAGCTGAAGCTCGAACGGCCGTTCCCGCTCGACCTCGACCTCACCTGACCGTGCGTCCGGATAGTGGACGCGAGGTGTCACCCCCTGGGACGGCGGAGTAGGGTCCGACCATGTCTCGCACCATTCGTCTCGCAGTAGTTCCCGGTGACGGCATCGGCCAGGAAGTGGTGGCCGAAGGCCTCAAGGTCCTTGGCGCGGCGCTGCCCGCCGACGTGAAGCTGGAGACCACCGAGTACGACCTCGGCGCCCGGCGCTACCACCGCACCGGCGAGACGCTGCCGGACGGCGTGCTGGAGGAGCTGAAGTCCCACGACGCGATCCTGCTCGGCGCCATCGGCGACCCGAGCGTCCCGTCGGGCGTGCTGGAGCGCGGGCTGCTGCTGAAGCTGCGGTTCGCCTTCGACCACCACATCAACCTGCGGCCGGGCCGGCTCTTCCCCGGTGTGAAGTCGCCGCTGGCCGGTGACCCCGAGATCGACTTCGTGGTCGTCCGCGAGGGCACCGAGGGCCCGTACGTCGGCAACGGCGGCACGCTGCGCACCGGGACCGCGCACGAGGTGGCCACCGAGGTCAGCCTGAACACCGCCTTCGGCATCGAGCGGGTCGTCCGGGACGCCTACCGCCGGGCCCAGGCGCGGCCGCGCAAGAAGCTCACCCTCGTCCACAAGAACAACGTGCTGGTGCACGCCGGCCACCTGTGGACGCGGATCTTCGAGCAGGTCGGCCGGGAGTTCCCCGAGGTCACCACCGACTACCTGCACGTCGACGCGGCGACCATCTTCTTCGTCACCCAGCCCGAGCGCTTCGACGTGATCGTCACCGACAACCTCTTCGGCGACATCCTGACCGACCTGGCCGCCGCCGTCACCGGCGGGATCGGCCTGGCCGCCAGCGGCAACATCAACCCGAGCGGCGACTTCCCGTCGATGTTCGAGCCCGTGCACGGCTCCGCCCCGGACATCGCGGGCCAGGGCAAGGCCGACCCGACCGCCACGGTGCTGTCGGTCGCCATGCTGCTGGACCACCTCGGCTTCGCCGCCGAGGCCGCCGCGGTCGAGGCCGCGGTCGCCGCGGACCTGACCGAGCGCACCGGCACCCGGACCACCTCCCAGGTCGGCGACGCGCTCGTCGCCCGAGTAGCGGGGTAACGGGCCGGATCCGACACACGGGATCCGGCCGGGAGGCCGGATCCGACGAGCGGTGTTCCGGCCGAAGGGGCCGGGGCGCACAAGCGCACAACCGCGGTGGCCGACTCCTCGATGGGTCGGCGGCTGTTCGGCACGGCCCTCTGGATGCGAGTATCGACAGTGGGCCGTGCCGTCGTGCGTTCGTTCGCCGAAACGTTCACCCGACGGAGGCGGCCCGGACCAACCCCACGGTGAAGGACACACAGCCATGAGCACGCCCACCCAGGCGCCCATCACGTTCGACCTCAAGCCCTCCGCGCACCCGCTGTCCGACGCGGAGCGAGAGGCCCGGCTGGCCAACCCCGGCTTCGGGCGGATCTTCACCGACCACATGGTCACCATCCGCTGGACCGAGGGCCTGGGCTGGCACGACGCCCAGCTGGCGCCGTACGCGCCGCTGGAGATCGACCCGGCGAACATGACGCTGCACTACGGTCAGTCGATCTTCGAGGGCCTCAAGGCCTACCGCCAGGCCGACGGCTCGATCGCGACCTTCCGCCCGGAGGCCAACGCCGCCCGCTTCCAGGCCTCCGCCCGCCGCCTGGCGATGCCGGAGCTGCCGGTCGAGACCTTCGTCGAGGCCGTCGAGCACCTGGTGCAGCAGGAGCAGGGCTGGGTCCCGAACCAGCCGGAGCAGAGCCTCTACCTGCGGCCCTTCATGTTCGCCACCGAGGTCGGCCTGGGCGTGCGCCCGGCCAACTCCTACCTCTTCATGATCATCGCCTCGCCGGCCGGCGCCTACTTCTCCGGCGGCGTCAAGCCGGTCTCGGTCTGGCTGTCCGAGGACTACGTCCGCGCGGCGCCGGGCGGCACCGGCGCCGCCAAGTGCGCGGGCAACTACGCGGCCTCGCTGGTCGCCCAGGCCGAGGCCGCGGCCAAGGGCTGCGACCAGGTGGTCTGGCTCGACGCCGCCGAGCACCGGTGGATCGAGGAGATGGGCGGGATGAACCTGTACTTCGTCTTCGGCGAGGGCGAGGACGCGAAGATCGTCACCCCCGAGCTCTCCGGCGCGCTGCTGCCCGGCATCACCCGCGACTCGCTGCTCCAGCTCGCCACCGACCTCGGCTACGCCGTCGAGGAGCGGAAGATCTCCACCGACGAGTGGAAGCGGGGCAACGCGGACGGCACCCTCACCGAGGTCTTCGCGTGCGGCACCGCCGCCGTCATCACCCCGGTCGGCTCGGTCAAGTCCCGCGGCGGGGACTGGACCGTCGGCGCCGGCGAGCCGGGCCCGACCACCATGGAGCTGCGCCGGGCGCTGCTGGCCATCCAGGGCGGCCAGCGCCCCGACACCCACGGCTGGCTGCACAAGATCGTCTGATTCGGCACCGCCTCCGGCCTGCGCCGTTTCGGATCGCGAGACGGCCGGGCCGGAGCCCGGCGGGTGTGCCACACTGCGAGCGTGTCCTCGCTTTCGCTGATTATTAGCAGCAGGCGCGCCGGTCCGCAGTGACCGCTCCGCAGTACCCGAAGCGGAGTGACCACCAGCGTCCAGACCCGCGCGCAGACCTCTCGCACCCGCGAGAGGTCTTTTGCTTTTCGGGCCCAGCCCGAACGGCACACCCCCGGACCGGCCGGAGCCCCCACAAGGGGCCGAGGGACACCGGGCGCGCGCGGGATGCTGGACAGTGGAGCCGGATCAGACCCGGCAGAGCAGTACCAACCTCCCGGAACGGAGACCCAGGGCCATGACCCAGGCCAGCAACCGCACCGACGACAGCTTCCACGTCTTCGACACCACCCTGCGCGACGGCGCGCAGCGCGAGGGCATCAACCTCACGGTGGCCGACAAGCTGACCATTGCCCGGTACCTGGACGAGTTCGGGGTCGGCTTCATCGAGGGCGGTTGGCCCGGCGCCAACCCGCGGGACACCGAGTTCTTCGCCCGGGCGGCCGCCGAGCTGGACCTCCGGCACGCCCAGCTGGTCGCGTTCGGCGCCACCCGGCGGGCCGGCGGGAAGGCCGCCGAGGACCCGCAGCTGGCCGCCCTGGTGACCTCCGGCGCCCCGGTGGTCACCCTGGTCGCCAAGGCCCACGACCGGCACGTCGAACTGGCGCTGCGCACCACGCTGGACGAGAACCTGGAGATGATCCGGGACAGCGTGGCGTACCTGCGCGCCCAGGACCGCCGGGTGTTCATCGACTGCGAGCACTTCTTCGACGGCTACCGGGCCAACCGGCCCTACGCCCTGGCGGTGGTCCGCGCCGCGCACGAGGCCGGCGCCGACGTGGTGGTGCTCTGCGACACCAACGGCGGGATGCTGCCGGCCGGCGTCCGCGACATCGTCGCCGACGTCCTGGCCGACTGCCGGACCTACAAGCCGCAGGCCCGGATCGGCATCCACGCCCAGGACGACACCGGCTGCGCCGTCGCCAACACGCTGGCCGCGGTGGACGCCGGCGCCACCCACGTGCAGTGCACCGCCAACGGCTACGGCGAGCGGGTCGGCAACGCCAACCTGTTCCCGGTGGTCGGCGCGCTGGAGATCAAGTACGACCGGCGGGTGCTGCCGCCCGGCAGCCTGGCCGAGATGACCCGGATCTCGCACGCCGTCGCCGAGGTGGTCAACCTGACCCCCTCCACGCACCAGCCGTACGTCGGCCACTCCGCCTTCGCCCACAAGGCCGGCCTGCACGCCTCCGCGATCAAGGTCGACCCGGACCTGTACCAGCACATCGACCCGGAGACGGTCGGCAACACGATGCGGATGCTGGTCTCCGACATGGCCGGCCGCGCCTCGGTCGAGCTCAAGGGCAAGGAACTCGGCTACGACCTCTCCAGCGACCGGGACCTCGCCGGCCGGGTGGTCGCCAAGGTCAAGGAGCAGGAGAACCTCGGCTACACCTACGAGTCCGCCGACGCCTCCTTCGAGCTGCTGCTCCGCGACGAGGTGCGCGGCAGCCGCGAGCGCTTCTTCACGCTGGAGTCCTGGCGGACCATCAGCGAGCAGGGGCCCAACGGCTTCGCCGGCAACGAGGCGACCGTCAAGCTCTGGGCCGAGGGCGAGCGCCGGATCGCCACCGGCGAGGGCAACGGTCCGGTCGACGCGCTGGACAAGGCGCTGCGCACCGCGCTGGAGCGGAGCTACCCGCAGCTGGCCAAGCTGGAACTGGTCGACTACAAGGTCCGCATCCTGGAGGGCCAGCACGGCACCGGCTCCAAGACCCGGGTGCTGATCGAGTCCACCGACGGCACCACCAACTGGTTCACGGTCGGCGTGGCCGACAACGTGATCGCCGCGTCCTGGGTGGCCCTGGACGACGCCTACACCTACGGTCTGCTGCGGGCCGGCCTGGAGCCGTCCGCCGGGTGAGCCCCGCGACGACGCGGCCCACGGACCCCCGGGTCCGTGGGCCGCGTCGTTCCGGCGGCCGCCTCGTTCACCGCAGGCGGGCGAGGAGGGCGTGTTCGACGAGGGTGATGAGGGCGCTCTTGGCGCTGTCGCGTCGTCGGGCGTCGAGGGTGATGACGGGGGTGTCGGGGCCGAGTTGGAGGGCTTCGCGGACTTCGTCGCCGGTGTGGGGCTGGTGGCCGTCGAAGCCGTTGAGGGCGACGACGAAGGGCAGGCCGCTGTTCTCGAAGTAGTCGAGGGCGGGGAAGCAGTCGGCGAGG
>NZ_JBIVVS010000004.1:0-82974 GCF_044768625.1 Kitasatospora sp. NPDC091207
GGGGCGCCCCGCCCGGGCGCGCCCCGCGCCCCTGCACCCCACCCCGCGGGCGGGTAAACCCGGGGCGGTCCCGGGGGTCCCCCGGGGGGGGGGGGGGGGGGGGGGGCCCCGCCCCCCCCCACAACCGCCGCGACCTGGCGGATGAGCCACTACCCCGGCACCTGGCGCCACGCCTTCGACCCCCGCCACAGCCGGCAACGGCAGAAGCTCCGCACGACCCGGGCGAAACTGCGCCAGGCGGAACAGAACGTGACCACCGAACAGGGAACGGCCCGCGCGCCCGCGACCGACGCCGCACACGAGCACCAGGCCCGGGCGAGGAAGGCCGAACTCCGCCTGGCCGCACTGCGGCGCCCCCAGCCACGGAGCACGCCCTGAGAGCGCGCCCCGACACCACCCACCCGCTCCTCGGGCTGAAGATCGACGACCAGTACTCCCCCACCGACGCCTGCATCTACCTGACGCCGCCCGCCGGCCGGCGCGAGCTGCTCACCGTCGCACTGAGGGACACCCCCGAGGCAGACGTGTGGGTTTCGTCGTCCAGGTCCACAACGCCATCACCGATACCGGACCCGCCCTCCACCAGCTCCGACCCCGGTCTACTCAGTCCCTCCGTAACCTGACTAACCTTCAATGAAGTTTCACGATATGTCGATTACATAACATCCCAGAAAGGGACACAGTGGGTAGAATAACTGCGAGGGTCCTCATACCCTCGCTGCTCGGCGCCCTGTTGGCTCCCCTGTCACCAGGGTCGGCATCTGCGGCCACGGCACCGTCCGTGTGGGTGGAGAGCGGCTACGACCACGTCTTCTCGTCCTCGGCCTACCCCGGCCGCGCCACCCCGCGGGTCGACCTGTTCGCCGCCCGCAACGAGACCCAGGCCGCCCAGATCGCGGTGCGCGCCGGCGCCCAGCTGACCGGCCTCCAACTGGTCCCCGGCGACCTGGCCGGTCCGGGCGGGGCCACCATCCCGGCCTCGCGGATCACCGTGAACCGGGAGTACAACCACCCGAACGTCTACAAGAAGACCAACTCGGCGGGCGACGACCACCAGGAGCCCCCGGACGGCGGGTCGAGCTACTACGACGCGCTGGTCGAGAACACCCCGTACAGCCTCGCCGCCAACACCACCCAGCCGTACTACTACAGCGTCGCGGTGCCGACCGGGCAGGCCCCCGGGGTCTACACCGGGCGGGCCACCGTGCAGAGTTCGGCCGGCGCGGTGGACGTCCCGGTCTCGGTGACGGTGTACGACGCGGCGGTTCCGCCGGCCAACCAGTCGACGTTCCGGATGAACAACTGGTTCACCTCGGTCGGTTGGGACTACAACTGGACCGAGGCCTCGATCCCCGCGCAGTACACCAAGAGCGACGGCTCGGGCGCGCCGGTCAAGGCCTTCGACGAAGACTGGTGGAAGGTCATCACCAACTTCGCCGCCGACCACGCCAAGCACCGCAACAACGTCGTCTACGCCGACTTCCAGGCCCTGTCCATCCCGGACACCACGTCGGACGCCAACGGCAAGCTGACCTTCAGCTGGAAGAACTTCGACCGCTTCCTGCAGACCTTCCAGGACGCCGGCGCCCTGCAGTACATCTACACCCCCACCCTGCTGGAGAGCAGCAGCGACCTGGAGACCCTCGTCCCGAACGGCCAGGGCGGTGTCCAGAAGGTGTTCCAGCAGGCCGGTTCGGACGCGGCCGGCACGTACCTGGACACGGTGTTCACGGCGCTGAAGGACCACCTCGACACCAAGTGCCTGGACGCGGGGCCGACCTGTGCCCCGGGGCGGCGCTGGAGCGACGTCTTCTACATGAGCGCCGTCGACGAGCCCAACCCCGCCGACACCACCCAGACCCGGAACGCGGTGTGGCTCTACGACCACTACAAGCGCGCGTTCCCGGCCGGCCTGAGCAACGAGTCCCGCCAGAGCCCGGTCCCCGGCATCGACGGCTCGCTCAGCACGGTGACCTCCATCGGCGGGCCGCAGTACGACGAGAACATGGCGTACTACCAGAACCTCCGCCTCTCCGGGAAGGACTTCTGGCTCTACTACTGCAACAACCCCACCGACAAGCACCTCAACCGCTACATCAGCTACCCGCTGTCCGACTCCCGGCTGACGCCGTGGATGGTGGCGTCCGCCGGCGGTAACGGCTTCCTGCACTGGGGCTGGAACATCTGGACCGACCCGTACAACAACTACGCCCCCCTCGACACCTTCGACGGCAGTATGGACGGCGACTTCTACCTCGTCCGTCCCAACAAGGCCACCTACGGCGTCTACGACAGCGTCCGCAGCGAGGCCCTGCTCGCCGGCATCCAGGACTACGAGCTGCTGCACCAGCTCTCGGCCACCAAGCCGGTGCTGGCCCGCGCGCTCATCGGCTCGCTGATCAGCGGCACCACCAACTTCTCCACCTCCGGCGCGGCAGCCGACCAGCGGCACAAGCAGATCCTCGACGCGCTCGCCTCCCCCGCCCCGGACGCGGTCTTCCCGTTCGGCGACGACTTCGGCCCGGACAAGGACGCCTCCTGGCGCACCGTCCACGGCTCCTGGTCGGCGGCCGGGGACGGCGGGTACGTGCAGGGTGACGCCAACTCCGGCTGGGACGTGGTCGCGGGGCTGACGGGACGCGCGTACCAGGACGTCTCGGCCTCCGTCGACGTCCGGATCACCGGGGTCAGGCCCGACGGCGGCGACACCAACTGGGCGGGCATGGTGCTCCGCAACCAGAACCCGACCGAGTCGCAGACCGGGTACCTGGTCGCGCTGCGCAACAACGGCGAGTTGTTCGTCAACCGCAGCGGCGTCCGACTGGCGTCCGCCACGGTGCCGGGCTACGCCCCGGGCCAGACGGTCAGCCTGCGGGTGTCCGCCCAGGGCGGCACGATCAAGGTCTACGCCGGGGCCGTCCAGCTGCTCACCGTGACCGACCAGGGTTACCCGGTCGGCGGCTTCGGCCTCGCCACCGGCGGGGCGTCCGCCCGCTTCGAGCACGTGCGGCTCAACCCGGGCACCGACCCGGCGGAGAACGCCGCCGTCGCCACCTCCAGCACGTACGAGGGCGACGGCTGGAGCACGGCCGCGCTGACCGACGGGCGCCGGGGCCTGGCCACCGGCACCAACGGCTGGAGCAGCAACGCCAACGTGAACGCGGACCACAGCGAGTGGGCGCAGCTGGACCTCGGCTCGACCAGGCGGATCAGCCGGGTGGACCTCCACCCGCGCGCCGACGGGCCGACCGCCGGCAAGGGCTTCCCGGTGGACTTCACCGTCCAGGTCTCCGCGGACGGCTCCACCTGGTCGACCGTCGCCGACCGCAAGAACTACCCGAAGCCGTCGGACGCCTCCGTCCAGACCTTCCCGTTCCAGCCCGCCGACGTGCGCTACGTCCGGGTGACGGGGACCAAGCTCGGCACCGACCCGAACGGCCAGTACCGGATGCAGCTCGCCGAGATCGAGGCGGCGGGCGGCGAGCTGGCGGTCAACCGGCCGGTCCAGGCGTCGAGTTCGGCAGGCCCCTACAGCTGGCGGCCGGCCGCGGTCAACGACGGCGTCGCGAACTCCACCCTCGACCACTCGATGGGCTGGAGCAGCGCCCGCTCCGCCGGGCCGATTGCGAACGAGTGGGTCACCGTGGACCTCCAGGGCCCCAGCCTGATCAGCCGGGTGAGCCTGACCCCGCGCACCGACGGTGCCAACACCGGGCTGGGCTTCCCGGTGGACTACACCGTCCAGGTCTCGGCGGACGGCAGCACCTGGTCGACCGTCGCCACCCGGACGGGCACGCCGCGCCCCGGCGCGGCGCCGCAGGTCCTCACCTTCGCTCCGACCACGGCCCGGTACGTGAAGGTCACCGGTACCCGGCTGAGCGCCGACCAGTTCGGCGACTACTACCTTCAGCTCGGTGAACTCGGCGTCAGCTGACCCCGGACCGCTCGCGGGCCCCCGGCGGCCTGGCGGTTTCTAGGGGTCGTCGCAACACGTGGTTGGTTGTTCAGGCCGCGAGCAGTCCACGCAGGCGCTCGGCTGGGGTTTCCCGGTCGAGCGTTTTGCGTGGGCGGCCGTTGAGTTCGGCGACGACGGCGGCGAGGTGTTCTGGGTCGTGGGCGGCCAGGTCGGTGCCCTTGGGGACGTACGACCGCAGCAGGCCGATGGTGTTCTCGTTCGAGCCGCGCCGCCAGGGGCCGGCGGGGTCGCAGAAGTACTCTCAGCTGCCCCCGCCCGAGAGCGGTGACCAGGAGAACACGGTCACCGTCCGACTGCCCGGCCTCAGTCCCATGGCCGCCGTCAACGCCCTCTTCACCACCTCCTGGGACGCCGGCACCGGGCCCCGTCCGCGATCTCCAGGACAGCGCCATGGCCCTGGCCTACTACATCGACCGGTCCAGCGCGATCCGCCGCACCCAGCCCGCCGACTCCGGCACGCAGGTCGACGGCCGCCCCCTGACCCGCATCGTCATCGACAACCGACCCAGCCCGGCGGCCTCACCCACTCGACCGCTCCCGGCTCACCACCAGGCGCACGGACGCTGATGGCCGGGTCCCTCACGTCGACGAGCGTGAGGGACCCGGCCGTTTCAGCGGGCCGGCGCGGAGGAGACGGCGGCGCGAGCCCGCACGATCCTGGGCTCCGGACGCTGCACCGGATCAGGCCTCAGAGCGTCCGCCAACGGCGAGGAACGCAGGACGTGGTGGTAGCCGGCCGCGCCGCCGCCGCGTAGGGATTCCAGGTAGAACACCCGCAGGATCACCGCGAACTCGGCCTCGGTGACGTCCATGGTGTGCCGGGTGGAGCCCTCGACCGGGCGCGCACGGTCGAGGGCCGAGCCGAGCAGACCGGCGTCCACCCCGGGCAGGAGACCCGCCTCCGCGTCCTTGCGGACAGCGCGCAGGAGGGGCAGGTCGAAAGCTCGCACGCTGATCGTGGTGTCCGGCACGAAGTCAGCGACCGGAGCGGCGTGCTGGTCGGCAGGGCGCTCCCGCAGGGCCCGGTAGCGCAGCAGATCCTGCCCCAGCCCGGTGACCCGCACCGCCCACGCCGGACGGACTCCGCCGGCGGCGAGAACATCGAGCTGTTCGGGACCGGCGAGCTCGCAAACCCCGGCCCCGACAAGCCGGCGCACGGTCCCGCGCTCCGCGGTCCGGCGCCCCAGGGGCAAGGCCCCGGTCAGCCAGCCGGAACCCGCCGCCCCGGCGGACTCCAGCATCACCCACTCGGCGTGACTCAGAGCCACAGATTCCTCCCTCAACGTCACTGCGCCGATCCTGCCACGTGGGGCCGCCACGACACTCGGGATTCGCGCTTCCCGTCCGGGCCCGGACCGATGGACGGCGCCCGTGAGCCCGTCACCGCCGCTATCCGGCGGGGACGGCGGAGCCCGGCCGATGGCTGGCCGACGACCGACGGCCGTGCGCCCCAACGGCCACGTCCACCGCATGGACGTCTTGTGGCGGGCATGGTCCAGCGTGTGTGCGAACCGGGGTGCCCCCGGCGTGGACGGCGTGACCGTCGACGCGGTGGCTGCCACCGAAGTGGAGGAGTTCCTCCAGGACCTGTCGGAGAGATTGCGGACGCATGCGTATCGTCCGTCGGCGCTGCGGCGGGTCCAAAATCCCAAGCCTGGGCGGCTGGGGGAGTTGCGGCCGCCGTCGCAGGCCTCACTGCCGAAGACGCTGGCCGGGAAACACCGGTCGACGGTCACGAAGATGGCTCGGAAGTACAAGAGCACAGTCGAGACACCCGAGGGACCGAGAACCTGTCTGACCGTCACCGTCCCACCCGACCGGGGAAGGAAACCACTGGTCGCCCGCTTTGGCGGGATCCCGCTCAAACGACAGCGCAAGGCAGTCCTCACCGACAGACGGCCGGTCATGGCCAGCGCGAAGCGAAACGAGCTGATCCACCGGCTCATCGCCGAATGCTGTGAGATCTGTGAAGCCCGGACAAATCTTGAGGTCCACCACGTCCGCAAGCTCGCCGGCCTCAACCGGCCCGGACGCCGGGACAAACCCGACTGGGTGCACCTCATGGCCAAACGACGGAGCGAGACCCTGGTGATCTGCCGTCGCTGCCACGAGGACACCCACGCCGGGCGAGGCACCGCGCCACCACGGATGTGATCACTGGAGAGCGGGATGCCGGGGAAACTGGCCCGTCCCGTTCGGGAAGGGGCCGTCGGAAAAGGACCCGAACCACGGGCACCTCGTCGGCGGCCTACTTCACTTGAAGCGGCGGGGACTGGAAACGGAGCATCAGCCACCGCGCCAGTCCCCGACCCTACTCAGACCATGCGGAACGCGAGGGCGTTGTCGGCGGACAGCTTCAGGGTGTAGGTCCAAACCGTCCCGAACACCTCGTCCTTGAAGGAGGTGCGGACGGCGTCCAGGTAGTAGCCCCAGCGCTCGTCCTGGATCACCGACCAGCCGGCCCCGTTGGTGTGGATGCGGAACTTGAGGTCGGTGTTCGCCGACTCGACGCACGGCGTGACATCGATCTCGTCCCCCGGGTACTTCACCGGGTCTCCGGCGGTCAGGCAGTAGAAGTCCCACATGGTCTGGAGGTAGACGGCCGGGCCCTCACCCCGGCAGATGAGCCACTGCGTCCGGCCACCCCAGTCCGGGGTCAGCAGTTCGGCCTGGTAGCGGCGGAACGGCCGGTCGGGGTCAAAGGACTTGTAGGGATGCGAGGAGAGGTAGGTGGGGCCGTAGCTCTGCCAGTGGGTGGGGAAGGTGATACGCGGGTCTCCCGGGATGCCCCAGTCGCTGTAGTCACTCGGGCTCTGGAACCCGACCGCCTTCTCGTCGCACACCGTGCCGTACGGCCCCTTGAGCGGCGCCGCCGAGGCCTGCGGGGCGGCGAGCATCAGCAGCGCGCTGGCGAAGGCCGGCACCAGGGCGGCGAGGGCGCGCGCCCTCCGCGCCCTCACGCGCACCTCAGCTCACGCCGGGCCAGCTCCTGGACGCTGCCGGGGGTGACGGGCGTCGCGCAGGAGATAGTGCCCTGGAGCTCGACGGTATAGGTGGTGTACGGGGCGGTGCCGCCGGTCAGAGTGTTGATCCAGACGCCGGTGTTGGCTCCGGTGCGGGCGCACTGGTAGCGGACGAACTCGCCCTCGACCTTGTGGGTGCCCTTGAACAGGCCGTAGTCGCCGGGGCTGTTGAAGTTGTACCTGAGCGTCCGCGACCACGTGCTGGTGCTGGCCTTGGTCTTCTGCACGGAGAAGCCGACCTTGGCCGAGACCTTGGCGAACAGGATGCCCGCCGAGGCAGTGATCTCCACCGAGTTGTTGTAGGTGGTGCTGACGCTGTCGACCTCGGAGAGCGTCTCCTCGTAGGCACCCGTGCTGCCGGGGGCGATGGTGATGCCGCTCCAGTGCGTGATCACGGGGGTGACCCGGGCCGTGGCGACGTCCTGCCAGATCGTCTCCAGGTTCGGGTTGCAACTGTCGGACGGCGGTCGGGGCAGCGGGTCGGCCTGGGCCGTGCCGGAGGCCAGACCGGTGAGGCCGGCCACGGTGATGGTGAGCGTGGCCAGGGCCCCGAGGCGCCGGAGGCGGTGCCGAGGGTGGGCGGCTTCCACAGGGTCCTCCTGTTGGTGGGAGTGCCAGGCCCATGTCAGTACGTGCCCGGCTCACCGGATTCTTCCTCGCGTACGAACGACGCTTCCATCCCAGGGAGTTGGGATACTCCCGCCCCCCGCAACCGTGTTACTGACTTCGGCTCGTCAGGGTGACGTTGGAGTGTCGAGGGTCAGGCCGGTGCCGGCTATGCAGCCGTCGAGGGTGTCGGGCCGGTACTGCAGGCGCTTGAGCCGGTTGCGGACGAGGGCTTCGAGTCGGACGGAGGCCATGACGGCGAGGTTGGCGAGGCTGTCCTTGACGTGTGCCCAGACCCACTCGACGAGGTTGAGGTCGGACGAGTAGGCGGGAAGGAGGAAGACTGTCAGCCAGGCCCGCTCGGCGATCAGGTCGCACATGGCGCGGGAGATGTGGGTGTTCAGGCGGTCCCGGACCAACACGCCGCGGAAGATCTCGGTGACCGGGTGCGCTACGTGCAGGCCGACACCTACCGTGAGGGCCTGGCCCGGGCGGTCGGCCGCCACCGGGTCAGCGCCTGCCACCCGACCTCCCGCGCGGCGCTCGGCCTGGTCGAGGGCCTGCCCCAGGTCACGGTGCTCCCACCGCGCGGGTTCCTCGTCCCGTTCGCCGACTCCGCCGCTGGTCCGGCGCACCCGGCGAACGGCGCCTGCTGCTGGAGGACTTCTACCGCCGGGTGCGCCGCGCCGAGCACCTGCTCCTGGAGCCGGACGGCAGCCCGGTCGGCGGCCACTGGAACCTCGACCGGGAGAACCGCGAACCACCACCCGAGGGAGCCGCCGCCCTCCCGGTGCCACCGCCCTTCGCGCCCGAGGAGGACGCGATCGACGAGGGCGTCCGGGCCGACCTCGACCACTGGGATCGGGCCGGCGACGTCCGCTTCGTCGGCCGGGACGGCCCGCGCCGCTTCGCGGCAACCCGTACGGAGGCCGAGCAGGCGCTCGCGCACTTCGTCAAGCACCGCCTCGCCGACTTCGGCCGCTACGAGGACGCCATGCTGCACGCCGACCCGTGGCCGGCCCACAGCGCCCTGTCCGTGCCGCTCAACCTCGGTCTGCTGGACCCCCGCGCGTGCGTGCGCGCCGCCGAGGCGGCGTACCGGGCCGGGCAGGTCCCGCCGAACAGCGCCGAGGGCTTCGTCCGGCAGATCGCCGGCTGGCGCGAGTACGTCTGGCAGCTGTACTGGCACCTGGGCGAGGGGTACCGCACCGCCGACCGCCTCGGCCACCACGAGCCGCTGCCCGGCTGGTTCCGCGAGCTCGACGCCGAGGCCGTCACCGCCCGCTGCCTGTCCCGCGTACTGGCGAAGGTCCGCGACCACGGCTGGGTCCACCACATCCCACGGCTGATGAACTCGGCAACTGGGCACTCCAGCACGGCTGGGACCCGCGCGAGCTCACCGACTGGTTCCACCGCTGCTTCGTCGACGGCTACGACTGGGTCATGGTCGCCAATGTCATCGGCATGTCGCAGTACGCCGACGGCGGGCTCGTCACCACCAAGCCCTACGCGGCGGGCGGCGCCTACCTGAACCGGATGAGCAACCACTGCGGCCCCTGCCGCTACCGGCCGACCGAGCGCCTCGGTGAACGCGCCTGCCCGTTCACCACCGGGTACTGGGCCTTCGTGGACCGCCACCAGGACCTGCTCGCCGCCAACCACCGCACCGCCCGGGCCGCGGCCGGTCTGCACCGCCTGACCGGCCTGCCCGAAGTCCTGGCCGCCGAACGCGCCCGCGGCCAGTCCCCGCCCTGACACCCCGCCACCACCCTGCCGGCCAGTCACCATGCTGACGCCCTGTCACTGCCCTGAGCCGGCCAGGTCAACCAGCACCTCCCGCGCAGCCCGCGCTCCGGAGGCCGGCGCGCCCTGCACCGAACCCGTGGCCCGGTGGTCCCCGCACACGTAGCGCCCCGGTGCCAAGCGGGTGGGCCGGCTTTGCGCGGCCGGAGCCGGCGTCGCCGGCAGCGCCTCGGCGATCCGGTACGCGGCCAACGGCTCCCAGGCCCTGGTATCCACCCCGTACAGCTCACCGACCCGCTGCCGCACGGCCGCCTCCCTCGCCGCTGTACCCAGCACGGATGTGGACACCAGCGCCCGGCCGTCAGGCGAACACCCGGGCACGACCTCCGGCAGCACCACCGTGTTCCGCCACCCGGTGCCGCCCACCACGGCCGTCCGCCACCAGGAACCCGGGCGCGAACGGGTACAGCCGCAGCGCCCCGAGGTCGATCCGCCGCCGGACCTGCGGGTAGGCCGGGTTGAACACCTGGAACCCCCGGTCGAGTCGGAAGCCCCGTACCACGTCGGTGCGCATCCGCCCGGCCACGGCGTCCCCGGCCTCGACCAGCAGCTCCCGCCCGGCGGCGACCAGATCCCCCGCACAGGCGAGACCGGCCGGGCCGGCCCCCACCACTACGATTTCCGCTGCTTCTCTCTGTGACATCTCAGAGGGTGTTCTGCGAGTGTCGGTGGATCTAGTCGTACTTGAAGGCAGGTTGTCCGGTTTTGGGACTTCACGATCGGCCGGAAATGCGGTGCGCTGGTGGGCGTGGGTGGACGCGCTCCGTACCCGAGCGACCTGTCGGATGAGGCCTGGGAGCTGATCCGGCCGGTCATCGTCTCCTGGCCCGGCCTGTCCTACACCCTGACGGACTACGGTGCGGCGGCCGCGACCTACGCCTTCGCACTGAACTACCTGCCCAACATGCCCAAGCAGTTCACGCGACTGAAGGGCGACAGCGAGCCGAACCGCAAGCGCACCTGCGGCGCGCAGAGCACGGTGCCGTTCGCCCAGCTGGACCCGGTAGCGTTCCCGGAGGACAGCTGCGACGAGTTCCCCTTCGCCGGGACGTACCAGGGCGGCACGAACGGCGGCCTGTGCGCCGAGATCGTCCCCCAACTCACCAACGGCAACTGGACGTTCCGTGAGACGACCGGACACCCGGTCACGTACGAGGAGTCGTGCGTGCGGGGCCACGTCCCGCTCCCGGTCAACAAGGCGGCCGGCGGGAAGTACGGCAGCTTCGTCCAGACGCAGCGCCTGATCGACACCGAGGCGTTCACCGTCTCCTGGACGACCTGACGTCCACGGGTCCCGGCCCGAACGACACCGTGGCCGCGCCCGGGGGACAGGCCCCCGGGCGCGGCCGCGGAGCCCCGACAACGAACGGCCCAGCAGAAAGAGGATCGCGACGATGACCACGCAGGACCCCTGGTGGGCGCACGACATCATCGTGTGCCTGACCTTCGCCCGCCACCGCGGCCCCGCACACGTCCTCGACGCCTACGGGGCAGCCGCCGAACCGGTCCGGGAGCTGACGCTGCAGCAGGCCCGCACCACCCTCCCGATCGCGGAGGGAGGCGTCGTCCTGCGCACCGGTGTCCTCGGGAACGGGGAGTGGGCGTTCTGCCACGAGAGCGGCGAGCCCGAGGGCTTCAAGGAGGCCGTGCTCTCACGCCTGTCGGCAGGCACCGAGGCCGTCCAGCTGTACAGCGTCAACGGCATGACCACCCTCGAACGCTACCGGGACGGCGTACGGATCGAGTCCTTCGAGGCGGGCTTCCCGTCGACGCTGCGCAGCGGCCCGGACCACCCGCTGTGGGACGCGGTCCAGGTGCTCCCGGACCGCTCCACGGCCACGCAGGCGGCCGAGGGCGTCCAGGCGCACCTGGGCGTCCGCATCGACGGCGACGTCCTGGAAGGCCCCCTGCCCACCGCGTACCTGCCTCCGGAGCGACGGGCGCCACTCTCCTCCCGCGCCCCCGCAGCCCCGGAGGACGCGTCCTCACAGGGGCTCGGCCGCCTCCTCCCAGGGCTTCCCCCGCACCCCTGACCCGCCGGCGCAGGACGCCACCGCTCGGGACGCCACCGGCCTCGACCTCCACCCCGCCAGAACGGGGTCTGTACAGCCAAAGGCTCTGTCCCGTAATCGGTGGTGACGAAGGGTGACGTCGGCCGTTGGCATGATGTGCGTGATGTCAACGAGCTTGTGAGCGTGGTGTTTTCGGGGCTGTCGGTCCTCGTCATCGAGGGGGTGGCGGACGAGGGCGAGGTCATCCGGGTGTCGGCGCGGACGCGGGATGATCCGGTGCCGTGCCCGGTGTGTGGGCGGCCGACGGGGCGGGTGCACGGGTTCCACGGCCGGATGGTCGCGGATGTCCCGGTGGATGGGCGGCGGGTCGTCGTCTCGGTGCGGGTCCGACGTCTGGTCTGCCCGGTGCTCGGCTGCCCACGGCAGACGTTCCGCGAGCCTGTTCGCGCAGTTGCGCGATGGTCTCGCGCACCAGCCGCTGCCGGGTGCTGATCTTCTCCAGCATGTCCCTCATGAGGTCCTCCCGCCGTCGTCGGCCCGCGCGGCGGGCGGGTCGCGCCAGCTCGCAGTGGCGGTGCGGGTCAGCCGGTGGAGCATGACGTCGGTCATCGACCAGTGGACCACCGCCACCGAGCTGGCGGGCAGTGCCTCGTAGTCCCGCGCCAGGCGGCGGTGCAGCATCAAGGTGCCCCACGTCTGCTCAACCATCCACCGCTTCGGCTCGGGCGTGAACCCTCGTGTGCCGGGCTCGCGCTGGACGACCTCGACATCGATGCCCAGGCGGGCGCCGTGCGCGACGACGGCGTTCTTGAATCCGGCGTCGGCCCAGGCCTTGGTCACGGTGGGCGCGCTCGCGGCGACCTTGTCCAGCAGCGTGATTCCGACGGCGTTGTCGTGCACGCTGGCGGCGACCACCACGACGGCGATGATCAGACCCAAAACCGGACAACAACCTGCCTTCAAGTACGACTAGATCCACCGACACTCGCAGCACACCCTCTCAGGTGTCGCCTTCCCGGTCTCTTCCGATCCGATCCCAGCGCCGGCGATCCGTGCGGCAGGTGACCTGGTAGGCGTCGGCCAGGGATGCGGCCATGGCGTCGATGCTGAACCGCTCGCGCACCGTCGCCGACCCGGCTGCCGCCATCGCAGCGAGCTCGGGTGCAGGAGTGAGGACGACGGAGCGCAGGCCCTCGGCCAGCGTGCCGACTGATTCGGTGGCCAGCAGCCGTCCGTTGACGCCGTCGCGAAGGTAATGCGAGGGGCCGCCGCGCCGGGGAGCGGCTACCGGGAGGCCCGCTTCCATGGCCTCGAGGACGGCGAGCCCGAACTCCTCCTTCGCGCTCGGGCACACATAGAGCCCGGTCCCCGGTCCGCCCTGTGCCAACGCCTTTTCCAGGAGTCGAACATCTCGGTTGGGCAGAGCGGGCCACAGGGCTGCCCGCCTTCGTGCGATCGGGTCCGTGGCCAGGAGTTGCGTGACCCGGGTACGGACCGCCGCTTCGACACTGGTCGGGCCTGTGGGTGAACCGCCCACCAGCAGCAGGGTCGTGGAGTGGTGCAGGCCGGCGAGCAGCCAGGCTTGCACCAGAAGTTCCTGCTGTTTGACGGGGTGAAGCCTTCCCACACACAGCAGCACTGGGAGTTGGCGGTCCGTAGCGTCCAGGCTGTCGGCGCTGCCGCCATCGTCGAAGAGACGCGCCAGCATTCTGTGGCCGGCCGCCTCGTCGTCGGGAGCCTGTGCGAACGGCGCGATGCCCTCGGGCTGGAGATGGACGGACCGTTGCTCCAACTGCGGAAAGTGTTCGAGGAGTTCCTGCTTCCCGCGCCGCCCGGGCATGGCGACCAGCAGGTCGGCGCGGTCCACAAGGCAATCGGCGACGAAGATCCGGTGCATGTCCAGGCGCAGCGTACGGCTTGCCTCAGTGGTCTGCTCCGGGGGCAGGCCGCCGTGCCGTTCGTCCATCGTCCGATGAGGATCGGGGGTGACCGTGAACGCGAGCTTCGCGCCGACGCGGCGGGTGGCCTGGGCGACGGCGAGTGAGGCGTCGTCGGCGAATCTGACGTGCGTGATGTCCGGCTGGGATCCTGGGAGTTCGAAGATACGGGCCGTCCACCATGCCAGAGCAGGCTGGTGTGCGGCCGCATTCTGAGGGTCGAGTGCTTCAGGCGAGTCCACGGGAAGTCGCACGAGCAGGTGTGCCGCACTCAATGGGCTTACCAGTTCTGCGCGTTGTGCGTCCGCGGGCTGGGCGGCGGTCAGGGTGAGCACCCGCGCGGCGCGGGCGTGGGTCGTCAGGGCTTCGCCCAGAGCGGTCAGGAGCACGCTCATACCGCCGCTGAGCCCGGTGCCGGGTTCCTCCAAGCGGCCCAGCAGCATCGACTGTGCGACCACAGGGGATGTCGTGAAAGGCTCGGTCAGCGGGCCGAAGGCTGTCCTGAAGCGTTCTCCCGTCGGGGTCCCGGGGTTGGCCCGCTCGCAGCATGCGGCGAGGAGCAGTTGCTCGTAGGCGTCCAGTGCCGTCTCCGAGCCTGGAAGGACGAGATCGCCGCCTGGCACGCCCGAGAGGTAGCGCCAGAGCGCATGCCTCCCGGTCCGCCCGGCGGGCCGCAGTTCGACGGCCTCGTGGGCGGAGAGGGGCCTGAGACTGTTGGCATCTGCCACATCCAGCAGGAAGACGGTTTCGGCTGGGCCGGGATTCGCCAGCAGCCGTCGGCGGATCTCTGCGGTCGCGCTCAGCCCGTTGTCGGGAGCGCAGCTGCGTTCCCAGGCTTCGGCGAGTGCGATCCGTTCCCAGGGTTCCAGGTCCGGGGACGCGCCCCGCGCGGCCAGCCCCCCGGTGGGCATCACGCGTTCGCGCCGGGCCAGCTTCCGAAGGTGTGCCGCGCGGCGATCTGGGCGCGACAGGGCCGAATCCGGGTGGGTCCAGGCGCCGCCGTACTCGGCCCGCGCCAGAAGCCCGAGCAGATCACCACCGGTGACGGCGGCCACCTCCTGGGTCCAGTGGAATCGCCGCCAAGCGGCGAGGGCCCCCTCGCCCGCAGCACCGGTATGCGGCACCGGCGCGGCCGGAGCCGGCGTGCGGTGGTGTGTCATCGGTCTTCCTCCCATGCCGGCCAACGGTCACGGGGGCGTTCGGAGACAGGCAACGAAGTGGATTGGACACGGCGCATTCGCGCCCGGCCTCGGTGGCGCGGGGTCGGCGGTGGAGGCGGGGGCGGGACGGCGCGAGACGGAGCGGGCCGGTGCCGAACGTTGTCTCCAGAACGTGGCCTCGGCCTGTCGGCGCTACCTCGGCCAGGACGCCCGCGGCGAAGACGGTCCCGGGCCCGGCGCGTAGCGACCGGGCCCGCCCGCCACCGCGAACGCTTCAGCTCGCCTCGGCGCCCGTCCGGCGGTCGAACCATGCGCTGCGATGGTCCCCCGCCTCTTCCGCGGCCTTCTCGTACTGCGCCAGTGCCAGGCCCAGTCCGAAGAACGTCGGCGCCCACTCACCGACGAAGATGCCCCACCGGTCGGCCCGGGCAACCCCGGCGCGCTCCGCCTTCATCGACACGATCCAGCTCAGGAAGGACAGACTCACCGAGCCGAACGCCGCCGCATAGGCGTGCTCGCTGGTAATGCCGGCCTCGTGAAGCTTGTGGACGATCAGCATGGCCATCAGTCCCTCCACCTCGTAGCAGTTCTTCCGGTTGTCAGCCTGCGCGCAGCCGCTCGTCGGCCGGAACTCGCATCGCTTGCGCACCGTATGGGCCGCTGCGTCGGCCCCGGCCACCTGGACGGACCGCCTACGCGAGTGCGCGAACGGCACCGGCGGCCCGGAACGCGCGAGGGGCGCCACTCCGGGTGCGGCGCACGGCACAGGGAGCGGGGCCAGGGCCTGCCGCCAACGGGGGTGGCCCTGCGGTCCCGGCAGGCGCTACACCGGCGCGCCGCGCATGACGCGTATCAGTCGCTCGGCCGCGTAGCGCGGTCCTGCGGCAAGGACCTCGCTGCGCCGCGTCTCGTGCGTGCCCCGCGTGCAGGCCAGCAGGGACCGCAGGGCCACGCCCGCGGCGTCGACCCCGAGGGTGTTGGGGTCCAGGCAGATGCCCAGCCCGGCGCGCTCCACATCGTGGGCGATGGCGAACTGATCGCTGGAGAAGGGCAGGACGAGCATCGGCACGGCCGCCGTGAGGCACTCGGTGAAGGAGTTGTTGCCGCCGTGGTGCACCATCAGGGAGGCGTGCGCGAGGAGATCTTGCTGGGGCACCGACTCGGCGACGACCAGGCGCCCGGGCGGGGCCGCCGCCAGCGCCGGATCCCGCCGCAGTTCCCCGACGCGGTCGCCCGCTGCGACGATCACCGACGCCTGCGTGCGCTCAAGGACCGCTCGGGTCACCGTTCGTAGGACGTCATCGCGGGCGGAGAGGAACGTGCCGAACGCGACCAGGACCAGCGGACGCCCGCCTGCGGTCAGGCGGGCCACCTCGGCCTGCCAGACATCGTCGAGCCCGGACGCTGCGGGCCCGGATGTGCAGTGCCCCGTGTAGATCGCCGCAGGGCCGGCAGGCGCGGCCGGGAGCCACGGCAGCCCGGGGTAGTTGAACACCACAGCGTGCGGCGAGCACAGAGTAAAAGCCCGCTGCGGAAGGGGCACTTCGGACCCGTACCGCCCGGCGACATCACGGAACGCCGCCGTGAACGCCCGGTCGTTGACCTCTGTCGCGGTGCGCAGCCGGGCGAGGGCGTGCGGCTCGGGCGTGACCTTGCCAGGCCAGGCGTAGGGCAGGCCGAAGAAGGCGTCCGGGGCGGCCGGGATGTAGCTGGGGTGGCCCGGGCAGAACGTGGCGTAGGGCAGGCCCAGGCAGTGCATGGCCAAGGTCACCGGGTAGCTGAGCTGGTCCACCAGGTACCAGTCGGGCCGTACGCGCGCGTCGAGGGCGCGGACCTCCGCCAGGATCCGGTCCGGGTCGGCGAGCATGTCGGCCCGCCGGTGACGGGCCTGGGTGATCAGGGCCTGGACGGCACCCTCGCGGGTCGCTTCCAGGAACTCCCGCAGGCGTTCGGCTTCATCGCCGGCCTGGGCCGTTCGCTCCGCGATGCCGTGGTTGGCGTTGCGGGTCACGGTCAACGGGGCGAAGCCGAGACCGCGTCGCTCGGCCAAGTCGGCGAAAGCCGGCGCGCAGGCCAGTGCGACCTCGGCCCCCGCGTCGCTCAGTGCCGCACCCAGGACGCTCAGGGGTACGGCGTGCGAGCGGAACGGCGGGCTGATAACAACGACTCGAGGCATAAGATCCTCCGCTGCTGACGCGTTCGACGGTCGCGGCCGACTGACCTCTCGATGATGCCACGCACCCCCCGCTCCCCGGCTCGGGGAAAGCACCCACCATCCGGTCCGGGCCGCGTCTCCGAACCGTCCGTGGCAGCGGTGCCGGCGAAGGCCGACCCCCGATGCCGCCCGACGCCTACGGCCCGGCCCAGGAACACCGCACCATCACCAGCACGGCGGCGTGGTGGCGTGGTGGCGGACCGATCAGCTCCGACTTCCGGCACACCGTCCACGGCCTGTCGGCCCGACCCGCGCAGGGGCTCCTTGAGCTTGTACAGAAGCTGGAGTGAGAGCAGGTTGACGTAGTGCTCCGACCTGCCCTGGCGAACTCGCCGTGTCGCGGCCGAGGGCCGCAGGAGTGTCGTCACCCAACGGGCTTGCGGTAGACGACGATGCGGTGGTCCACGACGAAGTCGGCCGTGCGGTGGACGCCGGATGCGCCGGTCGAGTTGGCGGCGTCGGTCTCCGGTGCGGCTGTGGTGCGGCCTGGCGCGGCCGGCCGCGAGCAGCACCTCGGCGAGCAGCGCCGCCGCCACGCCCCGGCGGCGCCAGGCGGTGGTGGCACCGGCCTGGCCGAGGTAGAGCGCTCGGGGTGCGTCGGCGTAGGGCAGGACGTAGCCAACGATCTCCTCACCGACTACCGCCAACCGGGCCAGGTCGGGGAGGAAGGCGGCCGACCGCACGGTCCCGCGCCGCCCAGGGCTCGAAGGCGCACTCCTGGTACCCCCAGGTGCCACGGAACGCCTGCTGGTGGGCCGCGTGCAGCTCACGTTCCCGGTCCGGGAGGTACCGGACGAGCCGTACGCCCTCGACGGGCGGTGCGTGCGTGCGGCACAGGCGGCGCCGAGGTGGGCGCGGTCATCTCCAGGAAGTACCGCTCGACGGCGAACCCCAGCCGCTCGTACAGCCGCAGCGCGGCCCGGTCCGGCACGCCGGCGTCCACCTCGGCGAACCATCGCGCCTCCGGCGCGGCCTCGGCGTGCCGTGCGACCGCCCCGTCCAGCTGCCAGGCCAGCAGTTCACGCCCGATCCCCCGCACCCTCCGGGAGGGGTGGACACCGCCCTCCAGGCTGACCCGGGAGCGCCCTCGGGCGGAGGACGAACCAGGCCGACAGCCACCAGCCACCCCTGCGCGTCGGTGATCACCCGGGTGTCCTGCTCCGGGCCCTCGACCTCGGTCCGCACCACGTTCTCGATCGCGGCGGCCGGGAGCCCCAGCTTCCCGCCGCCGCTAGCGTGGCACGCACCATGGCCGTCAACCGGCCGGCCGCGGAGGTCCTGCGATACCTGGCACACGCCGGAGTGGGATCCGGGCACCGAGAGCTGCGCCCGCCTGGATCCTGGGCCCGTCCTTCAGGGCGCCCGTCGGCGCCACACCTCGCGCTTCCGCGGACGGCGGACCGAGCTCGTCTACCGCCTGGAGCAGTATCGGCCCGACCGGCTGGTGTTCGTCGGACGCAACCGCACCGTCACGGCGACGGACGACGTCACGGTCCGCACCGCCGAAGGACGCACGCTTCTCGTCTACCGCGCCGACGGCACCGCCCGCATACGGGACGACGCGTCCGGAGCCGCCCTGTGCCCCTGGCCCAACTGGCAGTTCTCGCCAACCCGCTGCGTTTCGCCTTCGACACCGCCTCGCACGCCGCCACCCAAGACGGAGGACGGACGACCAGCCGAGACACACCGCATGGCCGACGTGCGGGGTGTCACGCCAGCGGGCACCGGTCACGTCCTCGTCGTCTCCGGCTTCGCTGCCGTCGCCATCGATCCAGCCTCCGTCGGTGAGGGGGCCACCGGCCGGGACCCGTCGACGGTCATCCGTGCCACCTCACCCTGCGGGCAGGTCTCGGAACTCAGTGACGCCGCAAGTCGTCGCGGAATCCGCTCGGCGATCGGGAGGCCTTCGTCGAAGCAGCCGTCCATGGAACGTCACCCACCGTGAAGTCGCGGCCGGGGGCCGTCCGGGATCGGATGCGCTGAGGCCAGGTGCGGTACGGGGTGGCCGCCCGGCCGCCGGACACGAGGTGTGTGATGCCCGGCGGCCGGGGCGACGGCCTGGTCACCAGGTGACGAGCAGCTCGTCGAGGCTGTAGAGGGTGAGTTCGGTGCTGAACGGCAGCTGGTCCAGGGGCAGGACCAGCTTCAGGTCCGGGATGCGGCGGAACAGGGTCTCGTAGGCGATGCCCATCTCGGCGCGGGAGAGTTCCGCACCGATGCACTTGTGCGGACCGTGTCCGAAGCCGAGGTGCCGTCCGGCCCGGCGGGTGATGTCAAAGGTGTCGGGGTCGGAGAAGACGTCGGCGTCGCGGTTCGCCGAGTCGAGCTGAACCAGGACCCCCTCGCCCGCCCGGATCTCCTGGCCACCGAGCGTGAGGTCCTCCAGTGCCGAGCGCTGGCGGCCGTTGACCGAGACCGTCGCGTACCGCAGCGTCTCCTCGACCGTGGAGGCGAGCAGCTCGGGGCTCGGGTCGGCCTTCAGCAGCGCGAGTTGGTCCGGGTGGAGGAGAAGTGCGAGCACCCCGAACTCGATCATGTACGAGCTGGGTCCCCACCCCGCGAAGAAGAGCACCTGGATGGTGGAGACCGCCTTGGCGCGGGTCAGCCCGTCGGTCGTGGTGTACGTGGCGAGCAGCCTGCTCACCATGTCGTCGGCCGGCTCGCGCATCCGCAGGTCCACCAGGTGCTCGAAGTAGTCGTTCAGGTCCTGGAACGCCTCGCCGCCGGTCTCCTTCGACACCCGGCGCGAACCGATCCGGCGACTGCCGGCCTGGAGCAGGGGCCGGTCGGCCGGCGGCACGCCGAGCAGTTCGCCGATGGTGTGGGTGGCGACCGGAAGGGACAGCGATTCGTACAGGTCGCACGGCCTGGTGCCGGCGAGCATGCCGTCGATCGCCTCGTCCACGATCCGCTGGATGGCCGGGCGGGCCTCGCGGGCCTTGCGGGCGGTGAACTCCTTGACCAGCAGGCGTCGTTCGATCAGGTGCTCGGGGCCCTCGACGAAGGCGAACGGCAGGTCGATCTCCTGGCGGGCCGCCGAGGTCGGCTGGGTGTGCGGGAATCCCGGCGTGCGCGGGTCACAGGTGAGCCTGCTGTCCGAGAGCGCGGCCCGGGCGTCGTCGTGGCGGGTGACGAGCCAGGGCTCGCTCCCGTCCCAGGCCCGGACCCGGACCAGGCCGCCGGCCTCCCGCAGCGGCCGGTAGGCCGGGGGCGGGTCCATCGGGCAGCGGGGGTCACGCTGGAGGGAGTAGTCGGCGGGGGTGGCGGACGGGTCGGTCATGGTGTCTCCGTCGGGGATCGAGGGGTCGGTGGGAACTGCGGCAGAAGCTCCGACAGCACGCCGGTGGGGTGCAGGGCGACGGTGTCCAGCAGCGCGAGATATCCGGTGACGAGGTCGTCGGCTTCGACGGGAGTCACCACGCGGGTGTCGTGCTCGACCCGGACCCGGCTCCGCCGGGGGTGTTCGGAGATCCGCAGGGTCAGGTCGAACCTGGAGGAGTCGGAGGGCAGGTCGAGTTCGCTCACCCGGCACCCCTGCAGGGTGAGCGAGCCGGTGCTGTCGACTGGGTGGTGGGCGAGGGTCGGCAGGGTCTGCCCGCCCACCAGCGGCCGCCACCACGGGAGTTCCTCCCAGGGCAGGTCCTTGTGGGCGAAGGACGCGCGCGCGGCGGCGGCCAGCCGGTGGGCCAGTTCGGTGAAGGGCGGGTCGCCGGTGAGGTCGACGCGCAGGGGGAGGGTACCGACCAGGAAGCCGAGCAGGTGCTCGGTCTCGGGGAGGTCGCGGTGGGCCACCGGCGTACCGATCAGCAGCTCCTCCCGGCCGATCCGCCGGCCGGTCAGCACGCCGAAGGCCGCGGCGAGGACGGCGAACAGGGAGACTCCCTCCCGCCGGGCGAGGGCGCGCAGGGCCGTCTCGGTGCCGACGTCCAGCGACCGGGTGACGGTTCGACCGGACCTGGCCGCGGTGGTGCCGGTGACCGGCGGGTCGAGGCCCGGGGCGGCGCCGTCGAGTTCCCGGTGCCACCAGTGCCGCAGTTCGCGGCGGCGTTCCCCGGTCAGCCGCCCGTGCTGCCAGTGCGCCCAGTCGGCGTACTGCAGCGGGAGGTCGGGCAGCTGCGGGTCGGTTCCGGTGAGCGCGGCCGCGTAGCAGGCGGCGAGGTCGCGCAGCAGGACGTTCCAGGACCAGCCGTCCGCCACGAGCAGGTGGACGGCGAGGACCAGCAGGTGCTGGTCCGGCCCGGTGCGGAGGAGCCCGGCCCGGGCCAGCGGCCCGTCTTCGCCGGAGAACGGTTGTTCGGCGAACTCCCTCGCACGGATCAGTGGTTGACGATGTTCGCGGCAGGTCAGGCGGGCAAGCGGGAGTGCCGCTCCGGGCAGGACGAGTTGGACGGGTTCGCCGGTCGCGGAGAGCGGGAAGACGGTGCGCAGTGGCTCGTGCCGCCGGACCAGGTGGTCCAGCGCCTGCTGGAGGGCGCCGGTGTCCAGGCGGCCGTTCACCTGGAAGCACCGGGCGGTGCTCTGCAGGGCCCCGGTCGGGTCGAGGGTGTGCAGGAGCAAGAGCCTGCGCTGCAGGTGTGAGAGGGGAAAGCGGGTGCCGTCCTCACGGGCGGGCGTGGCGGCGGTGGTCATCGCCGCGCCCGGGCGGCGGGGCCGGGGACGTTGCGCGGCAGCCTGCGCGGGGGCCCGGCGGGTGGCGCCGCGGCGGCGTGCAGGGCGGCGGACAGCCTGGCGACGGTCGGGTGGGCGAGCACCGTCGCCAGGTCGATGTCCTGGCCGAGGGCCCGGGTGGCCCGGGCGGCGTACCGCATGGCCAGCAGCGAGTGGCCGCCGAGCTGGAAGAAGTCGTCGTCGGCACCGACCTCGGGCAGCTCCAGGAGTTCGGCCAGCACGCGGGCCAGCACCTCGGCGGCGGGCCCGTGGTCCGCCGGCCGACCCGAGGTGGTGGCCCTGGGCGGCGGCGGTACGGGGAGCCGGGAGCGGTCCACCTTGCCGGTGGCGCCCCGCGGCCAGCTCTCCACGATCAGGATGATCTCGGGCACCAGGTGTCCCGGCAGTAACTCCGCCAGGGCCGTCCGCAGGGCGTCCGGCTCCGGGCGGCTGCCCGGTTCGGGTTGGACGTAGCCGACGAGCCGGGCCTCCGGTCCGCCGGTCCGGTGCGCGACCACCGCTGCTTCGCGGACGCCCGCCAGGGCTGCCAGTGCGGTCCGCACCTCCTCCGGCTCGACCCGGAACCCGCGGATCTTCACCTGGTGGTCGAGTCGGCCGAGGAACCGCAGGTTTCCGTCCGGGAGCCACTGGCCGCGGTCCCCCGTCCGGTAGAGGCGGGCGCCGGGCTCGGTGGAGTACGGGTCGGGCACGAAGCGGTCGGCGGTTTCGGCGGGCCGGCCGAGGTAGCCCCGGGCGACCCCGGGACCACCGACACAGATCTCACCGACGCAACCGTCGGGGACCAGGTTCAGCCGGTCGTCCAGCAGGACGGTGTGCGAGTTGGAGACCGGCCGCCCGATCGGCACCTCGGTGCCGATCCGGTCGGCACCGTCGGCCTGGAACGCGGTGGCGTAGACGGTCACCTCGGTGGGTCCGTACGCGTTGACCAGGCGGCGCGTGCCGAGTTCGAGCACGGCCCGGACGGCGTCCGGGGGTGCGGTGTCACCTCCGATGACGAGCGCCTGGAGCTGGGCGAGGGCGTCGGGCGCGGTCTCCGCCATGACCTGCAGGAGCGGGGTGACCAGCGTGAGGTGGCTGATGCGGTGACGGATGACGCGTCGGGCGATCTCCCGCGGGTCCGCCGCGGCCGGGAGGAGGTGGAGCGTGGCACCGTTCAGCAGGGCGGACCAGACCTCCATGGTGAAGACGTCGAAGACCGTTGCGTTGGTGGCCAGCACGTTCCGGCCGGGGCCCGGGGCGGCCATGTCGGACGAGCGGAGGCGGGCGACCAGCGAACGGTGCTCGATCAGGACTCCCTTGGGGCGTCCGGTGGATCCCGAGGTGTAGACGACGTGGGCGAGGTCGCGGGGATCGCCGGGTGCCACCGCCGGCGGCGGCGCGGTGAACGACGGGTCCGGACACGGCGTCAGGACCTGCCACTGGCCGGCCGGTAGCCGGGCGGCTCCGTCCGGGCCGGTCAGCACGGTGCGGGCGCCGCTGTCCTCCAGCAGTGCGGCCAGCCGGGCGGGCGGCTGCGAGGGGTCCAGGGTGAGGGAGGCGGCTCCGGTCATCAAGGTGGCGAGCATCGCCACCACCAGCCCGGCGCAGCGGGGCAGGTGGAGCGCCACCAGGTCGCCGCCGCCGACCCCGGACTCGCTGAGCGTGGACGCCAGTTCGGATGCTCTCGACCAGAGTTGGCGATAGGTCAGCTGGTCGTCGTCCGCGGCGACCGCCGGGGCGTCCGGGGTCCGGGCGCACCACCGGGCGATCAGGTCGGGCACCCGGTCCGCCGACGGCTCGTCCTGGCGCCCCAGACCCTGCCGCAGCAGCCGACCGCGCTGCTCGTCCGAGACGAGTGCGAGCTCGGAGAGCGCGGTTCGCGGGGCGCGCACCACCGCCCGCAGGATCTCCTGGTAGCCGCGCATGAGACCGGCGACGAACCCCGCCTCCAACTGGTCGGAGTCGAACTCCCAGGAGACGGTGATGCCGTCCAGTGCGGCGGCCGGGCTCGGCGGTACCGGCCCGTCCGAGACGGGGACCCGCAGGACGTTGCCCGGGCCGCGGCCGATGCAGCCGGGGGCGCTGTGACGGGGGAAGGCGATGAGGTTGAGGTCGAACTTGGCGGAACCGGTGCCCAGGCCCTCGATGACGTCGAGCGAGAACGGGGCCGCGGTGAGCCGGGCCGGCATGGCGTCGTGGAAGCTGAAGGAGGCCTGGACCAGCGGATTCACCCCGGGGACGTGTTCGGCCCGGCTCTGCGCGAGCACGTCCTCGAAGGACAGGTCCTGGTGGTCCAGCGCGGCGTGGACGGTGTGCCCGACCCGCTCCAGCAGCGCGGCGAAGGTGGGGTCGTCCGCCGTCCTGGCGCGCAGGACGACGGTGTTCACGAACATGCCCATCAGGTCCTCGGTGTTCTGCCAGCGGCGGTTCGCCACCCCGGAGCCGACCAGGAGGTCGTCGGCGCCCGTGGTGCGGGCCAGCAGGGCGAAGAACGCCGCCAGCAGTACGGCGTAGAGCGAGTGACCGTGACGCCGCCCGAGTGCCTCGAGAGCGCGGGCCAGTTCGGCGTCGATCTCCACCCGCGGCGCCGCTCCCACGAACCGCCGGTCGGCGGCGGCGCGGCGGGGCAGCGGCAGGACCGTCGACGCGCCGGCGAGTTCCTCGCGCCAGAAGGCGCGTTGGCGCTCGGCCTCCGCGGTGCCGGACCATTCGCGCTGCCACCGGGCGTGGTCGTAGTACTGGATCTCCGGTTCGGGTCGGCGGACCTCGCCGTGCCGCTGGTGGGCGAGGTAGCCCTCCACCAGGTCGCGGAGGAAGACGTTGAACGACCAGCCGTCGTGCACCAGATGGTGTTCCGCGTGGACCAGCACGTGCTCGTGTTCGCCGAGGCGGATCAGCAGCCAGCGGACCAGCGGCTCGGCGGCCGGCACGAAGGGGCGCACGACGAATCGCTCGACGGCCTCGCCGAGCAACCGCTCCTGCCGGGCCGCCGGGTGGTCGCCCAGGTCGAGCCGTGGCAGCGTCACCGGCCCGGGCGGCTCGACCGTGCAGCGCAACCGGCCGCCGTCATTGTGGAACCGGCTGCGCAGGACCTCGTGACGGCGCACCAGGTCGGTGAGCGCGGCGGACAGCGCGTCCGGGTCCAGCGGGCCGCCGATCCGCAACGCGGCCTGGGCGTGGTAGGCGAGCGAGTCGGGACGCAGCTCCTGCATGAGCCAGATCCGTTCCTGGGCGAACGAAACCACCCGGTGGGGGCCGTCCGGCTGCCCGCGCACGGGTCCCGGTACGGCCGGCCGCGGGGGGCCGCTGCCTTCGGCCGCCGCGAGCTCGGCCAGGGTGGCGCCGGACAGCAGGGCCGCGAGCGGCAGCCGCCGGCCGAGCGCGGCCTCGGCGCGCGCCGCGAAGCGGGTGGCCAGCAACGAATTGCCGCCGAGCGCCAGGAAGCTGTCGTCCCGGCCGACCCTGCCGAGTCCGAACAGGTCGGCGGCGAGCGAGGTGAGGACCTCCTCGGCCGGTGTCCGCGCGGCCTGGTAGTCGGCGGCCCGACGGGGGTCCGGGAGCAGCGACCGGTCCAGCTTGCCGCCGGCGGTCAGCGGCCAGGCGTCGAGCACGAGGACGGCACCGGGCAGCAGGTGGGCCGGGAGGCGGCGGGCGAGCTCGGCACGCAGCCCGGCCCCGGTCAGCCGGTGGCCCGGCTGCGCGACCACGTACCCGACGAGGTTGCGGTCCCCTTGGCCGGCCGCCCCGGAGGCTACCGCGGCGGCCTCGCGCACACCCGGGAGCGCTGCCAACGTGTTCTGGACGTCGTCCAGTCGGATCCGGACGCCGCGGATCTTCAGCTGGTTGTCGCGTCGGCCCAGGAACTCGGTCCCGCCGTCGGGCAGCAGCCGGCCGAGGTCGCCGGTGCGGTAGAGGCGGGCTCCGGGGAACTCGCTGAACGGGTCCGGGACGAAGGCCTCGGCGGTCAGGCCCGGCTGTCCGAGGTAGCCGCGGCCCACGCCCTCGCCGCCGATGCAGAGCTCCCCCACCTCCCCGGCGGGCACCGGCCGCAGGTCGTCGTCCAGGACGACCACCCGCACGCCCGTGACCGGCCGTCCCACCGGCACGCGCCGGGCGCGGGAGTCGGCGCCGACCCGGTGCAGGGTGGCGCAGACGGTGGTCTCGGACGGGCCGTACCCGTTGAAGAACCGGTGGCGGGCGCTCCGGAGCCGGGCGGTCTCGGGGAGGCAGACGTCGCCGACGCTGAGCACGACGTCCAGGTCGTCGAACTGCTCGGAGCCCAGGGTCCGCAGGACCGCGGCCGGAAGCACCGCGTGGGTGACGCGCCGTCGCCGCAGGGCGGCGGCGAGCGGCTCGCCCGACGTCTCCGCATCGGTGATCGCCTCCAGCCGACCGCCGTGCGCCAGGGCGAGCAGCAGGTCGAAGACCGCACCGTCGAAGGTGGGGTGGGAGAACTGGAGGACCCGGGAACCCGGCCCCAGGGCGGGCAGCGTCTCGGCCTGGGCGCGGACCAGGTTGGCCACGCCCCTGTGTTCCAGCATCACCAGTTTCGGCTCCCCGGTCGTGCCCGAGGTGGCGATCAGGTAGGCGAGGTCGCCCGGCGCGGTCCGCCACGGGTCGGCCGGAGCGGCCGTGTCCGGCCCCGCGTGCTCCAAGCCCTCCGCGTCCGCCCGGGTCGGCTCCGGCCCCGGCCAGACAAGGTGCGTCACTCCCGGCAGTGCCGGCTCCGCCGAGGCCGCGACGGCGACCCCGGCACCCGCCGCCCGGGCCGCCTGCTCGCGCCAGGCAGGCGGATCGCCCGGCTTGAGCGGAAGAAACGCACCACCGGCCCGCCACACCGCCAGGACCACCTCGGCGAAGGCGACCCCCCGCTCCAGGGTCACCGCCACCACGTCACCCCGGCGCACTCCGGCGTCGCGCAGGCTGCCCGCCAAGCACTCGGTTCGCATGCGTAGTTGACGGTAGGTCACGGTCCTTGACCCGTCGCCGAGCGCGATCCGGTCACCGTGCGACCGTGACACCCGGTCGATCATCTCCCCGACCGGGACCCATACGTCCGCGCGCGCCGGCGCCGTCACCCGCAGTGACTCGGCGGGCTGTTCCTCCCCGCCCTCCGCCGGACCGAGTCCGGCCACGGCCCAGGTCGTCTCCAACCGCAGTGCGGACAGCAGCCGTTCGTACTCGGCTCCGGTCGGCAGATCAGGTCCGTTCATGACACTCCCTTGCAGACGACACCCATGTCCCCCGGTCCGGACGGCCGGCGGGATCGCGACCTGCGCGGCCGCCCCGACGCGCTTCCCCCGGCGTTCAGCCGCGGGCGCCGAGTGGACGCAGGTCGGTCCAGACCTGGTCGATGTGACGCAGGCACTCCGCCTTCGAACCCCGCGGCCCGGTGCTCCGCCAGCCGTCGGGCAGCGGCCGGCCCGTCGGCCAGATCGAGTACTGCTCCTCGTCGTTGCGGACCACGAGGTACTGGGTCTCGCTCGGTGGGGACGAGCTGTCCATCCGGTTTCTCCTGACTGGCTTACGTACGTGGGCGAACGGAGGTGCGCCGGAGACGGGCAAGCCCCTTCGAGGGGCCCCGCGGGCGGCCTCCTCGAGCTTCCTCGTCGGCCGACGCGGTTGGATCCTTGAAACCCCTTAGTGCGGCCCGGGGTCGGCAGGGGCACGCCACTACACTCACGTTCATGATCCTTTTCGGTCGCGCCCGGTTGACACGCACCCTGGACGCGCAACTCGACGCCGCACGACAGGGATTGAGCGGCATTCTGGTCCTGAAGGGGCCGCCCGGCATCGGAAAGACGTCACTGCTGGCGTACGCGGTGGAACGGGCCACCGACATGCGGATCGCCCAGGTCGGCGGCAAGGAGGCGGAGCAGGATCTCGACCTCGCCGGTCTGCACCGCCTCCTCCTGCCCTTCCTGCACGACCTCGACCGGCTCCCCACGCCGCAGAAGGACGCGCTGAGCTCGGCGTTCGGACTCGTCGCGGGCAACCGTCCAGACCGCCTGCTGGTCGGGCTCGCGACCCTGACCCTGCTCGCGAACAGCGCCGCCGACCGACCGCTGCTGTGCGTGTGCGACGACGCGCAGTGGCTCGACGAGGAGTCCCTGGCCGTCCTCGCGATCGTCGCGCGCCGCCTGCAGGCCGACGGCATCACCCTGCTCTTCGCGATCCGCGACGGCGACGCCGGCGGCCGCCTCCTCGACGACCTGCCGCAGGCCGTCCTGCCGGAACTGACCCGGTCCGACTCCCACGCCCTGCTCGCCCGGACGCTCTCCGCGCAGATCGAGCAGGGCGTCGCCGAACGGATCGTCACCGAGGCCGCAGGGAACCCACTGGCGATACGCGAGCTCGCCGGTGACCTCGAATCACCGGCAGGCGCCGACCCGGTTCCGCTGTCGGAGCGCCTACCGCTCGGCCGGCAGCTCCAGGCCCGCTACCTCCGTCAGTCCGGAGCCCTGCCGCGTCCCACCCGAACACTGCTGCTGGTCATCGCGGCGGACCCGACCGGTGACCGCACACTGGTGTGGCGCGCCGTCACACGGCTGGACAGCACCGGCGGAGCCACCGACCTCGCCGATCTCGCCGCCCCCGCCACCGCGGCGGGCCTGCTCGTGCTCCAGCCCGCACCGGCCTTTCGCCACCCGCTGATCCGATCGGCCGTCTACGACGGATCGTCGCCCGCCGACCGCCGCCGGGCGCACGCGGCCCTGGCCGCCGCCACGGACCCCCGTACCGACGCCGACCGCCGCGCCTGGCACCTCGCCGCGGCCTGCGAGGGCCGCGACGAGACGACGGCCGCCGAACTCGAACGGGCGGCCACCCGCGCCCGGGCCCGCGGCGGCCACAGCGCGGCGTGCGCCTTCCTGACCCGCGCGGCCGACCTCACCCCCCTCGCCGTGCCGCGCGCCGCACGGCTGCTCGCCGCCTGCGAGGCAGCCCTGGCCGCCGGCCAGCCGGACCGCGCGCAGTCGCTCCTCCAACACGCCGTCTCCGACGCCGGAACGGCGCACCTGGCACGCCGCCTGCGGCTGCAGGGCGCGATCCACATCCAGAACGGCCGCGAGACGCAGGCGGCCACCGACCTGCTCGCCGCCGCCCGGGCCTACGCGCCGGGCGACCGCCGCGCCGCACGCGACACCCTGCTCGAAGCCTTCCAGGCAGTCCTCGGCGCCTCCTGGCTCGGCGGGGACGTCACGGCACCCACGGTGGCCCGGGCCGCGCTGGACCTGCCGACCGCCCCCGGGCCGTCCGACCCTGCCGACCTCCTGCTGACGGCGCACGCCACCCAGGTCCTGCAGGGGCCGGAGGCCGCGGCCCCGCTCCTGCGCGCGGCGGTGCGCGCGCTGGCCGAGCCGGGCACGGGACCGTCCGACGTCGGGCTGCTCCTGCTGGGGCTGATCGCCGCACACGAGCTCTGGGACGGCGAGGCGTTCCGCGCGCTGGCCGCGCGCACGGTCGAGTCCTCCCGCGACCTGGGCGCCCTCGATCTGCTCCGGGTCTCCCTGCACGCCGTGGCCAGCGCGGACACCTGGTTCGGGCGGTTCACCGAGGCGGAGAGCAACTTCGCCGCGTTCCGCGAGCTGGTCGGCGCGATCGACGGATCCGGCCGGCTCGCGGAAGGAAGCGACGTCATCCTGCTGGCCTGGCGCGGAATCGCGGAGGCCACCCGGGCGGCCATGACCGCCATGGACGTGGAACGTTCCGGGCAGGCGTCCGGCGGTGTGCGCCTGCAGACCACCCGGACCGCACTGGCCGTCCTGGAGAACGGGTCGTCCCACTACGCGCACGCCCTCGCCGTGGCCCGGCTCGGGTACGCCGAGGACCCCGTGTACTTCGGGAACCCGGCGCTGGTCGAGATGGTGGAGGCCGGCGCGCGAAGCGGCGACCACGAAGCCGCCCGCGCTGCCCTGCTACGCCTGACCCCCCGCGCGAGCGCCGCCGGCACACCGTGGGCCCTGGGCCTGCTCGCCCGCTCACAAGCACTGCTGGCCGACGGCGACGAAGCCGACGCCCTCTACCGGCAGGCCCTCAGCCATCTCCGGACCACCGACATACGGACCGAGCTCGCACGCACCCACCTGCTCTACGGGGAATGGCTCAGACGCCGACGTCACCGCGGCGAGGCCCGCGAGCAGCTGCGCACCGCCTTCCAGCTGTTCAGTCAGATGGGCGCCCGCACCTTCGCCGAACGGGCCCGCCACGAGCTGCGCGCCATCGGCGACAAGACAGCCCGCCGCACCCCGGCCGGCGCCAGCGGACTGACACCGCGCGAAGGACACATCGCGGGGCTCGCCGCGCAGGGCGCCACCAACCAGGACATCGCCACCCAGCTGTTCATCAGCGCCAGCACCGTCGAGTACCACCTGCGCAAGGTGTTCCAGAAGCTCGCGATCACCTCCCGACGCCAACTCCCCCGAGTGCTGGAGCAACCCGCCACCCCTTCGTGATCCCGCCCCGTGGCCGCTCACTCCACGCACGGCGGACCCGCCGCGCACCGCCACGCCCCGTCATCTCCGACCAGGCCTACGACGACACCGACGATCTCGCCGACCAGCCCTGGGCCCCAGCGCAGAAGGTGATGGTTGACCGGAAAGGCTTCGACGAGGGCTGCCGCCTCCCCGCCCGTAGGGGTGGCGATGGCCGGGCGTGCGCGGGGAGCCGCCTGCCCCGTATCACGGATCCGGGTCGGCCGGCTCCGCTCTCGGCGTTCGGACCTGCGGAAACCCTGATCACAGGTGGGTCACGTGATCTTCACAGCGGCCGCCGCGTGCCGGAGGCTGTCACCGTGAAGAACGTCCTCTGGTCCGCGCTCGCCGCCCTGTGCGCAGGCCGGTCGAGGGCGAGGTGCGTGTCCACTACCGGCAGAGCTGTGTCGAGAGCGATCCCGACCGTGTCGGTCCCGGTCTCGCGGAGGCGTTCGCGGGCCAGGACGCGGGGTTGTGCGGTGCGGCGGTGCCCGGTGCGCTGTGGCTGACGACCGGGCTGCACACCGGCAGTGTCGGGTTCATCGTCGAGGTGCACGATGAGGAGCCGCCGGTGGATCAGGTCTGGGAGGACATCGTCGAGGTCTCCTTCCGCCCTGCCTCGCACCACAGCTGGCTGATGCAGTGGGCGGGCGAGGCCTCCTGGGACCTGGACCTGGAGGAGACCGACTACCGGGTGCGGTACTGCGCGCACGGCATGGACGAGGGCTGTACGGCCCATGCCGATGACGTCCGGGAGATGAGTACGGGTACTCAGGCGAGCGGGTGCGGGCGCGGGGCAGAATCGGGCCATGGCCGGTGGCGAGCACGGTGGGCGGGGTCTGCGGAGGGTTCGAGGCCTCGGAGCGGTAGCGGCGATCCTGCTGTTCGTCGGGACAGTGTGGGGTCCGCGGCTGTGGAGGGGTGATCCGTTCCCCGAGGCGGATCCCGCTGCTGTTGCCAGGCAGTTGGACGCCTGGACCCAGGCAATCTACGACGGGCTCCAACTGCCCGACGCGCCGCTCAACCACTCATGGCCACTGGGCGGGATCAAGGCCTCCATCTACGACTGCCATCCCCGCGGCCTGGCGCACTTCTCCGACACGATCGCCGACACCCAGCCGCGCGAGCCCGGCACGGCAGCCGTCCATGATCACTGGGCACTCGCCGGCGTGACCCGCGAGCAGGCCGTCGCCGCGACGGCGCGGGCGCGGCTGACGTTGAAGGCGGCCGGCTGGAAGACCGAGTCGTACGACCAATCCGATCACGAGGTGACGCTGCGACTGAAGCCCCCGGACATGGAGGACAAGATCGCGGTCCGGGCCGGCGTCATGCTCTACCCGAACGGCAACCTGGAGGTCTTCGCGTCGGCCGAGTGCGTCCGTCTCCCTGACGGCACCGCGGTCGACGAGGAAGGCCGGCCCGACCTGCCTGGTCCGTCGGCCCCTACCCAGCTACGCAGCCAGACAACGGGCAGCCCGGGAGCAACGACGGCGACAGCCGCGGGGGTGAGTCCGGGTCTCCCCGCAGGGCGGAACCCGGGATGTCGGGACTGTGGTCAGGCGTACTCGCTGAGGTCCACGGACGGGACGGTGACCGGGACTGCGCGGTTGTACAGCGCCCAGCCTGCCGGGGTGAGGCGGCCGATCTGGTCCGGGTCGTGCTCGACCAGGCCGTCCAGGGTGTAGTCCCGTACTGACCGGGTGTCGACGGGCCGGGGGTCGGGGCCCCGGTCCGCCGCCCTGGTGACTTCCGGCATCCCGGGGACGGGGGTCGACCTGGGTGCCACGGTGAACAGCGGGCAGATCGAGTGGTCCCAGCCGTGCATGGGCATGGCCGGCCCCTGCGCGAGGTATTCGGTCAGCTTCTCCCGGCACCGCGCCGACACAGCGTGCACCGCTGCCCACCCGGTCCCTGTGAGGTCCGGCCCCCCGGCCCGTTGTCCCGCCAGGCCTGGTGCCATTGGTAGGCCGATTTCACGGTCACCCGCAGCAGCGGGGTGGTCCCGACCGCGTCCAGGACGGTGGCGTCGTGGAGAGACCCGGCGGCCATCGCGATGTTCCGCCCGGCCACCCAGAGGGAGTTGGCGGTGTCGGGGTCCTTCGGCGCGGCCGGCACGCCCGGGGTCTGCATGAGAGTGGGGATGCCGCCGTGGCTGACGCCCCGGAGCGCGGCGGTCGCCCGGACCGCCGGGGCGCTCCGGCCGAGCAGGCCGAACACCGTCAGGGCGAGAGCGGCGAGCAGCAGAAGGCCAACCGTGGCGGTGTGCAGCGGGCGGTCCGCGGTGCACCGGCGATCCAGACAGCGAGCATCGAGCCGAGGCCGACGACGAACAGCACGGCACCAGCGCTCACCCCAGGCCGGCGTGGTCGACGAAGGGCGCGATGTAGGTATAGAGCACGTAGAAGCCGACGACCATAGTGACCGAGGCGGGGTTGACGGCGGCGATTCCCGGGGTGCACAGGGCGGCGAGTAAGCCTGCCCCACCGCGCGGCGCCTCGCCGGACAGTTGCGGCAGGCCCCGGATCGCGACGGCGGCGAGCGCTACCGCGAGGACGGCGAGCACCCCGAAGGTCCAGCGCCAGCCGATCAGCCCGCCCCGGGGCACCACACCCGAGGAACACGAAGAGACAGCCCCGACCACCGCCGACGCGAACAACGCCATCCACCCGAACGATCGCCACACCCGAACCACCCGTGCCCCCCTGCACTCCACGTGAGATCGGCCCACCGATCCTGGCCCCTGCCTGCCAGAGCAACCCACGGAAGCATCCGCTGGCGGCGGCCGCAATGGCGGCAACCACTATGAAGCTTGCCAGAGTTCGCCTGCCCCTTCACCCCCAGACCAAGAGCCGCGTCGTCCGACACATCGGACGACGCGGCTCACGGCGCCTGAACTACTGGCCCTGATCAGTTCGGCGCATCGGCATGAGAAATGCCACAAAGAGAACCTGAACGACTATCTTAATCCACGTTCCAACAGGGATTACGATAGCCACAGGAAGCAAGAGAAAGGCGCCTGCAAATACTTTGAACTCATCAACCGGAGCCTTTCGCCTTCGCCTTGCAATTAGCGCCAAAATAGCCACGGAAGGAGCCCCAATGAGAAGCAACATCCCTGGCGATCCGGCCATATATCCTCGAAAGGAACTCCAGAAACCAAGTCGTGCAGCAAGATCGGGATCGGCCGGGTCCGACATCCTGGGCGCCGCCAAAGATACCACCGCCCAGCCGGCCATGAAGATTAGGCTGTAGCGAAATGCGCAAGCCAGGACCCATAGAATCGAGTTCCCACAGGACTGTCGAACCCGATCCAATTGCACGCCGTCTCGCATTTCCCACCCAGGTACGATCCACATTTGGCCAAAATGGAGCCGCATTCAGCCCAGTCTCCGATGCCATTCCATCGGAGGCTATCAGCAATGGAACCTGACCCCTCCGATATTGCACTACTTCCATGTCGGGGTACGCATCCCCCTGCCTCCCGAACGAGGGAACGCCAGCATCATCGAAGCCCATGCCCAAATGAGCATCGACGGCAAAGAATGGATATGCGCTGTTTACGCCATGGATATCGGCCTCAGTTCCCCTGCTGCCCACACGCTCAAACTTCACCTTATCCCGCCAAGCAAGGGAGTCGCCCGGCGCGCTATCACCTATAAAGAGTGGAGCAGTCGGAATTTAACTCGCTCCCGGCTTCGCCAATCCTCGAGCCACCTGGTAATTCGAGGGCGGAACCCGACGGGTCCCCAATATCTTGCAAGAGATATCTCCACTGGCAGTATCCCAGAAGAGAACGCGTGCTCGAACGTCTACTGGCTCAAGCAGCAGGGAGGCACCAAATGGGAATGTCCCAGCGCAGCGCATCGACCGATGCAAGGGGCCTGGCCATTTCGTCGTCAATCGTCGTCGTTGCTGTCCTGCCTACGTAGCGTGGGGAGCAGTGACGTGGCGGCGCCGGCGAGGAGGAGCAGCAGGGCCAGGGTGGCTGCGGTGACCGAGGTGGCGTCGTGCAGGGGCCAGGCCCAGATACTGGGCCGGTTGTGCGCCAGGCCGAAGGAGACGCACGCGAAGGGGAACACCGCGGTGGCCACGGAGGCCAGGCGTGCTCCGCCGAGCCATCGGAGGATGAGTGCCAGGCCGAGGTAGCCGGTGAAATCACGGGCCATGGCGGTTGCCGCTGCGCCCGCGTCCGCGATGGCTGCGCCAGCGGCGGCCAGAACACCGATCAGGACGCACAGGGCCATGAAGGCGGCGTCCCATCGTCCGATGGCGCGGACGGCGACGCGTTCGGTGACACGGTCGGCGCGGGCCTGCCCTTCCAGGATGAGACAGACGGGGATGAGCGGGAGGAGCGAGGACATGGGCAGGTCGAATGTCAGTCCGCCGATCACGACGGGGATGGGGACGGTCACCGAGTTCGCGGCGCTGCCGAGCAGGATGCAGGCGAGCAGGCCGGTGGCGACGGCGGGGACGTACCTGATGCGGAGCCACCAGATCATCGGGTCGCCTCGAACGAGGGGGCACCGGGGTGGTGGTACTGGGCGGGGTCCAGGACTGGTTTGGTGTCGCACCGGTTCAGCGTGTCGGCGTTGGTCCGGAACCAGGTGAGCTGTTCGTCGTGCGGGAGGGTCATGATTTGGCTGGCGATTCGTACCTCCTGCTCGCGGTAGCGGCCCTCGACCGTGCGGGGGGTGACTCCGGCGGTCAGCTTCAGCCAGGAAGACAGCGGGGCGACGGCCTCGACACCGGGCCAGCGGCCGTTTCGTTCCATCGCGCACTGCGGGGCCCGATTGGGGATGTGGCCGAGGGCGACGAGCGACTGGACCTCGTCCCGGCTGGGACGGGTGGAGAGCGGGGACACCGTGGTGGCCTCCGTGAGGCCGGCGGCCCGGAGCCGTTGCTGCGCCTGGGTCGCCCATTCGGTGATGTTCGCGGCTTCGGCCTTCTGTTCGGGCCACAGGCACACCCGCGGTGTGGTCGTGGTGCAGGTCTGTTCGCTCGCCGGCCGGGCGGTGGCCGCGCGGTAGCCGAGCGGTGCGGCGATCCACACCCCCGCGGCGGTGGTTGCCGCCAACGCGACGACGGCGATCAGCCGGCGCCTGTCGCGCAGCGCCGTCCAGATCCAGGCGGCTGCGAGCAGCCCGAGAAGTGCCACGGCCGGGGCTGCCAGCGCTCGGAGGGCCGGGACCTCGTCCAGGGCGCAGCATTCGGTGAGGTTGCGGCCGTTGAGCTGGCGGATCCAGAAGGTGTCGAGGGTGGAGGGGTAGGCCATCCACAGGAAGCTCGCGATGAGGGTGAGGGGTACGGCGAGCAGGCGGGGCAGGGTGAGGCCGAGGGTGTAGCCGACGGCGGTGTGGGCGAGGACGACCAGGAGTTCGACGGTGATGACGGCGGGGGTGGGCCAGCCGGGGAGGCCGCTTGCCTGCGGGGTGAAGACGGCGAGGGCGGTCAGGACCGACAGGGTGCCGAGTGTGAGGACGGGGGTCAGTGCGGACAGGGCGATGGCGGTGGCGGAGCGTGCGGGTGCGGTGTCGAGGATGGCGGAGCGGCGGATCTTGAGGCCTTCCCAGGCGCCACAGGCCGCGACGGCGGGGGCTGTGAAGTTCAGGAGGAAGGAGCTCTGGGCGGTGACGGAGGGCCAGTAGCCGTCGGTGATCCAGCCGGTCATCTTGCCGCTGTACATCAGGATCCAGACCAGGGCGACGGGTGCGGCGCGCAGGGCCGCGGAGGTGCGGATGACGGTGCGCCAGGGCATGGTCAGACCTCCCCGGTGACGATGCCGGCGTAGGCGGCCTCGGCCCGTCGTTCTGCTGGGACGTCGTGGGGTGCGAGTGCGAGGAAGGAGTCGATCGGGCCCTGGTGGCGGACCTGGCCCCGGTCGAGCAGGACGACCGTGTCGTAGATCTCGGCCAGGTCTTCGGTCTGGTGGGTGGAGACGACGAAGCTGGTGAGGTGGCGCAGTTCGGCGATCAGTTCGCGGAAGACACCGCGCTGCACCGGGTCCAGCCCTGCGGTGGGTTCGTCCAGGAGGACCAGTTCCGCGTCGTGGACGAGTGTCTGCGCGATGCCCAGGCGGCGCAGTTGTCCTCCGGAGAGTTCGGCGCTGCGCCGGCTAGCGAGTGTGGAGAGTCCCACCTTGTCGATGGCCCGCTGAGACCGCTGCCAGGCCTCGGCGCGGGACATACCCTTCAGCCAGCCGGCGTAGGCCGCCTGCTCCCTGACCCGTAGTCCCGGTACGGGGCGTATCTGCTGGGGGAGCCAGCCGACCTTGCGCCGGTACGCCTTGAGGTCCTTGCTCGTACGGGTGTCGAGCCCGTCGAAGGTGATGCGGCCCGTCTCGGGCCGGAGTGCGGAGGCGATCAGTCCTAACAGGGTCGACTTGCCGGCGCCGTTGGGGCCGAGGAGCACGCTGCAACCCTTGTCGAGGCGAAGGCTGAAGTCCTTCAGGATGTGGGAGTCCCGACGGTAGCTGAAGGAGCATTCGGTTACTTGAACAGGCATTGTTTATTAATCCACTTCGCAAGGCAGCTGGTCAGAGGGGTGCTGCGCATTTATTCGGCCGAGTGGCGGGGCGAATAGAAGTCTGTGTACTTGTTGAATGGCTTCGGCGATCCACGAATGCCACGAACTTTCTTGTGGATTTGCTATGTCCAGGCCGGGGCGGCGTCAGGGCGTGCGGCGAAGATCCATGGAATGAACCGGACGCCATGGAGCGCAGCAAAGGACTTTGCGGCGAGTGCCGTCCGGGGTCGGCCGGCAAGATTGGTCGGCGAGCGAGGCCGTGGTCGTCCAGGCACATGCTCGAGCGGATCGGGTGGGCGGCGGTCGCACTACCGTTGATCTGCACAGATGTCCTTCTTGAGTGCGGCGCCGCCGGGGTTCGTCGCGAGAGTTCGGGTCCGATCATGCCTCACGTTCACGGCCTCTGCAGGGACTTGTGGAAACTCCTGATCGGCAAGTATCACAAATAACCTATATCATGCAAATTTGATACTGTGGGACTTTTTGCACTTTGAGGTAGATTTCCGAAAGTTTCCAATAGCCTGTGCAATTGATCGGCGTGCATTTTCCTGACCCTTGGGTGATTTGCACCATCGCCGAATCCGCGCCAAGTGTCGAATGATTCTGAAAACCCATTCGCTTGAGACTCGTACGTATACGTGAATACTTTCGATATCCGGGATCTCCGGAAGCCAGCTTCGCCAAAGAGCGAAGTCTCCGAGGGAGGGGAGTGACGTGCACGTCACTGGATTCATGCGGCGCCGCGCGGGCGTCGTCCTGGCAACACTCGCAGCGGCCACACTCGCCGGAACGGGTGCCGGCGAACGCCGAAGGCAGCTGGAGCTCCTACATCTCCTACTGGGGCTACAACAGCGAGTCCCGCCGGTGGACCGACAACCACGCCGACGGGAACTGGACCAGCGTCAGCTTCAGCGGCTGCTCGGACAACGGCTCGGGCTACTTCGCCACAGGCAACCCCACCACCGTCGAGCTGGACCGGGACATCTCCTGGTCCCCCGACACCAGCTACGGCGGCCGCGGCAACCAGTGCAACACCGTGAACTGGGGTGAGCGCACCAGTGAGCGGCGGCGTCCAGGCCAACAATCGACGGGCGGGCGGCGCGAGCCCGCACGAATCCGGGCTCCGGACGGTGCAGCGAATCAGGCCTCAGAGCGTCTGCCAACGGCGAGGAACGCAGGACGTGGTGGTAGCCGGCCGCGCCGCCGCCGCGTAGGGATTCCAGGTAGAACACCCGCAGGATCACCGCGAACTCGGCCTCGGTGACGTCCATGGTGTGCCGGGTGGAGCCCTCGACCGGGCGTGCCCGGTCGAGGGCCGGGCCGAGCAGGCTGGCGTCCACTCCGGGCAGGGGCCCGCTTTCGCGTCCTTGCGGACAGCGCGCAGGAGGGGCAGGTCGAAAGCTCGCACGCTGATCGTGATGTCCAGCAGGTGGTCAGCGATCGGAGCGGCGTGCTGTTCGGCGGGGCGCTCCCGCAGGACCCGGTAGCGCAGCAGGTCGTGCCCCAGCCCGGCGGCCCGCACCGCCCACGCCGGACGGGCCCCGCCGGCGGCGAGAACATCGAGCTGTTCGGGACCGGCGAGCTCGCACACCCCGGCTCCGACAATCCGGCGCACAGTCCCGTGCTCCGGCGCCCCAGGGGCAAGGCCCCGGTCAGCCAGCCGGAACCCGCCGCCCCGGCGGACTCCAGCATCACCCACTCGGCGTGACTCAGAGCCACAGGCTCCTCCCTCAACGTCACTGTGCCGATCCTGCCACGTGGGGCCGCCACGGCACTCGGGATTCGCGCTTCCCGTCCGGGCCCGGACCGATGGGCGGCGCCTATGAGCCCGTCACCGCCGCTATCCGGCGACGCGGGTGGCGGGCATTCGGCGGGGGGGGCGGGGAGGCCCGGCCGGTGGCTGGCCGACATGCCGACGGCCGGGCGCCTCACTTGGAGGGCCCGGCCGTCACCGTGCCGCGCGGGACTACCGGAGCAGCGCCGCGAGGTCGAGGTCGAGGGGGAACGGGTCGGTGAGCCGGGTGGACTCGCCGACCTGGACGAGGCGGTCGATGTAGGTGCCGCGTTCGAGGTGGCCGGCACCACGCCTTGGCCACGAGCGAGGAGGGCCTTGCCGCGGTCCTTGCCGTTCTCCACCTGGAGTCGCTCATACGGGACTCCAGTCCATCCCGTCCTCCCCGCTGGCGCGGAGGTGTCGAGGTACACGTCCCGAACGTGCCCAGTGGTGGGGCGGCTTCTTGACGCCGGTCCCTCGCTCGCCCGTGGCCGCGACTGGGATCATGAACCTATGCCCGAGAGATCGAACCTGTTGTCAGCCCTATGGCCACTTGCCCCGTCCGGCGCGACGGAATGGCTGCTTGAGCTTTGCGGCGACGGTTTGACCGGGTTCATGCCGCCGGCGATGCCCGATGCGGCCTGGGTACTCAACGCCATGTACGAGCACGAGCACGGGCCGGACGACGTATCGCACCACGAGTACCGCCAGGCGTGTCTGGCGGACGGGAGCATCCCGCCGCGACATCGTCGCGGGCATCGATCTCGACGCCGTGGGCGTCGCCATGGGAGGCGGCCTGGGCAGTGCCGAGCACCCCGGCCCCGGCTGGCGGCGGCTGCGCTGGGCGGAACTCGCCCGGCGGACCGGCGACCCCACCGTCCCCGACGGGCTGCTGCCCTCATTCCGTTGCTTTCCCTCGGCCACGAACAACGGCGGCTGGCCGCTGGAAATCGTCCCTCCCACCGAGGGGAGCCTGGACCGTGAGACCTGGATCAGACTGATCGACATCCTCACCGCGCACAGCCCCGCGGGCCCGGACACCCGCTGCCTGGCCTACTACAACCCGCTGACGCTCGGGGCCGTCGACTTCGACAACCTCCATGTGCGGGCGGGGCGCCTCGGCGACGCCGAGATCCTCTACGACATGTCCAAGGTCGACCTGGCCGACTTCAGCCCCGCCAACCTCTGGGCCGAAGACCGTTCATGGGTCCTGTGCACCGACTACGACCTGTGGGCCACCAAGGTCGCCGGGCCCCCAACCCTCATCGAGGCACTACTCAACGACACCGGTGTCGAGGCGGTACGGCTGCCCTGGGCAACCTGAGGGTGAGCTGCACCGGCCTGTCCCCGTCCGAGACGCGAGCGCGTTCACGTGTACCGGACCTGAGCTCACCTGTACGCCGACAGGAGGTCAGCCAGCCGCCGGCGCGCGGCCGTCCGCGTCGGCTTCGTCATCCCCACGCAAGCCGGGGGCAGCCGGAGAGCCCCTGCGCGGGCGAGACCGACCTGATGTCCTCCTCCCCGCAGCCATGGTGTCGGCACGGGGTCAGCCGTCCGTGCGGACCGCCAGACGGCAGCGGACAGCCTCCTCCCCGCAGACGCGGGTGAGGGGCCTCGGTGCTGGCGGAGTACGGCGAGCGGGCCCCGGCCTCCTATCCCTGACCCACGGTGCAAAGTAGCGACCGAGGTCACGCGCTCGTCGAGACCGCAGTTTGCTCGTCATGCTCGGGAGCATCCTCATGACGGTGGCGGGTGAGGGGTGCCGCCCCTTCTTTGCGCCGGTGGTGATGACGAGCCGCTTGGCGATGTCGCGCAGGCTCATCTCCTGGTCACGCAGGTGGAGGGCCATGGACAGCATGTCGGGGTCGGTGACGCCGGCGCCGCCGATGGTCTTACCGCGCTTGCGGGCGGACTCGTGGCCTTCAAGAGTGCGGTCGCGGATGTACTCGCGCTCCATGCCGGACACGGCCGCGAGCACTGTAGAGACGATGCCGGAGGGGTCGTGTGATCCCTTGAGTTCGCCGGTGAGGACTCCAGGCCGACGTCGCCGGCCTTCAGCTCCTCGGCGAGCATGGGCAGCTCGATGCCGCGACCGAGCCGCTTGTGCTCGTGAACGACGAGGGTGACGGCGACACCGGAGGAGCGGATCTCCCCGGCGAGTTTCACGGCGGCCTCCAGATCGGGGCGCCGCGCGGCCCGGGTAGAGATCTTCTCCGAGAAGACCCGGGTCACCCCGGCCTCGGCGAGGGAGTCGAGCTCTGCGTCCAGCGACTGGCGGGCAGTCCAGGCACAGGAGTAGCCGAGGCGGACGTGCCCGACTGGATCGGTGGCGCTCGCGGGCCGGGGCAGCTCGGCCCCAGGCCGAGCCCGGCTTGCGTACGGCGGGGATCGGGACGCTGACCGTCTTGACGAGTTGGGGTACGAGGCGGAAGCGGGCGGTGTGGTACTGGATGGCCACCTTGCCTTCGCCGGTGCGGCACGGGGAGCCCGCGGGGGCGGCGCAGGTGGACATCGGGCAGGGGTGCGATTCCACGCGCTTGAAGTTGGCGGTCACGCCTCGAACCCTCGTCGGCGATACTGGGTCCATGGAGTACGTCGGCCGGGTGCCCGCCCCGCCGCTCGACCGGTTCATCGACGACATCTACTGCCTGACCGGGGTGCCGGGTCACCGCCGTATGGTCGTCCCGCCGATGCCGTCGGCGCACCTGGTCATCAACCTGAGCGAACCTGCCCGCCTATGGGATTCCGACCCTTCGGTGCCTCCGGAAGTGGTGTCGGACGGGTGGTTCGTGGGTCTGTGGACCAGGCGTTTCCTTTATGAGTACCCCATACGGGTAAGGCTCGTCGGGGTGCACTTCAAGCCTTGGGGGATGGCGGCCTTCGTCGACATGCCGGCGACCGAGCTGCGGAACCGATGGGTGCCCGTCGACGCCGTGTGGAAAGGGTCCGTGGATCGGATCCGCAACCGGGTCGGCGAGGCCACGTCCACCTCCGAGACGCTGCGGATCCTGGAGGAGGAGCTGCGCTCGCGCCTGATCGAGGCACCGTCGCGCGGGCTCGACCTGGTCCAGCACACCGGCGGATGGCTGGAGACCTCCCACGGCGCGGTCCCCGTCGGTGCGCTGAGCGACGCCGCCGGAGTCAGCAGCACCACCCTGGCCACGCAGTTCAAGGCGAACGTCGGGGTCACCCCGAAGAAGGTGGCTCGGATGTACCGCTTCGCACAGCTGATCAGGTCCGTGGACGCCATGCGCCCGGTCGACTGGTCGGAGCTCGCTCTCATCGCGGGCTACTTCGACCAGGCCCACTTCAGCAAGGAGTTCAAGGACTTCACTGGCCACACCCCGACGGAGTACCTGGCGCTGAGACGCCGGATCCCTCCCGAGCGGGAGTTCCCGCCGGACGAAGGTCCGATGCCCGCTTTTTGATTTTCTACAAGCGCAGCCCTTCCGGAGGCCCACACAATCGGAGGTGACCATTCCTGAAGATTTGGGGAGACCCTCATGGGCTCAGTGATCATGCACAACGTAGTGTCGGTAGACGGCTTCATTGCCGACACGAACGACGAAGTCGGGCCGCTCCACGACTGGTACTTCAGCAGGGACACCCAGCTCACGGAAACCGGCGCCGGGGACGGGGGCTACGACCACTCCCAGGGTGGAGGCGGCTTCAAGCTCTCACGTGTTTCGGCGGCGTACGTCCAGCCGATGTGGGACTCGATCGGTGTGATCGTGATGGGCCGCCACCAGTTCGATCTGGTGAACGGCTGGGAGGGCCGGCCGCCCGCGGGCGACCACGTGGTCGTGGTATCCCATCGGCCCAAGCCCGAAGGCTGGCACCCCAGGGCTCCGTACCACTTCGTCGATGGCGTGAAGGCCGCGATCGAGAAGGCCCAGGAGCTCGCCGGCGACCGGGTCGTCGCCGTGAGCGCCGGTGAAGTAGGCGGCCAGATCCTCGCCGCCGGCCTCGTGGACGAGGTGGCGATGGACGTGGCGCCGGTGGTGTTCGGGTCGGGCAAGCGCTTTTTCGGTAGCTTCGACGGGCAGCAGCTGCTGGAGGATCCCCACGTGGTCATCCAGGGCAACCGGGTGCTGCACCTGAGGTTCAAGGTGCGCCGCTAGTGAAGCCGCCCGCAATCTGGTGGGTCCGGATGCTGATGCCCGGCCCGCAACGCGTGGCGTCACACCGGACGATCTCGTCGGCGCCGTCGTCGACCACCGCGGCACGTAGGAACTAGACAGGGCCGTCCTTGACGACGAAAGCGCTGTCCGTGCCGTGGCGCTTTCGGGCGGTTTGGTCACGTGGTCGCCGTCCTCGCTGTCCGCGCAGCAATGGACGGCGGCAGCTTGATCTGGCGCCTGCGCAGGTGAAGCCGGTTGCGGCGTGACGAGTACTGCTCCCCGCGCCCGCGGGGGTCAGCCGGTGTACGTGCCCTGCTGCTCCCGGTCGGACGGGAGGTTCCCACCCGCGGTGACCATGCCTGTCTCATAGGCGATGACGACCATCTGGGCCCGGTCATGGGCGTGGAGCTTGGCCAGCAGCCGCCGGACATGTGTCTTGACGGTCGCGATGCTCAGCCCCAGATGCTCGGCGATCACGAGGTTGGACAGTCCCCGGGCCACCAATCGGAGGACTTCCCGTTCCCGTGGGGTCACGCCCGCCAGCTCCCGGGCGAGTCGCGGGCGCGGCTCGTGGCGTCCGGCGAACTCGCGGATCAGACGGCGGGTGACCGCGGGCGCGAGCAGGGCGTCGCCGGAGGCGACCACCCGCAAGGCTGTCAGCAGGTCGGCGGGGAGGATGTCCTTCAGGACGAATCCGCTGGCTCCGCCGCGGAGTGCCGCGTACACGTACTCGTCCAGGTCGAACGTGGTGAGGATCAGCACACGGGTGCCGACGGCGTCCGGGTCCGCGCAGATGCGCCGGGTGGCCTCCAGACCGTCCGTGCCCGGCATCCGGATGTCCATCAGCACGACGTCGGGCCGCAGCCGCAGGGCGAGTTCGACGGCCTGCTCGCCGCTGACGGCCTCGCCTGCGACGGTGAGGTCCGGCGCGCTCTCGATGAGCAGGCGGAAGCCCGCCCGCAACAGCGCCTGGTCATCGGCGATGAGAACCCGGACCGGCCGGTTCACCGTGCTGTCTCCGATCCGCAGGGCAGCCGCGCATGCACCCGGAATCCGCCCATCGCCAGGGGGCCGGCGGAGAAGGTCCCGCCGCACATGGCCGCCCGCTCCCGCATCCCGATGAGTCCGTGCCCGCCGCCAGGACGCCGAGACGGGAGCCGAGCCGGGAGCCGGGACGGCGCGTCGTTGACGACCTCGATCTCGACCGCCCCGGGACCCACCCGGGACAGGTTCACCCGGCAGTCCGCCGATCCCGCGTGCCTGACGACATTGGTGAGGGCTTCCTGAACGATCCGGTAGACCGCCAGTTCCACCCCCGGGGGGAGCGGTGGATCCGGGTCGACGGACAGCTCCACGCGCGGGCCTGCGCCGTCCGCGAGCGCGGGCAGGTCCGCCAGACCGGGGGCTGACCCCCACTCGGCTCCGTCACCGGGTGATCGCAGAACGCCGAGCATACGGCGCATCTCGGTGAGCGCCGTCCGGCCCGCTGTCCCGACCAGCGCGAGGGTCCGCTCGGCCTCCTGCGGGTTGGTGGAGGCCACCGCACGGGCCACCTCGGCCCGTACCGCGATGACAGTCAGATGATGGGCCACCACATCGTGGAGCTCGCGGGCGATCCGCAGGCGCTCGTCCGTCACGGCCTGCCGGGCGGCGAGTTCTGCGTACGAGCGCTGCTCTCTCAGCGCGGTGCCCACCAGCCAGGGCAGGGTCATCATCAAAGACGCGAAGACGACGCCCCACGCGACCCCGGAGGCCGGGACCGGTCGCGGAACGAGGGCCATGGCCACCGCGACGGCGCCCAGCGAGCAGCCGAGCGCCGTCGCGGACCGACGCCGCGGTTCCCGCGCCGCCACCGTGTACAGAGCGGCCCCGACGGGGACCCAGGACTCCTCCCATCCGGTGAACGCCATGGCGAGGACCGCTCCGGCCAGGACCGTGTACAGAACCCGGACGGACCATCTACGCCGTACCGCGACCGGCAGCCAGACCACCGCCGCCACGGCTCCCGCGCCCCAGCCACCGCTCCGCGTCTCGCTCGCGCCGAACGCCAGGGCGAGGAGCACGGCCGCGACCGTGTCCACGCCGTGCCACTGTCCGTCCCGCAGACGTCTGGCCACCAGCGGCCGTGACTCCCCGTCGCCCATGCCGGCCACGCTATCCAACCGGGGGCCCGGGGCCTGTCAGCCCGGAGGACGTCATCTCGCGGGCTGAGTCATCCGCGCGGCTGATGCCCGTCATACCCTCCTGGGCTGACACCGGGTTCCTCCCCGGGGGCGAAGCCGCCGGGCTCATCGGACGGAACAGTGGAGCCATGAACCGGAGAACACTGCTGTCCTCGTGCGCCGGACTGGCCGCCGCCATGGTCGCGGGTCCGCTCGCGCCGGTGGCCGTCGCGCGACCGGGGCAGGAGGAACCCGTGCGGTTCCAGTTGCCCGCCCCGAACGGACCGTACCCGCTGGGTACGATCGCGCTGCACCTGGCCGACACCGCGCGGCCGGACCCCTGGGTGCCCTCCCGCCCCTGCCGTGAGCTGATGATCAGCATCTGGTACCCCGCCCGCGGCCGCGCGGCCCGCCCCCCTGTTCCCTGGATGCCTCCGGCGGCGGCCGACCGGTACCTGGGCCTCCTCGGCCTGCCTCCCGGCCGGGTGCGACTGGGAGGCACCCACGGCCACGAGGGCGCTCCCGTCGGCGGACCGCCAGGTCCCCTGCCCGTCGTGCTCTACTCTCCCGGCGCCGACGCGTCACGGTCGTTCGGCACCGGCATCGCGGAAGACCTCGCCAGTCACGGCTTTCTGGTGGTCACCGTCGACCACACCTACGACGCGGCGGCAGTCGCCTTCCCCGGTGGACGCGTCGAGACGAATCCGCTGGGCGGGATCAGCGACTACGCCAAGGCCCTCGCGGTCCGTACCGCCGACATCCGCTTCGTCCTGGACCGGCTCGCCGTCCTCCGCTCGGGTGGCCACCCCGGCGTCTGCCGCACCCCGCTGCCCACAGGCATGCGCGGGGCGCTCGACCTGCGGCGCGTCGGGATGCTCGGCCACTCCCTGGGCGGCGCCACCACCGCCGCGACGATGCTCACCGACGGGCGGATCATGGCGGGCGTGAGCCTGGACGGGGGCGCGGCGGGCCCGGTGGTGGACGCCGGGCTCGACCGTCCGTTCCTGGTCGTGGACACCCCGGGCAAGGGCAGCATGGAGAGCAACCCCGCCCTGCGCGCGTTCTGGTCGCGTCTGCGCGGCTGGCGCCTGCATCTGACCGTGCGGGGAGCCGCGCACCAGTCGTTCGGCGACGATGTGCTGATCCTGCCGCTGATCGCCCCTCTCCTGGGCACGTCACCGCCCGATCTGGAGAAAGAGGTCGGGACGATTCCCGGGCACCGGGCACAGGCGTTCCAACGCGCCTACCCGCGAGCCTTCTTCGACCTCCACCTCCGCGACCAGGGGCGGCTGCTCGACGGTCCCTCCCCCGGCTTCCCCGAGGTCGACTACGCCCGGTGAACGCCGTGGCGCCGGTCCCGCCCGTCTGGGCTCCGAGGTACGACGCCGGGGCGTTCACCGGGCGGGGTCCGGCGAGGGAGGATCGTCGGTGCCCTCGGCTTCGCAGGGAGGATCACCACCCGGGGAATCCCGCGGCACCGCACCATGACGCGCATCCGTGTCGACGCGGCCTACCGAACGGTCCAGGTCGTCACGCGCCACGTCACCCGGCTGGGGTCGGCGCTGCCCCGACAGGTGTCCGCGGGTGAGCTCACACACCTCCAAGCCGGCGACATCAGCAGGATCGCCCAGACACTGACCATCACCGGACCCGGCGCGGGTGCGGTCATCGCGTATGCCGCGACTGCCGTCCTGCTGGTCCGGATCTCGGCGGTCATCGCCGTGGTGGTCCTGCTCGGCGTCCCGGCCCTGGCCCTGACCGTCGGCCCTCTGCTGGGAAGGCTGCACGGCGCCGAAAGCCGCTACCGGGAGGACCAGGGTGCTCTGACCTCCCTCGCCGGCGACATGGTGGCCGGCCTGAGCGTCCTCAACGGGATCGGCGGCAAGCCCCTGTTCGCCGGGCGGTACCGGGAAACGCTCCCAGGCTCTGGTCCCCCTCGGATACCGCGTCGCTGCCATCACCAGCTGGGTCCAGGCACTCACCGCGTGCCTGCCCATGGTCTTCCTCGCCGTGGTGACGTGGATCAGCGCGCGGATGGCGGCCAGTGGGGCCATCACCGTAGGTGAGCTGGTGGCGGTCTACGGATATGTTGCCGCTCTGCTGGTACCCGTCTCATCGTTGACCGAAGGGGCGGATGACCTGCCGCGCGGGCTCGTCTCCGCACGGAGGGTGGTCGACATCCTGGCGCTCGCGCCGGCTCCCGAGGAGCACCGGATCCGGCTCGATCCCCCAGCCGCTCCCGGCCTGCTGCACGACCCCGTATCGGGCCTGGTGGTGGCCCCGGGGAAAGTGACGGCTCTGGTCGGTGCCCGTCCCGACGAGCCGCGCGCCGTGGTGGACCGGCTGGCCGGCTGCACGGACTCCGAGGCCTCCTGGGGGAACCTCAAGCTGTTTGACTGGGACCGCACGGCTCTCAGGCGGCACATTCTGCTCACGGGCAACGATGCCTATGTGGTCCCGGGCCCCCTGCGTTCATCTGCTCCCCCGGCCGGCCCACCCGAGAACGACGTGAAGGAAACTCCCTCAGCCAGGGCGGCGGCACCGCGCGGGTGCGGCCGGTCCCCGTCTGCCGGCCGGATCAAGGAACAGGCAAAGACCTGGCAGCGGCCGAAGCCGCCACGGTCAGGTGAGGTGGTTGACGAGCGCGGTGAACAGCGCGGGAGCACGGGTGGCCAGCGGGACGATCCCCGGGGCCAGCAGAGAGCTGGAGCGGATGCGGACCAGCGCGTCGGTGAGCAGGCGGTGGCGCCGGGTGGTGCGCCGCCACGCCTGCTCGTAGTCCTGCGGTCGTTCGGCGCGCAGGCAGCGCACCACGTGGGCGGCGCCGGTGAGGGCGAGGGAGATGCCCTCTCCGGTGAGGGCGTCGATGTAGCCGGCGGCGTCGCCGACCAGCAGGACGCGCCCGGCCACCCGGGCCCGGACCCGTCGGCGCATCGGTCCGGCGCCACGAACGGTGGAGGCGGCGAGCACGGGGAGGCGGTGGCGGAGCGCGGGGAAGGCGGTCAGCGCCGTGTCGAACGGCACGCGCTCACCGGTGAGGACAGCCACGCCGATGAGGTCCGGCCCCAGCGGGGTGACGTACGCCTCGCCGAACGCGGACCAGTGGACCTCGACACAGTCGGTCCAGGGCGCCACCTCGAAGTGCTGCCGCAGCCCGTATCGCGCCCGCCGGCAATCGGGGCGGTCCAGGCCCAACTGCCTTCTGATGGGCGAGTGGAGGCCGTCAGCGGCGACCAGGTAGCGGGCGGTGAGGCCGGCGGTGGTGACGCTGTCGCCGTGCTGACGAATCTCGGTGGCCTTGGTCGCCAGCACGGGCACGCCGAGCTCGGCCGCCCGGCGGAACAGCGCCGCGTGCAGGACGGTGCGCCGCACGCCCAGGCCCGCCCCGTGCCGGAACCTGCCCTCGGCGAGGCGCTGCTCGTCCAGGTAGCGGATGCCGTGGATCGGGTGCCCGCCGAGTGTGACGCCGAGGGCGGCCAGGGCACGGACAGCCCCGGGCATCAGGCCCTCGCCGCACGCTTTGTCGATCGGTGCCGGGCGTGGTTCGAGGACCACCGCGTCGAGTCCGGCGGTGGTGGCGTGGATCGCGGTGGCCAGACCGGCGGGTCCGCCGCCGACGATCAGGATGTCGATCACGCCGGCACCGGCGCGCAGCGGGTCAGGGCGGCGTTCTCGCACCGCAGGCGGGCGGCGAGCAGCGGCAGGTCGAGCAGGGTGAAGGCGGTCGCGGTGAGCCAGGCGCTGTGGACGAGTGGCAGTGCGGCGCCTTCGAGGATGACCGCGAGGTAGTTGGGGTGGCTGAGCAGCCGGTACGGTCCGACCGTGACCAGGGGCAGGTCGGGCACCACGATGACCCGGGTGTTCCAGCGCGGCCCGAGCGTGCGGATGCACCACCAGCGCAGCGCCTGGGCGGCGAGCACGAGGGTGAGCATGGGCCAGCCGAGGGCGGGCAGGAACGGGCGGTGGGCGAGGTGGACCTCGGCCAGGCAGCCGGCCAGCAGCCCGGTGTGGAGCAGGACCATCACGGGGTAGTGGCCGCGGCCGTACTCGACGCCGCCGCGCGCCCGGCTCCAGGCGGCATTGCGGCGCGCGACGACGAGTTCGGCCAGGCGTTCGGCGGCGACCAGGACGATCAGCAGGGTGTAGGGGAGCATGTCGATCTACCAGCGGAGCAGGACGAGTTCGGAGCAGAAACCCGGCCCCATGGCGAGGAGCAGACCGGGCGTTCCGGGCGATGGCGGGCGCAGGGCGAGGGTGTCGCGCAGGATGTGCAGGACCGAGGCGGAGGAGAGGTTGCCGATCTGGGCCAGCGAACGCCGTGTCAGCTCCAGGGCCTGGGGTGGCAGTCCGAGGGTCTCCACCAGGGCGTCCAGGACCTTGGGCCCGCCCGGATGGGCGACCCAGCCGGTGATGTCCGGCGGCTTCAGGTCGTGCTCGGCGAGGAAGGAGCGGACGTCCTCGCCGAGGTGCAGACGGACCAGTTCGGGCAGTTCGGCGCCGAGCACGATCTTGAAGCCGGTGTCGCCGATGTCCCAGCCCAGCGCCCGTTCGGTGCCTGGGTACAGTCGGCTGTGGGTGGCCACCACCTGCGGGCCCGCGAACTCGTGGCGGCGCGGGTGCTCGCGGCCGACGGCCACCAGGGCGGCGGCGCCGTCGCCGAAGAGCGCGCCGGCCACCATGTTCTGCACGGAGGTGTCGGTGCGCTGCAGGGTGAGCGAGCACAGTTCGACCGAGAGCAGCACCGCGACCTGCCCGGGATGGCCTTCGAGGTAATCGTGCAACCGGGCCAGGCCGGCGGCGCCGGCGACGCAGCCGAGGCCGAAGATCGGCACGCGCTTCACGTCCGGTCGCAGGCCCATGCGCCCGGCCAGCCGGGCCTCCAGCGAGGGCGCGGCGATGCCCGTCACGGAGGTGGAGATCACCAGGTCCACGTCCTCCGCTCCCAGCGCGGCCGTTGCCAGGGCGCCGGTCAGGGCCTGCTCGGCCAGTTGCACCCCGGCTTCGATGAAGAGGTCGTTGGCCTTCCCGAACCCGTTCAACTCGCGGTAGTTCTCCAGCGGCAGCGCCAGGTGGCGGGTGTCGACCGTGGAGGTGGCGTGCAGCCGCTCCAGGACCCCGCGCTCGGCATCCCGCTGCGGGCGCATCGCCGCGAGGGCCTCGGTGATCTCGCCCTGCTCGTACCGGTGCGGAGGGAGCACCCCGTGGACAGCCGCGACTCTGGTCATCGAGCCAGAATAGGTTCCTCGTGACTATTCGTCATCAAATGACCTCTATTCGGCGGTTCGCCCGATCTAGCATGAGGCCGTGGACACAGTCGGAGCCCAGCGAGCACCCGCGGCGACAGCTGCGCGGTCGCGTCCCGGTGCGGGCGGCGGATCGGGCCGGGGGTTGCTGGCCGCCTCCCACGCCGCCCCGTCGATCGCCGTCACCGCCGTGATCACCGCGCTGGCCGCCGCCTCGGGGCGGGGAGCTGCGGGAAGCGCACTGGTGGCCTCGGCGGTGCTGACGGGGCAGCTGTCGGTGGGCTGGTGCAACGACCGGGTCGATCTGCGCCGCGACCTCGCCACCGGCCGGGTCGACAAGCCGCTGGTCAGCGGTGCGGTGCGCGCGCGGAGCGTGGCTGTGGCCGCCGGGTGCGCACTCGCGCTGTGCGTCCCGCTGTCGCTGGCCAACGGGCTTGCGGCAGGCGCGGCCCACCTGACCGGGGTCGCCGCGGCCTGGTCGTACAACCTGGGCGTCAAGCGCACCGCGCTGTCCTGGCTGCCGTATGCCGCGGCATTCGGGCTGCTGCCCGCCTTCGTCACCCTCGCGCTGCCCGGCCATCCCTGGCCGGCCGGGTGGGTAACGGCCGGTGGCGCGCTGCTCGGCACGGGCGCCCACGTCACCAATGTCCTGCCCGACATCGACGGCGACGTGCGGACCGGCGTGCGCGGTCTGCCCCAGCGTCTCGGGCCGCGCCGCGCGCGGGCCCTGGCCGCCGTCCTCCTGCTGGCTGGGGCGATCGTCCTGGTCCTGGGGCCGGCCGGACGGATCGGCGCCGTCGGCTGGGCCTCGCTCGCCGTTACCGGCGCCCTGGCGCTCGCCGTCGCGCTGCCGGCCCGCGCCGACCCGCGAAGCCGGCTGCCCTTCCTGGCCACCCTCGCCCTGGCGGCACTCGACGTCGCTCTGCTCCTGCTGCGCGGCACTGCCCTCGTCTGACGTGCGATCGCTCTCCCTTGCGAACACGCGGCATGCGGCCGAGCCGCTCCGCGTCCATCGGGCCGCTCCGCCCCCTACTCAGGTCGGCTCCGTCCGCCGCTACCGCGCCGGCTCTCCTTCGAGGCATCCCCCTTTGGCGGACGTCGTCGCGCGAGATCGCCCACCCCGGACCGAACTTGACGTTATGAGACGCGGTCGCTGAGATGCTCACCCTGACGGCGGTCGCCGAGGACCCGCTTGTCCTGACGCGGCGCCTGGGCCTGAATGACGGTTCGGAGGCCGTTCTCCGCCCCCTCACGCACACTGACGCGGATCATCTGGCAGCCTTCCTTGAGGGGCTGTCTGCCGAATCGAGGCGGCTGAGTACCTTCGACGGGTACGACCTCGCTGCTCCCTGGTCACTGCGACGGCGGCACCGGGCCCGGGCCACCCACACACCGTTCCGACCGCGCCGCACCTGCGTCCCTCCCCCGGCCAGAGCTGGGTGTGCCAGCGCAAGTGCGCCGAGTGGGTGACGCCGTTGCCCTGCCCGGACCAATCGGCCGCCGGGTCGAGAGGCCCAGGTGGTGGGTGGGAGAGAGCATGCGGACACTGGTCGCGTTCCCCTCCCCCGTGGGTGTGGACCGCTGTCGGTCTGCCCGCCGAGGCGGCCGTTGTGGACCTGCCTCGGTCAGGCCAGTGGACGGGCTGCGGCGCATCGGGCGCTGCGGTGATTCCAGCGGAAGAAGTCCCTCTATGAAGCCTGTTATCGCAGCAGTCGCGAGTGCTGCCGCCCTGGCGGCCCTGGTGGCTGGTTGTTCCAGCAGCTCCAAGTCCACGTCGAGTACCGCCTCCGCGTCGAGTGCCGCCTCCACGTCAAGTACCTCCTCAGCGTCGAGTACCGCCTCCGCGCCCTCGACGAGCGCATCGGCCGCCCCGGCCAGTGGGGCCACCACCCTGAAGACCGCCGACTCGCCCGACGGGCAGATCCTGGTCGACGGGTCCGGCCGGACCTTGTACCTCTTCGAGTCGGACACCACCTCGGCCTCGACCTGCGACGGCGCGTGCGCTACGGCGTGGCCGCCGGTCACGACGACCGGAACGCCGAACTCCAGCGGCGTCACCGCGTCCCTGGTCGGCACGAGCACGAGAGCGGACCAATCGACCCAGGTCACCTACAAGGGCCACCCGCTGTACACCTTCGCCGACGACGCCAACCCCGGTGACATCAACGGTCAGGGTTCCACGGCGTTCGGCGGGAAGTGGTACGTCGTCAGCCCCAGCGGCGATCCGATCACCACCACGGCCACCGCCTCTGCCGCCACGCCGAGCAGCACGTCGGGCGGCGGCAACGGGTACTGATACCGAACTCCGGCCGCTTCCCCGGCGCCGTCGGCGGCCAGGGCACCGGGCCGACGACGGCGCCGGCGTGTCAGCGGCGGGGCCCACCGGTTGCCCCGGCCTACCACTCCACGCAATGGTTCCAGGCTCTTGGAGTCCGCCACCAAAAGTCGGGCGATCGCGCGGTGGGAGCAGGAACACATGGACGTGGTCCAGGGCCACTTCCACCGGAGCGCCGGCGCCGTGCCCCTCACTCCCGGCGCCTACGGCGCGGGCTCCATGGCTGCGGCCCTCCTCCTGCCCCGCACCCTGCGACGCCTCAGCGACCGCGTCGTAACGCTCCCGGGTGCCTTCGCCCTGCGGCTCATCCTCGCCGCGGTGGCGGTGGCTACCGCCATCGCGCCCAGCGGCTGGTCGTGGGCCGCGCTCCTGGCGTCGTGGGCGGCGATCGGTGCCGCCTGCTCCGCCGTGCTCACCCCCGGCGGGGGCTCGTGCGCCTCTGCGCGTGCGACGCCGACCTGCCCGCCGCCTTCGCCGCTCAGTTCTCCCTCTCCCATCTCCCTCTCCCACAGCTGCCGGCTGCTCACCTACCGCCTCGCCGACCGGCTCGCGCCGGCCTCCCTGTCACCGCCGCCGTCCTCGGCGTCATCGGCTGACCGCCGCCACGGCCGCCACCGTGAGTGGTTCGAGGTCTCGCGACCGCCCTGTCTGCCCGTGGAGACGCGCTGGGAGCGGGCCGTTGCGGACGGCCCGGCCGCAGGCGTTGCCCATGTGTTCGGCGAGGCGGTTGACCACGGGCCGGCCGAATCCGCCGGTCCCGGCGACGAGGTCGGGGGTGCGCATGCGCAGCGGTCGCGGGTGGCGGTCGTGCACGGCCACCTCGACGCGTTCCGCGTTCGCGGCCGGGTTCAGGACGAACGCACCGCCACCGTGGCGCAAGGCGTTGGTCACCAGCTCCGGGACGGCGAGGACCACGGCGTCCGCGGTCTCGGGTACGAGGGCCGGCACGAGGCCTGCGAGGAATCCGCGCGCGCTCTCACGCGCGCCCGCCACGGACGGGAAACAACCGGGGCTTCGACGTCGACGCTCACTCATGTCCATCAGGTCACCTGCTCCCTGGGGCGCCAACCCCTCTCCGGCCTGCGCGACCCTCATTCCCCGACCGGGGAAGACCACCCCTGCGACAACCACCCGGTGACCGGCCGGAGCGCGCCGGCCGTGGGGCGACGGCGCCGACCAGCGGCTCTCCGCGTTGACTGCGGGGATCGGCAGGATCACCGCCGAGGACGCTTCACGCGACTCCCGGCGGGATCCCCATCTACGGGGGCGAGGCCGAGGCCGTATGACCGTTTTAGGCGTTTCTAGTATTATGTTCAATCTTTGTGCTCATTTGAGGTTTCATAGGAGGAATCTTTATGCACAGCGGTCAACCGTCGGGGCCGGCGGTGTTGCCGGCGATACCCCGACGGGAGCGGTACGGGACGCTGGGGGGATCGCTCCTGGTGCTGGCGTTCGTCTTCGCCTACGTGGGGTTCTGGCTGATCTGGGACGAGAGCACCTCCGGCAAGGAGGAGGTGCGGCCCGGCACGGTGGTCGCGGTCTCCGACCACGTCTCCTTCGTCCCCGCGGGCGGTTGGTCGTTGGAGCGGGCCGAGACCACCCCGGGGCAGCGTTCGGTGGTGACGAGCGCGTCGAGCGCGTTCTCCGTCTCGACCTCGGAGTGGATGGGCACCCTGGACGAACAGACGGTCCGGGAGAAGAAGCTCCTCCAGGCCGCCGGCAAGGTCCACCTGTACGGCAACGACCAGTCCTTCCACACCGGCAACGGTCTGACCGGCGTGAAGTTCTCCTACTTCACCTCCGGCGTGGAGGGCATCCTGTGGATCGCCTACGACCCCGGGGCGAAGACCGTGGTCACGCTCAACGGCCAGAGCGCCTCCGGTGCGCTGCCCTCCGCGGCGGGCGAGTTCCAGCAGATGGTCGACAGCGTCAGGACAGGAGCCCGGGCATGACCACACCGCACAACCCGCTGACCGCACACCGCAGGCTGAAGGGCGGCGCTCTGGTCGATGAACGCGCGCCGCTCGGCGTGGACGGCTTCTTCCAGCCCCGGCGCGCCGCGTTCTGGCTGTTCCTGTTCTTCCTCGCCAACGGCGTCTTCTCGATGGTGTCCAACTTCTACACCGGCTACCGCGTCGTGCCGACCGCCGTGGTGTTCGCCACCCTGCTCTGGGCGCTGTACGCGGTGCCGTTCCTGCTGTTCTTCCGCTCCCTCGACCTGTTCGAGCAGCACCCGCCGCTGGGCTTCGCGATGGCCTTCGCCTGGGGCGGCTTCGCGGCCTGCTACCTGGCGATCCCCGTCAACTCAGCTGTTGAGTCGATCTCCGCCAAACTCTTCGGACCGCAGTTCACCGCGGACTGGGGACCGGCGCTGGCCGGGCCGATCAACGAGGAGATCCTCAAGCTGCTCGGCGTCGTCGTGCTGATCATGATCGCCCGCACCCAGTTCCGGACGATCCTCTCCGTCGTGGTCGTCGGCGCGATGATCGGCCTCGGCTTCCAGATCGTCGAGGACCTCCTCTACTCGGTCAACACCGCCATCCAGTTCCCCTACACCAACCAGATCGCCCCGGTCGGGCTGATGTTCCTGGTGCGCGGAGTGATCACCGGCATCTGGAGCCACGCCCTCTACACCTCGGTCTCCGCCTTCGGCATCGGATACTTCGTGACCCGCCGCCACGAACCCCTGATCCGGCGCACCGCCGTCGCCGTCGGCGCGTTCGCCCTGGCCTGGTCCATGCACTTCTTCTGGAACTCCCCCTGGATGCAGAACATCGGAGGCGGCGGCGTGGGCGGCATGGTCGTCCTCTCCCTGGTCAAGGGCCTGCCGATCCTCGCGGCCGGCTACCTGATGTGGAAACTGGCCGGCCGCGAGGAAGGCACCCAGATCCGCGCCGTCGCCGACCATTACCTCGACGACGACCTCATGACCCCCGAGGAGCGCGACGCCCTCGGCTCCCTGCACCAGCGCCGCCACCTGCGCACCCACATGCGCAAGGCCCACGGACGCAAGGCCGCCCGCACCCTCCACCGGCTCCAGCGCGCGCAACTGCACCTGATCCGGGTCTGCGAGGAGAACGGCACCGGCATCCCCGCCGCCCGCGCCGCCCAGGACGTCACCGCCCTGCGCGCCGACCTCGCAGCCACCCACACGCCCACCACGACAGGGGCCACCGCGACCGCGAACGCCGGGTAAGTGCTCCACCGCGTGTTCGACGCTCTTGCGGAGCAGTTCGACGCCGGGGAGGCCGGGGTTCGCGTGAACGAACTCATCGAAGCGCGATCCGATCCCGGCCTGTTCGGGCATGCCGCCGAGGTTGTCCGCGCTCCACACCCGCGAAGCGGGAGTGTCCAGGTGGTGGCGGACAGCCCAGTGGCGGGGTGAGTGCCACAGCGATGACCTGCGCCGGCGGGGCACCGCTGACCATGTCGGTCACCGGGCCGGGGCGCTGGTGTCCGGTGGTGGAACTGTGCGGCCGCGACGGGGTAGTTCGACCCGGACGGTGAGGCCGCCACCGGGGCGCGGGGTGGCGGTGACCGTGCCGTGGTGGGTGCGGGTGATCGCCCGGACGACGGCGAGGCCGAGTCCGGAGCCGTCACCGCCGCGCTGCCGGCCGCGCTGGAAGGGTTCGAAGAGCGCGGGGACCTCCTGCGGGTCCAGGACCGGTCCGGTGTTGGCGACCTCGATGAAGGACTGCCCGGCGCTGGTGCCGGTGGTCATGGTGGCCGTGCCGCCGTGGTGGTTGTGCCGTACCGCGTTGGCCAGCAGGTTCAGCGCGACCTGGCGCAGCAGGGAGGGGTCGCCCCAGGCCGGTGCGTGCCCGGGGTCGGCCGTGATGTGGATGCCGGCCTCGTGGGCCTCGTCGGTGAGGTCGGCCAGGGCGCTTCCGGCCGCTTCGGCCAGGTCGACGGGGTGCGGTGTCAGGTCTTCGCTCTCGCCGCGGGCCAGGGTGAGCAGGGCCGCGATGAGACGTTCGCTGCGGGCGTTGGCGTCCAGTGCTCGACGGATGGCGGGTTTCAGGTCGTCCGGGATCCGGCCCTGGGCCAGCGGGATCTCCAGGGCGGTGCGCTGGAGGGTGAGCGGGGTGCGCAGTTCGTGCGAGGCGTGGGCGGTGAAGCGGCGCTGTGCGGTGAAGCCGCGGTCCAGGCGGTCGAGCATGGCGTCGAAGGTGTCGGCGAGTTCGCGGACCTCGTCGTTCGGTCCTGTGAGGGCGAGCCGCTCGCCCAGGGTGCTGTCGGCGCTGATCCGTCGGGCCGTCGCGGTGACCTGGTCGAGGCGGTGCAGTGAACGTCGGCCGATCCACCGGGCGAGCAGCGCGGCGAGGACGGTGAAGGCGGCGAGCAGCAGCAGCGAGCGCGTGAGGAGGTCGCCGAGGACGGTGTGCTGGAAGTCGTCGAAGCGCTGGGCGGGGCTGGTGACCGCGGCGGGGGTCTCGAACGGGCCCGTCGGTGCGGAGGTGGGCCCCGACGGCACAACGGCGGGCTCGGTGATGGCGGTCGCGGGGACGACGAGGTCGCGGTTGGCCTCCAGGAGCTGGCGTGAGCTCAGCCAGTTCAGCACGAGCAGCCCGGATCCGAGGACCGCGAAGACCGCCGTGGTCATCAGGGTCAGCCGGCCGCGCAGGGTCAGCCGGGCCGGCCGCGGGCGGCGTCGGATCCGCACCGGGCTCACAGCCGGTACCCGTAGCCGGGGTCGTTGGTGATCAGCGGTGGTTCGCCGAGCTTGCGGCGCAGGGAGTGCACGGTGACCCGGACGGCGGTGGTGGCCGGGTCCGTCGCGGCGTCCCACAGGCCGTCGCGGAGCTGTTCGGTGGTGACCGGGGCGCCGTCCGCGGTCAGCAGCATCTCCAGCACGCCGAGTTCCCTGGGCGTGAGCCTCAGCGGCCGGCCGTCGCGTTCGGCGATCCTGCGCACGGTGTCCAGGCTGACCCCGTGCCCGCTCAGCACGGTGACGCCACCGCCGTGCCCGGAGCGGCGGCCCAGCGCCCGCAGCCGGGCGATCAGTTCCAGGTAGGAGAACGGCTTGGCCAGGTAGTCGTCGGCGCCCTGGCCGAGGCCGTCGACCAGATCAGTGAGCTTTCCGGCTGCCGTGAGCATCAGGATCCTCGCCGGGTAGCCGGCGGTATTCAGGGCCCGGCAGACGGCGTCCCCGCTCAGGACGGGAAGGTCCCGGTCCAGCAGCAGGACGTCGTAGTCGGTGGCGGCCGTCATTTCGAGCGCCCGGGCACCATCGTGCGCGACATCGCAGACCATGCCCTCGGCCCGCAGGCCCTCGACGAGCATCGCCGCGAGGTCCACCTCGTCCTCGACGATCAGCACGCGCATTCCGTTCCACTCCGATCGGCCTCGCCCCGCGCTGTCCCGGGTGCGCTTTCCCCGGTCAAGGATGGCTTCACGGGGGTTAGCCGGGGGTTAGGCACACGCTCACCAACGGCTAACGCGCCGGTCCGTAGAACTACTGGAGACCATCATCGGCCTTCGGCAGGGAGCACCACATGCGCAGCAGGACCGTACGGACCGTACTGGCGGCCGCCGCCGTCACCGCCGCACTGGCGATGAGCGGCTGCTCCTCCTCGGACCCGGCGCCCAGGGTGGAGGGAGGCGCCGCCACGGGGAAGGGCAAGCCCCAGGACGACGGCGCGGTCCGGCAGGCCTGGGTGAACTGCATGCACCAGGAAGGGCAGAACGGCGTCGAGCTGGACAAGGACGGCAACATCCTGATCCCGGCGGCGGGAACCGACGGAGGGTCGACCACCGGCTACGACACCGCGGCCAGGAGCTGCGACGCCAAGGTCCCCGGAATCCACCAGGTCAAGCCGAAGAACATGGAGAAGTCCATCGAGGAGGCACGCGCCTTCGTCGCCTGCGCGCGGAAGAACGGCTACCCCGACCTCCCGGACCCGGATCCCAAGACCGCCATCCTCACCATCCCCCGCGCCTCCTTCGACATGGCCAAGTGGGACGCCATCCAGCCGGCTTGCGGCCGGCTGCCGATGCCCGGCTACTCCATCGGCCAGTGACCATGAGCGACCACCGCACCGAAACCCCCGCCACCGAGGACGGCCGGCCAGGCCGTACGCGCACGGCCCGCCGTCGGATCGTCCCCCTCGCACTGGTCGCCGTCATCGGCGCTTCGGGCGCCCTCGCCGCCACCCGCCCCTGGGAGCACCGGGCCTCCTCCCCGGCGCACTCCCCGGTCGGCCACGAGACCGTCGAGGTGCGCAAGGGCTCGCTGTCCAGCGGCATCCAGGTCGGCGGCGCCCTCGCCTACGACACCCCCACCGCAGTCGTCCCCGCCGGCCGCGGAACCGTCACCGCCCTGCCCGCCGTCGGCACCGTCGTCAGGCCCGGCGCCACACTCTACGAGGTCGACGGAGGCCCCGTGGTCCTGCTGCGGGGAGACCGGCCGATGTGGCGCGACCTCGGCCCGGACACCGGCGACGGCCCCGACGTCGAACAGCTCGAACGCAACCTCATCGACCTCGGCTACGCGAACGGGCTCGGCCTCAAGGCCGACCGGAAGTTCACCGCGGGCACCGCCACCGCCGTCAAGCGCTGGCAGAAGGCCCTCGGCGTGCAGCAGACCGGGACGGTCACGCTCGGAAGCGTCATCATGCTGCCCCAGCAGACCGCGCGGGTGCAGCAGGTCGACGCGAAACTCGGCTCGGCCATCGGCAGCACCGCCGTCATGACCGTCACCAGCACCGACCTGGTCGCCACGGTACAGCCCGCCGACAACCAGACCTCCCGCTTCAAGCCCGACGGACGGGTGACGGTGAAGCTCGCCGACGGCACCACCGTCGGCGGGCGCGTCCGCTCCCTGATCAGGGGTGGCACAGATGGGGGAGGCGGCAACGGACAGGGCGGCGAGGGCGGCGGCGGAAACCCGGAGAAGACCACCGTCACCATCGCGCTGGACACCCAGCACCAACCCCAACAGGCCGGCGCCTCCACCGTGACCGTCACCGTCGTCGGCGACACCGCCGAGGACGCGTTGATCGTCCCCGTCACCGCCCTGATCGCCCTCGACGGCGGCGGCTACGGCGTCAAGGTCGCCGACGGCGCCACCACCCGCCTCGTCCAGGTCCGCCTGGGACTCGTCGCCGACGCCAAGGCACAGATCACCGGCGACATCCGGGACGGCGACCGGGTGGTGGTCCCGGTATGACACACCCTCGGCTCAAGGACACCACTCCCGTGATCCAACTCACCGGTGTCACCAAGGAATACCCCGGATCACCACCCCTGCGCATCCTGCACGGCATCGACCTCACCGTCGACCGCGGGGAACTCCTCGCCGTCGTCGGCCCCTCCGGCTCCGGCAAGTCCACCCTCCTCGCCCTCCTCGGCTCCCTCGACCGCCCCACCGGCGGACGGCTGCGCTTCGAAGGCCACGACCTCGCCGCCCTCACCGACCCCGAACTGGCCGCCCTGCGCGCCCACCGGATCGGCTTCGTCTTCCAACAGTTCTTCCTGCTGCCCGGGCTCACCACCGTCGAGAACGTCGCCACCGGACTCCTCTACAGCGGCGCCCCCGCCACCCTCCGACGCGCCGCGGCCGTCGAGGCACTGCGCGAAGTAGGACTCGGCCACCGCCTGCACCACCACCCGGACCAGCTGTCCGGCGGCGAGAAACAACGTGTGGCCATCGCCCGCGCCCTCGTCGGCAACCCCGCGCTGCTGCTCGCCGACGAACCCACCGGAGCCCTCGACGGCGCCTCCGGCGCCACCGTCGTCGACCTCCTGCGCAGCCTCAACGCCAAGGGCACCACAGTCGTCGTCATCACCCACGACCGCGACCTGGCCGCCTCCTTCCCCCGGCGGATCGGCATCCACGACGGCCGCATCGACTTCGACGAACGCGCCCCCCACCCCGCAGGAGCCCCCCGATGACGCCCGCCCCGCGCCGCACCAGGCTGCGCCCGACGGACCTGCTGCGCCTGGGCATGATCGGTCCGCGCACCCGCAGGATGCGCTCCGCGCTGTCCGCGCTCGGGATCTCCCTGGGGATCGCCGCCGTCATCGCGGTGACCGGGATCTCCTCCTCCAACCAGGCCCACCTGCTGGAACGCCTGGACCGGCTCGGCTCCAACCTGATCACTGTCGCCCCCGGGAAAGGAGCCGATCAGAAGCCGGCACCACTGCCCCCCACGGCTGAGAAGATGCTCGCCGACATCGCCCCCGTCCAGCAGGTGACCGCCACCGGGGCCACCGAGGCCCAGGTCTACCGCAACGACCTCGTACCGACGCAGCAGACCGGCAGCCTCACCGTACTGGCCGCCCGCCCCAACCTGCTGGACGTCCTGCACGCCACCGTGCGCAGCGGGCACTGGCTGGACACGGCGAGCGAGAGCCTCCCCGTGACCGTGCTCGGCGACCAGGCCGCGCAGCGCCTCGGCGTCACCGCCCCGGGCGAACGGGTCTGGCTGGGCGGACAGTGGTTCGTCGTCACCGGGATCCTGGCCCCCAACGAGCTGGCCCCCGAACTCGGCACCGCCGCCCTGGTCGGCTGGCCCGAAGCCACCGCCCACCTGGGTGCGGACGGCACCGCCGCCACCGTCTACCTCCGGTCCCACCCCGAGCGCGTCCCCGATGTCCAGGCCGTCGCCGCGGCCGCCGCCAATCCCGCCGGCCCGAGCACGGTCGCCGTCAGCCGGCCGTCCGATCTCTACACCGCACGGGCTGAAGCCAAGAACGCCCTCACCGGACTGGTCCTGGCACTCGCGGCCGTCGCCCTGCTCGTCGGCGGTGTCGGCATCGCCAACACCATGGTGGTGAGCGTGATGGAACGCCGCGGCGAGATCGGACTGCGCCGCGCCCTGGGCGCCCGGGGCGGCCAGATCGCCGCGCAATTCCTCCTCGAAGCCGTCCTGATGGGCCTCATCGGGGGAATCGGCGGACTGGCCCTGGGCGCCCTCACCGTCTACGGCTACGCCCTCGCCCAAGACTGGCCCGCCACCATCCCGCTCTCCACGACCGCCGCCGCACCGCTGGTCTCGGTCCTGGTGGCCGCCGTCGCCGGGATCTACCCGGCCCTGCGAGCAGCCAAGGCCTCCCCGACCGACGCCCTCCGCTCGGCCTGACCAGCACGGGGCGGCATCCACGGCGGACAGGCCAGCCTGATTGCGTGACATCGACGGTTCGCGAGTTCACCGCCGGGCAACGTGGCCACCGGCCGGGAGCAGGCGGCCTGCCGGTCGACCGTTCGCGATCGAGGGGCCCCTGGAGAACCGGGACCGGGACGCCTGGGAGCGGCTGACCCGGATCAAGCTGTCGCGAGGTCCCAGAGGGCATGCACCTGTGCGGCTCCTGGGGCGGGTATGTGGTTGTGATCAGTGGGTGGTGCTGGTGAGGTCTTTGATCCAGATCATCGCGCCCCGAGGGTGGAGGCCGGCGAGGTAGCTCGCAGGGGTCTTGTCGCAGCGGGTGGCGATGCCTCGCCAGGCCTTCAACGTGTTGGTTGGGTAGGCCGCGCGACGAGGTGCCTGCCATGTGCAGGTCCTTTTCCGCACGGCCCCCCTCCGAACCCGCCGTACGAGTTTCCCCGTAACGGGCTCTCCAGTGACCTATTTCGTGACGCTTCTGGATGGCTTTCCTGAGTGGATCGTTTCATGGCAACCGGTGCAGACCACCAGAGTCTTGCGCCGTTTCTTCGCCATGACCTGACGCCATTCAGTAGGTGGATCTCCCTCAGGCGGAGGAGGCCACGGGATCCGCGAACGCCGCTGCCGTCGGCCGGCCGGGGAGAAACGGTAGATCGCCGACGGCGACGGCCACCCGACCTGCGGACGTATGCGCGACTGAACCCTCTGCGATGTGCGGGCCGCCACTGTCCCGGCGCGCGCCGCCCTACGACCAGCGCCGGCCGCCGTGTGGTTGGTGGGGTGTTCCGCACGCGGGCCGGGCCACGGGGGTGTGCCGGCCCGCATGCGGGATCGGAACCGGTCCGGGTCAGACCGGCCAGAACGGTCAGGCCGGGTCGCCCACCCGTCCCAGGGCGTCGATCTGCTCCTCCGGCACGTACGCGGGCGGAACCTCACGCCCCCGGCCCAGGTGATTGAAGAGCAGGTTCAACGTGACGGCCAGCAGGCAGCCCGCCGAGATTCCCGAGTGCAGCACCGTCGCGATCTGGTCCGGGAAGGCGTGGTAGAAGTCCGGGAAGGCGATCGGGAAGATGCCGAAGGCCAGGCTGACTGCCACGATGATCGCGTTCGAGCCCGCGCTCAGGTCCGCCTTGCCCAGCGTGCGGATACCCGCCACCGCCACCGACCCGAACAGCACCACGCCCGCCCCGCCCAGCACCGGCTGCGGCACCAACGAGACCAGCCCGCCGACCACCGGCACCAGACCCATCACCACGAGGAACACCCCCGCCAGCGCCACCACGAAGCGGCTGCGGATCCGCGTCAACGCCACCAGTCCGATGTTCTGGGCGAAGGCCGAGCAGATGAAGCCGTTGAACACCCCGCCGAAGGCCGTCGCCAGTCCGTCCGCCCGCAGACCGCCGGCGATCGTGCGGTTGTCCGCGGGCCGCTCCACGACCTCACCCAGCGCGATCATGTCCGCGGTGGACTCGGTCATCGAGACCACCATCACCACCAGCATCGAGATGATCGAGGCGACCTGGAACTGCGGGGCGCCGAAGGCGAACGGGTGCGGCAGCTCGAAGAGCGGCAGGCTGCCGAGCGCGTGCGCGTTCACCTTGCCGAGAGGGACCGCCGCCAGGGTGCCCACCAGCAGACCGAGCAGGATCGAAATCCGCTGCAGGAAGCCGCGCAGGAACCTGTTGAAGAGCAGCACGGCAAGCAGGGTGAGCCCGGCCAGACCCAGGTTGGCGAGCGAACCGTACTCGGCCGCCCGCGAGTTGCCGCCCTGTGCCCAGTTCCCGGCGACCGGGAGCAGGGAGATTCCGATCAGCGTGATCACCGTGCCGCTGACCACCGGCGGGAAGAATCTGACGAGGCGGCAGAAGACCGGTGCCAGCAGGAAGCAGAAGATCCCGGCTATCAGGGTGGAGCCGAAGATCAACGGCAGGGCCGCGCCCTTCTTCGCCTCGATCACGGCCAGGATCGGCGAGACCGTGGCGAAGGAGACGCCGTTGACGAACGGCAGCCGCGAGCCGACCCCCCAGATCCCCAGTGTCTGCAGCAGGGTGGCGATGCCGGCGATGAACAGGCTGGCGGCCAGCAGGGTGGTGAGCTGGGCCGGGTCCAGGCCGGCCGCCGCGCCGATGATCAGCGGTGGCGCGGCCACCCCGGCGTACATGCTGGCGACGTGCTGAAGCGCGACGGTCGCCATCCGGCCGGGCGGCAACATCTCGTCGACCGGGTGCTGCGGCATCGGCGGCTTCGTGAGCACGGTCTGACGTCCCATGGGTCGTCCCTCCAGACTGAGGTGGCTTCGGGCCCGGGAACGACGACCGACGTTGGGGACGGGCACGGTGACGCTGGGACGACCCTGGCGGACGGCAGCGGTGCCGTCGCCCACCTGCCGGAGCCCGCGGCGAACGGGTCCCAACCCATGAGATGATTTCCGCGATACGGAATCTGAATTCCGTGATTCGGCGTTGCGTAGAATGTAGAGAGCGCCGCCCGCACCGTCAAGAGATCTCCTTCGATCGTCGCGCAGCACCACGAATCCTGTGCCTACCTCCAATCCCGATCGGCATCGCGTCCCGCCTTCGACGTGCCCCTCGCCACCCGGGTCGCCGGCCTTGCCCACGACGCGGTCGCCCAGCGGCTGACCGAGCGGCCGTTCATCGGCGAGAACACGGCCTGTGGCCCTTCCACCTCCACGCCCTCATCCGCAGCGCCGACGACCAGGCCGGCGGCGACCGCGCCCCGCCGCGTACCGCTGAGGTGCCGGGCGACCGGCCGGGGCGGAGTCCGGTGGCGTTGTCTTTCCGGACGCGAGGGCTGCGTTTCCGCTGTTCAGGCATGGGGTCGGCAGTCTCGGGGAGTGGTGGCGTGCCGTGTCGTCGCCCTGGCGGAGGTCGGGGATGCCGTCGTCGGTCGTGGAGCTGCTGAAAGCGGCGTGAGCTGACCGCTCGCCGTCGTGTGGACGCGCTGCGCGAGGGGGTGGACCGTATCCAGGCCGAGCCGGCCACGGCCGAGCGGGAGTGGAACGAGTGGATCATCGCCCGTTCACGCGTCGGCGAGGTACTGTCCCGGGCGAAGGAGAGCGGGATGTCACCAGGGTGTGACCCTGCCGCACCGGAGAGGTCCTGGGTGGCAGGTACTTCTCATACTCCGATGGCCTGATCGTCCGTTCCCCAGGCATCGCGGGAATGGTGGATGTGATCGTCGGGCTGCTGGAGGCCGGTGAGCTCCAGTACACCCTCAAACGGCTCGGCCGACTGGCCTCTGGTGCATGACCTCGAACATGAACGAACTTCCAGATGGGTCCTGGTGGGACCGGGACGTTGTCAGCTGGAACGCCGGTCGGCTGCGGCTGGGCGCCGGCCACGACCTGTCGTACCACCACGGCCTGGAGCTGGTCTTCAGCGACCCGGTCTTCGTCATATGTCCCGCTTCGTTCCACGACCCGACGTTCCGCGAGCCGACACTCTCGGAGGCCCGGATCGTGTCTCGACAGGTTGGTGAAACACCTGAGGAGCTGGTCGCCTTCGAGGCCGATCCGGGAGGACTGAACCCGCCTCCGGCTTCATCGCGCTCAGACCGCCGCCCGCGCGGGGTCCTCGGCCGGGGCGTCGTACGCCGTGTCGATCCGGTTGTCCGCGCTCAGGACGTCGCCGGTCAGGGGTGATCCGGCCGCGCGTCGGAGCGCCCCGACCGCGGGGTCGGAGATGGAGACGGTGAGTCGGTACGGCGGGTCGCCGATGATGGTGTTCGACGAGCCGGTCGGTGCCACGAGCACCGGCTGGAGGGCGAAGCCGTCGTACCCCGGGCACAGCGCCTGCGCGGGGAGCGTGACCACCGCCGATCCGCCGCTGCCCGGGGTGATGCGGATCTTGCCCTCCGGGGACCGGGCACCGTCGTCGGAGAGCGTGACCGGCAGGCCGTACGCGCCGCCGACGATCCCCTCCGGTCCCTCGATCTCCACGGCCACGCCCTCCGGGCCGAGCGGGCCCGACAGTTCGAGCACTCGCTCCGTGCCGGGGCCCAGCAGCAGGCCGATGGTGAACTCCCCCTGGTCATGGGCCCCGTCTCGCCCGAAGCCGTAGGAGCCGAGGACCAGCTGCGGGCCTGGTGTGCCGCGCCCCCGCCGTTCACCCCGGCCGGTGGGGGCGGGGACGGGTGTGACCGGCGGCGTGAAGTGGTGGAAGCCCTTGGCGCCGCACCGGCTTCCGATGAACGTGCCGCCGCCTGGCAGCGCCGCGTCGGACGTCGCCCTCGGCGGGGTCGTGGGCAGGGCCGGGGCCGGAGGCCAGGCCGAGTAGCCGGGCCTGGACGCGGTCGCCGGTCCCGGGGGCTCGGATCGGCTCGGGTCCAACCACGGATTCCGGTAGGTGACCAGGCCGCCGACCGCGGCCACGAGCACTACCCACGGGATGAGATTCCGCGTCTTGTCGTTCATATAGGCCCTCCCAGACAGCGGGTCACCTTATCGAACTCCCACACCATCCGATCAGCTGCCTGAACGCGTTGGGACTTGATCCGCACGACGGCCCGGGCCGCTGCCATCGTCCGAGGGCACGCCCCCTGAGGCTCAGGATTGCGTGACTCGCGTGCTCTGGTTCAACGGCGGCAAGGCCCCGGACGCCTGGCGCCCACCGGCCACCGGTGCGCCTACAGCCGCGAGACACCGAGCACCTCTTCGGCGCCTCAGCGTCACCGGCGCCGAGGAGACCCGCCTCACCACCATGCCCGACGCCTGCGCGTAGCAGCAGCCTGCCGGTTGTGCCGCGCGTGCGGGTGAACCGACCAGCACCGGGGGCTGTCGCGGGCGGGCCTCAGCACGGAGGAATGTCGCGCCACGGGCCGGCGGTCGGAGCGGCGGACGGCCGGGTACTGGTCTGCCGGGGACGGCCACGGCGCCACCGCTGCGGCCGAGGTCGATGAGGCAACCGGCCAGGTCGTGGCTGTTCGCGCGGCCGTGCTGTTCGAGGACGGTTACGGCGTTCTCGGTGCGTCCGGCGGCGGCGAGGAGTACGGCGATGCGCTCCGCCACGTACGAGGTGGCACCCCCGGGGTGGGGGCCCGGGCACGGTCCACCGCCGCGTCGACCCCGCCGCGGGCGGTGATCAGCGGCAGCCGCATCCAGAACATGTCTCGGCGACGGGCGACTTCCGTGACTACTCCACGGAGCCGTTCCCGGCGATCGCCGCAGCGACCAGTGGCTTTGTCGTGATGACATATCCGTGGGGACCGGACCGTACGGTGCTCGCAACCTCTGACCCGGCGGCCGCGCCGGCACGCATGGTGCGTCTGATGGAGCACCAGGAATTCTCCGCAGGGGCCGAGCGAGGGTAGGGTGCCGAAGTTCCGGCGCGCGTGCTGCGCCGGCGGCCGTGATCGGCACAGATTCTCCACCCGCGTACCTTCAGCGGGTGGTCGGGGCGGGACACCAGGAGAGACGTTTTGGCAAGGCCGACCATACCCGTGGCACCGACCGTACTGGCGTTGCTCCTGTTCATCCTGGCGCCCCTGGCCGGTTGTTCGGCTTCACCGGAGCCGACCGGTGCCGCACCGGCCGACGCCACCCAGGACGGTCTCGCGCCGTCGGCCCAGGTGCCGTCCTCGGCGCCGCCGGCCGGCGCGCAACCCGACTGGCACACCCTCGAACCCCTGCCGCGGGAACGCCTGGCGGCCGCGCTGCTGTCCGTCACCGACCTGCCCGCGGGCAGTACCACCGAGACCGCCGACGGCACGACCAGCGCCGAGACCACCGCGCGGTACGAGAAGGCGGCGCAGCGGTATCCGGCGTGCGCGCCGATCATCACCGTCCTCGCCGAGCAGTCGGACGTCGCCGTTCGGCGCCTCTACGTCACGGGGAACAACGTGCGCGGCAACCGGACCCTGACCGACATCAGCAGCTTCCCCCAGGGCCACGTCCGGCAGCGCTTCGACGCCCTGGCCGCCGCCGTGTCCGGCGCCTGCTCCCACTTCGCGCTGCCCGGCCCCAACGGCGACCGGGAGCTGCGGGTCGAGGCGGTAGCCGCCGATGGGCTGGAAGCGCCCGCGGTCGGCTTCCGGATCCTCTCACCCACTGGCGCTGTGGAGACCACGGGCGGAACGACGACGATCCACCTCTACGCGGCCGTGGGCGACAACCGCGTCCTGTTCACCACGGTCGACGACACCGCGCACCAGCCCGCCCTGCGTGCCGACCTGGTGACCGCACAGATCCACCGACTCGTCACCGCGACCGCACCCACAACACCGACCGCGACCGCGACCGCGACCGCCGGCTGATCGCGGGGCGGCCGGAATCCCGGACCCGGGTTGCCGCCGGAGGCGGGTGCACGATGGCGGCGCGGACGGGCGACACGCGTGAGCGAACGTGAGCACATCGGACCCTCGACAGCGTCACCAGCCGGCGGCGAGGTGCGGACCGAGTACCTCGAGCACCTCGTCCTGGCGGCCCTGCTCACCGAGCAGCCGCGCCCATGCCCGCGCGCAGAACCACTCCCCCACGGCCCGCCCACCGTTTCACCACCTCGCCATGGCCGCGTTCGAGAAGCCGGGAGACCAGATCCGGCGGGATGCGGCCGGACGCGGTAGTCAAGATCAGTAGCCTCCACGGCGACGCACCACAACGCCTGTCCCTGACACCGTGCCCCTGCCACCGACAGTTCCGAATACCGCACGGTTGAAATGACGCTTCCCGCCAGTCGGGGCCGACACCTGGACCATCGCGAAGCGCCGCGCCTTCGCCAACGACCTGACCCACTCCCAGCTGATCGCCGTCTCCACCAAGTCCAGGGGAGACAAACCCTCGGCCTCTGGCGCCGCCGGCCACCGGATACGGGTGCACCCACAGCCGCGCCCGGGTCGGCACCGAGCACGTCTACGGCCTCTCCGTCACCGCACCCGAGAAGACCACCCTCAACACCAGGCTCGACACCTGCCCGTAGGGCGGCGACAGTCGGCCTCCCCGATCCGGCCGCCCTCCCGCGTCCCGGGGGACGACGGCCGCCCGTATGCCCCGGGCCTGGTCGAACCCGGTCCCGGGCGCGGGGTTGACCAGCGGTCTGAGTGGCGTATCGTCCGCCGGTCCGGCTTCCCCACGGGCCCGGCGGCCCTGGTGAAATCGGTGCCCCGAACCCCCCTTGACTCGCCATCTCCCCTGCCTGACGTCCGGCGCAACGGACCGCCGGCAGCGGGCCCGTGGCGCCCCGTTGAGTCCCGGCCCACCCACCCACTGCCCGTACTCACCGCACACAACACAGGAAGAGATGGGCAATGAACGAGGTGAGGCCGCGCGCCGAGAGCCGGACGCGGCGGGGTGGGGCGGCGTCGAACGCCGGGCGCGGCCGGTGCGGGATCGGGTGTGGTCTGGGGGTCGGGTGTTGCCATCCGCTGTTGCCGGCCCGGCGGCGGAGGCGCAACACCGGCTGTCTCTTGAATTGTGTGATGTGCCGTCAGGTCGGCCCGGCCGACGGGCAGGTCGTGGCGACGAAGGCTGTCACGGATCGAGGAAGGGCGGCCCTGGTGCTGTTGATCGGCGTGCTCACGGGTGTCGGCGCGGGGGTCCTGACCGCCGCGGGGCTCGCACCTGGCCCGGGGTGTCCTGTATTGCGTCGGTGGGGGGGGGTTACGAGACACCGGGCGGGACCTGCGACCGCTGAGCGAGTGCCGCGTGGCCGACTTGGCGCACCAGCCTGGGCGCTGACGACGACAGGCGTCCCGCCGCGACCCGGCACCGCCGGCACCCGGGTTCGTGTTCCTCCGGCTGACCGTTGGCCAGGGGGCAGCGGACCCCGCCGTACCCGTTCCGCATCAACCCGGGGATGTAACTACGAGGTGACGGAGGATCAATCGGTGGGCTGATGCTGCCCACCCGCCCCGGCTGACAGCATTCCCCGCATGGACACCACGCCGATGGACACCACGTCAGTCGCACCCCGTACCGGACCGACCCGCCGCCGCGTACTGGGCGCCACCCTCGCGCTGGGCGCCGTCGCGCCGCTGGGCCTCGCCCACACCGCCTCGGCCGCTCCCGCTCCCGCCTCCTCCGGCACCGGCACCGGCTCCCCCGCACGGCTCACCCTGCCCGCTCCTACCGGCCCCTTCCCGGTGGGCATGGTGCCGCTGCACCTGCGCGACGAGTCCCGGCTCGACCCGAACGCCAGGCCCGGACGGTTCCGCGAGCTGATGGCCACCGTCTGGTACCCGGCCCGGTCCGCGCACGCCGACGTGTACCCGCTCGCACCCTGGATGACCGAGGGCGCCCTGAAGGCCTTCCTCGACGATGTCGGCTTCCCGCTCCCTCTCGCGCTCGCCCCGCTCACCGCCGGCCGGGAGGGCGCGCCCGTCCACCGGACCGGACGGCCGCTGCCCGTCGTCCTCTACTCGCACGGCGCGGGCAGCCACCGCGCCGACCACACCGTCATGGTCCAGGAGTTGGCCAGCCACGGCTTCGCCGTCGTCACCGTCGACCACACCCACGACGGCATCACCGAGTTCCCGGACGGGACCGTCGTCACCCGGGACGGCGTCGCCCCGGGGCTGGCCCCGAAGGACTACGCCGCCGACCTGCTCTTCCTGGTCGAACGCGTCATCGACCTCGCCAACGGACGCAACCCCGATGTCGACGGCCGCGCCCTGCCGACGGGGCTGCTCGGCGGCCTGGACGCGCGGAACATCGGCGTCTCCGGCTGGTCCAAGGGCGGCACCGCCGCCGCCCTCGCCATGGTCGCCGACCAGCGCATCCGGGCCGGCCTCACCCTGGACGGCCGAATGGAGTCGAACCCCGCCATCACCACCGACATCGACCGGCCGTTCATGATGATGACCGCCGCCTACACCCGGGCCGCCAGCCCGTACGTCGAGACCTTCTGGGGCCACCTGCGCGGCTGGCGCCTCGACGTCCAGGCCACCGGCGCCGTGCACTCCTCGTACGGGGACAACATGACGCTGATCCCCCAGGCGGGCCGGCTGCTCGGGATGACCGAGCAGCAGATCCAGTCCCAGGTCGGCACCATCGACCCCGACCGCGGCGTCCTCATCCAGCAGGCCTACCCGCGCGCCTTCTTCGACCTCCACCTGCGCAACCGGCACTGCGGCGACCTGCTCAACGGACCGACGAAGGCCTTCCCGGAGGTCGTGTACCACCCGTAGGCCCAGCACGGCGGCGAGCGGCCGTCACCTGCGGGTGACGGCCCTCCGGGAAGCTCCCTGGTCGACTACCGCGGCGCCGCCTGCGGGCTCCCGGATCCGGAGCAGCGGACCGCAGAACTGCCCAAGTCTTCTACGGGAGTGCGCCGGGGTGCCAGGGACCGGTACGGGAGAAGGCGGGGTCCTCGCCGATCAGCGCCTTCGGCCTCAGGCCGTCGGCCCGCTGCCGGATGATCGGGTCATAGGACTGCCGGGCTTCGTTCAGCTTGTCGGCGTCACCGTCGAACAAGCTGGTCATCGCGAGAGCGCCACGACCGCGGTGCCGCACCGCTCGATGGCTTGTGCCGGCCCTGTGGAGGGGCGGGTCGGCGCTCCTCCCGGTGCCCGAAGGCTCGGATATGAGGGGACGTCGGGCCCGCTACCCCGGGGGGGTGTGTGTTGAGCCCGGGCGAGGAGGCGGAGGTAGTCGAAGCGATCCCGGGCGTCGCGGTGGGCGCCGGGCCCGGCACCCCTGGGACGGCCACCTGCGCCAACGGCCGGCGGCCCTGCCCGACGCGGGCGCCGGACGCCGGACTGCCGCTCGACAGGCTCGTCCGGCTCGCGCGGAGCCGAACCCTGCTGCCGCTGGCCGACGCCCGCCGGGAAACGGCGGGCCGGGATTTCGGCGCTTGCGAGGACCTGGTGGACCGGGCCCTGCCCACCTCGACCCTGCCGGCCCGGAGGATGGCGGCACCTACGGCCCCGACCGGCGCATCCCGCAGCCCCGGCGCTGGACCCGCCGAAGTCCTGCGGGGCATGGAACTCGGCATGCTCGCCCGCGCCCGACACCAAGGACACGTCCGGCTCACGGCCCCACAGACCGACCGTCTCCATGCCCTGCTCGACGCTCGCAACCGCCTGTCCCACCGCCGGCCTCTCGACACCCGGCAGTCGGAGCAGCTCGACGAGCGGCTCAGCCCCTGACACGGGAGCCGATCAGTGGACGGGCACCGTGTCAGCAGTACTTCCAGTCGCACCGCACGCGCCAGCTCCAGGCACTGGCGCCGGGCGCGGGCCAGCGCGGCGCGGGCCTCGTCGTGGCGGCCGAGGGCGGCGAGCGCGGCGGCCAGGGTGCAACAGGCATCGGCACGCCGCCCGACGAGGGCGGCGTGGAGGTCCGTCCGATCGTCAATGGCCGGGATCTTCTGGCCGAGGTGGTCCCCGGTGGCGTGGGAGGCTCCCGGTACCTGGGAGCGGGCCCCCGGTATCTGTTGGGCCGTGACGGGCCGTTGCACGCCACGGCGACGCCCCGTGAGGTTCGTCTCGCTTGGTCCGGGTGCGGTGTGGAGGAGTGCTGTGGCGCCCTGTACATGACGGTCAGGCGCGATGGGGATCATGTGGTCTGGGCAGGCTGGCGCGACCCGGCCCGTCAGGACTTCGACCTGCCGGAGCTTCGGTTCGCCGCGGGTCAGTACGAGGCCGAGGTCGTGCGGGCCGGAGAGGACCGTGGTTGGGAGTGGCCGGCAGGAGCGGTTGCGCGGCTGCTCGAGGCGGGGCTGAGGAGACGCGGGGACTGGCTCGTGCGGTGGGAGTGCGAGTTGGAAGACGTCTGGGCCTCCCGCAACGAACCCGACCGCATCCACGTCCTCCTGAGGCATCCCCCGGCCGGGCCGACACGGATCTGCCCTGGTTCCAGTTCGGGATGACTCTCCCGGTCTCCGCGGACGCCCCGTCGGACCAGGCCGAGCGTCTTGAAGCGCGGCTGACCGCGGGCGATCCCCGTGGCGCCGCCGAGGTCTGGGGAGGTTCGCACGATGCCGGGCAACTGGGCTACCCATGGCCGCCGGTCGACCCACCGTTCCTGTGAACGTCAGGGAGAGGCGGGGTCGGACCTTCCCCTGTCGTCGGACATCCACTCGCACCCCGCCATCCCCAGGGGGAAAAGTGCCGGCGACGACATCCGGCCGCCGTCAGCCTGTGGCGGAGCCCCAGTGGCACGGGTAGGTTCCTGGAGGTGACCTCGATGGAGACGCGGGGCCTCGCGCCGATGACCGACGGGGCGCGGTTGCGCTGGAAGGCGTCGGGGGACACGACTCGGCGGCCGGCCGTGGTCCTGCTCCATGGTGGTCCCGGTCTGCCGGACTATCTGGGTGATGTCGCCCCCATGGTCGCGGACCTTGCGCCGGTGTACCGGTACGACCAGCGTGGCACGGGCCGATCCTCGTGGCGGGGCCGTCATTCCCTCGCCCGGCATGTCGACGACCTCGCCGAACTCCTCGACGCGTGGGAGGTGCCCGAGGCGGTGCTGATCGGGCACTCCTACGGCACCGATCTGGCGAGTCGGTTCTGTCTGCGGCACTCTGACCGGGTGGCCGCCATGCTGCTGATGTGCGGGCCGTTCGTCGGTGACTGGCGTACCGGGGACCGAGCCGAACGCGGCCGCCGCATGTCCGCGGCCCAGCAGGAACGACTCCGCGCACTGCAGGAGTTGCCGCATCGCACGGAGGAGCAGGAAGTCGAGCTGCTCACGCTGGCCTGGTTCACCGACCACTCCGATCCCGAACGGGGGTGGCACTGGGCAGCCCAGGGTGCCCGGCGGCGTCGACCGGTCAACTGGTCCATGAACGCCGAACTCGGATCGGAAGGACGCGCCGATCCGCTCGGCGAGCACCTCACCGAGCTGCGTGCCCGCCTGCCCGCGCGGGCCGAGCTGCTCGGCGGGGTCGACGATCCCCGTCCTGTGTCGGCGCTCGAATCCCTCGCGCTCCGGCTCGGCCTCCCGCTGACCCGGATCGAGGGCGCGGGGCATGAGCCCTGGCTGGAGCGGCCCGACGTCGTGCGTGCGCACCTTCGGCGATTCGTACGAGGCGCCGTCGGCCCGTAGGGCTTCGCGCTCGCCGGCTCGCCGGGTTCGCCCGGCTGTCCGGCTGTCCGGCTGTCCGGCTGTCCGGCTGTCCGGCGTGATCCTGAACTCGGCGAAGAGGTATGGGAATCGACGCCAAGGTGGTGGAGAGAAGGAGCGGCCGGGCGCGCCGCTGTCCACCGGCGGCCCGGTCAGGACGCCGGTGGACCACCGCCGGCACACTCGCCCCCGACCTGACGGTGTCCCCTGGGTTACAGCCCCCCGTTGACCGCCGCCGCCTGGGCCCCGCCCGCGCTGACGTCCCACTTCGCGAGGATCGTGTCGTACTCGCCGTTGCGCATCAGCTCGTCCAGCCCCTTCACCAACGCGTCGCGCAGCGCCGTGTCGTTCTTGTTCACCGCGATCCCGTATGGGCCGGACTGCGACTGCGTGCCCGTCACCTCGAAGCGGTTGCCGTTGTCGGTGGTCCTGGCCGCGTGCGCCGCCACCGGGAGATCGTTGAAATCGGCCACCGCCGTACCGGCCGCCACCTCGGCGAGGGCCTGGGCGTCGTCGTCGAAGCGGTGGACCTGCAGCGCCTTGCCCTGCCGGCCGAGGCGGTGGTGAGGGCGGCGGCCGGCAGGGCCCGACGGCGGGGACGCAGGCAGGGGAGATGGCGCAATGATGGCGCTCCTCGGTGGGGGCGAGGCGGCGCGACCGGCATCCACGAACGGGACCGGAAGCGACCGGGAACGGGATCCCCCCATCCGGCTCGGACGTCAAAGGCCGCAGATGTGTCACGATCTGCTCTCGGGTTGGCCCAGGTCCGGAAGACCCTCGGGCCAGGAGCCGCCGGTGAGGCCTCCCGCGCGCGCCGTACCCCGCCCGGGGCGAACACGCCGGTTCGCACCCGACGGACGCTCACATCCCCTCCGGGGTGCGCGCACCACTCCCCTGCGGACGACGGCCCACCCCGCTCCCCGGGTCAGCGATCCCGCCGGCCAGCAGGCCAGCAGGCCAGCAGGCCGGAAATCCTTCGGCACCGGCGCGTGCGACCAGCTCACTTGAGGCAGGGTCCGCCGCAAGATCTCCTGTCCCGGGGCCGAGACCACGAGAACCCCGGGCGGCGACACCACGCAGACCGACCGGGCTGTCCACCCCACCGCCAGGGGGCGGCGCTGCGCCGCCATGGCCCATGCCCCCGGCGGACCGCCGAACCACAACGGGGGTGCGCCGTCAGACCTGACCGGTCGGACTCGGTTCGCGTTCGAGGGCGGACAGGGCGAACGCCTACGCGGAGGCGTGCTGCCGGCGCGGCCGCCCGAACATCACCTCTCCGGATCGACTCGCGTCAGAAGCCGGGCACCCTCGTACGGCCCCGCGCGGACTGGAACCCGCTGGACAGCGACCCGCGACGGTTGACGAGTCGTCGTGGTTGACGGCGACAACCGGATTGCCCGTGCGCCGACCGCATCCACTCCGCCTCGCGACACTTCGCGGCCTCTTCAGCCTCGTGGCCGGCCTTCGTTTCTGTCCGCGTCTCCACCGCGGACGTCACCAGGTCGATCGGAGCCATCCCGAACGGACCGTCCTGCGTGAAGTCCTGTCGGCAGGACCGTCCGAAGGCCCCGCGACCGGACCAGACCCGCCTGCTCGCATCCGAGAAGAAGGAGAGCTGAAGCCGAGACCCAGCTGACCGCACGCGGCCACCAACGGGATCGGTCCCCCGAGGAACGGGCGGCAGCTGAGTGGGCGAACTCACCGGTTGGGACCGGACGCCTCCGCCTCAACCGCTCCGCCGACAGGACCTGAGGTCAGGAAGCTCTCTCTACGTAACTCATGTGCCTCACCCGCCGGTAAGCCATCTACCTGCGCAGATACTTGACAACCCCGAACAGCGGCGGAACCCCCGTGTGGTCTCAGGCGGTTCGTCATCACCTGCAGGTTCCACGCTGCGCCGTCAAAGTTCGCACTCTGTCGTCAAATTGACGGTGCATCAGACATGATCGGCGAACGGGCAGGTCAGGATCATCACTCGTTCGCGTCACCTTGGGGTGATGCTCCGGGGCGAGGTCCATCGGCGCGCGCCGGTTCGCCCCTCATGGCATCAGCCCCATTCGTAGCCCGTCGCCTCCTCGTAGCTTTCCATCAGCGTGTCCAGAACCTGTTGATCTTCTTCGTCTTGGACACCGTGGTCCACCAGCCACATCAGGTCGACGAACTCCTCAGCGGACAGGCTGTTGAGCCAGTCCGCTCCCTCCTCGCTCCAACTTTCCTCGCCATCAGGCTTGTTGGCCTTGTCCCGCCCCCTGGCGAGACCAATGAGCACAACACCCGTCGCGGCGACGAGAGCCGTGCCGCCGATGGCGATCTTCCGCCTGTGTTTCTGGAACAGGTTCTTCACGGTGCCGGCAAAGGACGTCGACTCGTCGTCGTCGGAGATGGTCTGGTCGGTGGTCACCCCCACAGATCTACCGGACCCGCTCCTCAGCTGTCAGGCGATCACCCGACATCCACCCCGACTGCTACACCGCTCCAGTACCTGTGGAGCCAGTAGCCACCAGGGCCATCCGGCAGTCGGCCCAAAAGGGCCGGAACCGGCGAGGATTGGACATGATTCCGCAGACGGACGTCGACGGCAGCTGACGCGGACTTGAGCGAACCGCCGGCTCAACGCCTCGCGATTGGACACCCCCTCGTGGAACCTGCATCACCGCGTTCGCGGGTCACGCCGGCGCTTTCGCCCGAGAGGAGATGGCGCCCTCTGCCGCCGTCAGCGACTCGGCCGTGATGTCGTCGCGTTGCCGCGCCGGTTCACCCCGGGGGCGGCCCTCCCTCCGGGAGGAAGCTGCCGGTGTTCGGGTTCAGGCCGCACGGGTCGGGGAGGCGGTTGCCACCTGGCGCAGGAGTTCGGCGTTGCTGCCGGTGCGCTTCAAACGGTCCAGGAGCAGTTCTGCGCTCTGCTGGGCGTTGAGGCCGCCCAGGGCCCGGCGCAGGGCCCAGGTCGCGGGTGTGCGGGCGGGGCCGAGGAGGAGTTCGTCATGGCGGGTGCCGGAGGCCGTGACGTCGACGGCCGGGAAGATGCGCTGGTCGGCGAGGCGCCGGTCGAGGCGGAGCTCCATGTTGCCGGTGCTCTTGAACTCCTCGAAGATCAGGTCGTCCATGCGGGAGCCGGTGTCGACGAGGGCGGTGGCCAGGATGGTCAGCGAGCCGCCGTTCTCGATGTTGCGCGCCGCGCCGAAGAGCCGCTTCGGGTGCTGGAGGGCGGCCGCGTCGAGGCCGCCGCTGAGGGTTCGTCCGCGGGCGGGTGCGGTGGCGTTGTGGGCGCGGGCCAGTCGGGTGAGGGAGTCGAGCAGGACGACGACGTCGTGGCCGAGTTCCGCAAGGCGCTTGGCACGCTCGACGGCGAGTTCGGTGAGGGCGATGTGTTCGTGGGCGGGCCGGTCGAAGGTCGAGGCGATGACCTCGCCCCGGACCGAGCGCCGCATGTCGGTGACCTCCTCCGGACGCTCGTCGACCAGGACGACCATCAGGTGCGCCTCGGGGTGGTTACGGGCGACCGCGGCTGCGATCGTCTGCAGGACGATCGTCTTGCCCGCCTTCGGCGGTGCCACGATCAGGCCGCGCTGGCCCTTCCCGATCGGGGCCATGAGGTCGATGACACGGCCGGTCAGCTGCTGCGGGCCGGTCTCCAGGCGCAGTTGCCGCTCCGGGTACAGCGGTGTCAGCTCATGGAACGCCGGCCGGGTCCGTGCCTGGTCGGCGCTGATGCCGTTGACCGTGTCGATGCGGGCCGGCGTCGGGCGGGCGGCACCCGCGCGCGGGCGGGCCGTGCCGGTCAGGACGTCGCCGGGCCGAAGTCCGAGAGCGCGCACCTGACCGGCAGGCAGGTGCACATCGGCGGGCCCGGGGAGGTAGCCGGAGGTGCGCAGGACGGCGTTCCCCTCGCGGATGTCCAGCACTCCGGCGACAGGGACGAGGTCACCGTCCGCGGTGGTGGCCGGCGGCGCCGGCCGGGCGGTGCGGCTGCGAGCGCGCTGCGCCGGGAGTTCGGGTCGGTCGCTGAGGCCTCCGGCGTCCGCCGGCCGGGGTACGGCCGTCGGCGTCAGTGGGCGGAGAGTGGAGCGGCCGGCGGTGATCGCCTCTACGAGTTCGCCCTTGCGCAGACGGGCGGCGCCCGGGATGCCCAGGGCGGTGGCGAGTTGGTGCAGGTCGGTCTTCAGCAGACCGTCCAGCGGGGTGGTGGTCGACGGGTCGGTGGTGGTCGTCACGAGGGGGTACTCCTGTGGTGTCGAAGGGTGTGTGGCGGCGCTGGGTGTGGTGGCGCCGGGAAGGCACGGCGCGGGGGCGACGGGCGGCGGCGCGTGGCGCAGCCGGCCGGGTGATCGGGCCGGGCACGGGGGCGCCGGGCCGGGTGGCGGGCAGTCGGTGGGACAGCCCATGCGGGGCCGTGCCGGTCCTTGCGGACGAAGTCGGCGGTCCGTAGGTGAGGAATCGCCGGAACCGCAGAGGGATGCTGACGATGTGCCGGGCGCGGAACGCTGAAGGTTCGGTCTCCCGGGCCGTCGTCCCGGTGTGGGGTGGCGCCTGGTCCCCGCACCCCAGGGGTGGGCATCCAGCATCGCCGACACCCACGGTACCACAGCCGGACTTCGGGAGAGTCGTGCCTACTCCACCGCATCCGGGTACGTGAAGGCGTCCGCGTCCCGGCACAGCCGCGACCGGCCTGCCGCGACCCGCCTCACCAGGCTGAACCGGGACGCCGAGCACCTGTCGATCGTGCTGGAGCACGAACGGGCCCACCTGCGGCGCTCACTCGGCACACGAAGGCGGTTGCGCCGAGCCACCGCCTGGTCCGGCCGCGCGGCGACCACAGCCCGCCGGGCTTCCCGGACGGGCCGAACGGACGTCGTTCCGCAAGATCACGGTCGTGAAACTCCTGTTGACGCGCCAGAGCCCCGACCGGCATCGTTCCGATCTGTTCGAACACATGATCAGCAGAACGGCGTCACGGAGTGATCTCGATCCCGCGTACCAGGCGTGCGGCCATCGCGGCCGGCCTCGCACTGCTCCTTGTCGTCGCCGCCGCGAGCATGCGGGTCGGTGGCGGCAGGGCGGGGGCGCGGGCCGACGGCGCGGTCCCCACGGTGACGGCGAGCCCCCACGAGCGGCTGGAGTCCATGACCGGGGCGATTCTCCTGGAGACGGCGCAAGCCGAGTTCCGCGAGGCCTCCTCGGTGACGATGACGGGCTTCGCGCTGAAGGACGGGCACCGTGCCACCTTCGCCGTGTCGGCCGATCGCGCGGGCGGCTGCACGGTCACCTCGACCCAGGAGGGACAGGGCCCGAGCCGGGTCGTGCGGGTCCGCGGGGAGACCTTCATCAGGATGGACCCACAGGCGTTCGCCCTTGAGTGGGGCGCCGCGACGGCGTCCAGGTTCGGCGGGCGCTGGGTCCGCCTGCCCCCGGGTCGGACACTCGACGATGTCGGCGGGTTCTGCGACCTGACGAAGATCCCCGTCGTCGGCACCGCGGACCCGGCCGAGCAAGCACTCTCCGGCGGGGGGCTGTCGGTGGGCGGCACGAAGACGGTGAGTTTCCTCGTCACGGGCCCGGACAACCCGCCGTTCCTGGGCTACGTCGCCACCGAGGGCCCGCCACGTCCCGTGCGCGTGGAGACGCAGGCCTACGACTTCCAGGTCGACTTCAGCGACTACGGCTTGCCCGTTCAGGTGACCGCTCCGCCCGCCGACCAGGTCGTCGACCTCGCGGCCCTGGAGGCACAGATCCAGTAGCCGCACCCCGGACGCGGTCCCGCCGTGCCTGATGCGCGCGGTGCCGCTCAACGATCCAGGGCCGGCGACGGGACGGCGGACCAGGTCCTGGGTGCCGAGGAGGGACACCTGCTCCCGGCCCCGCTTCCGCTCGGCGCGCAGCCATGGGCGGGGGCGGCCATCCCCCAGGACAGCTAGGCCGGGAGGGACAGCGTCATGCGGGGCGCGCGACACCCAGGGCCGTCCATGCACCGTCGCGGTCTCCGGTCGGCAGACGGTCGTCCTGTCGCCGGTCGGAACGGAGCCCAGCGGGTCGGGCTCAGGACGGCTCCCCACCCGCCAGGGCCCGATCGACCAGTGCGCGCAACTCCCTGTCGCGGACGATCATCGGGTAGCCCCCGTCCGCGCAGAGCCTGCGGTCCGACTGCCGAACCGTCAGCAGCGCGGCCCGGATCGCGGGGCTGATCTCGCCCACGCGGATCAGTGCCCGCAACGCGTCCCGGAAAGCGTGGAAGCCGTCGCCGCCGTCGGCGATCGGCAGGACGAACTCTTCGAGGACCCGCAGGCTCGGTTCGGCCCGGCCCGTGATCGACCAGAGCGCGACCGCGGCGATCAGGCGTGTCCCGTGCGTGCTGTTGTCCATGGCGAACCGGACCCGGGCCGCGTACGGTGCCGCGTCGGCGCCGAAGTCGCCCAGGGCGTCGATCGGCCCGTACCAGGGTTCCGATGCCGTCATGACGGCATCGCCGACGAGCCGCAAGCGTGTCGCCCGGTCACCGCTGAGGCACTCGGCGGTCCCGGCCACCAGCGCGTGGTTGCCCGGGAAGTCCAGGACCTCGCAGGTACTCAGGGCCGGTGCGGCCGAGGCGGCGGCCGGCCCCAGGCCTCGGAGGATACGGAGCACGTAGACGGAGGTCCAGGTGTCGGTGAGCAGCGGCAGGAGATCGGGCAGGGCCGGGAGGGCGTCCTCGCCCCAGGCCTCCAGCACGGCGAGGAACGCGCGGGTCGCACCGCCGCGGGCCCCGCCCTGCCGGATCGCCGCCCTCATCGCGGGCAGCAGGACGTCCGCGTGGGCCCGTAGCGGAACCAGGACGTCCGTGACGTCCGGCCGCCTGGGATCGGCAGTGCAGTAGCCGCGGCCCTGCTCCTCCTCCTGCGCGCGGAGCCGCTCGATCAGGCCGGGTAGGGCGCGCGGGTCACCGATCCGGGTCAGTGCCCAGCGGGCGAACTCCCCGACCGTTCCGTCGAGGTACTCGTCGGCCGCGTCGTCGTCGAGCAGTGCGGCGAGCCGGTCGGCATAGCCGGCCGCCGCCGGGCCCAGTACCGCGAGGATGTTCGCGGCGCGCAGCCGCACGGCACCGTCCGGACTGGTCAACAGCCCGCCCGCCAGCGGCAGCAGGGTCGCCTCCACCGAACGTCGCTCGGTCAGGAGCCGCCACGCCACGTCCAGCGACTCCCGGCACAGCGCGGCGTCGTCGGCGCGGTCCGCCGCCTCGACCAGGCGGACGGCGAAGCGGAGTTCGGCGTCGGGATCGTGCTTGAGCTGCCACGCCGTCAACCGGACCAGGTCCTCGCGGGTCCAGGGGCCCTCGACAGCCGGGGTGTACCAGACCTCTTCGAACCGCGGCCGCAACGCGGTCTCGGAGTACACCTCGATCAGCCGGTCCAACTGCCGGACCGGGAGATCCCGGTCGAATGCGGACCAGGCGTGCACGGCCGCGACCCGGAACACCGGGTCGTCGCCGTCCGCCAGCACCGCCAGTACCGCCCGTGCCTCGTCGGCCGCACCTCCGCTCCCGGCCTCGTCGGATGCCGCGGCCACCGCCTCGCCGAAGGCGAGCAGCAGCGGGACGCGTACCGTCGGGTCCGTCTCCACCCGCCACCGCTCCAGCAGCCGGACGATCCCCCCTGCCAGGGGCAGGGCCTCCCGCCGCACCGCCGGCTCCGGATCCGCGAGCAGCGCACGCGCTCCCGTCCAGTCGAAGCCCACCAACGCCGGCGCCTGCAGGGCCACCAACAGCTCGACGATCTCCACCCGGATGCCCGTGGCCATGGCCGGGTCGGCGGCCAGCGCGACGACGAACGGCAGCGCCACCGCCGTCGCGGACGGCGTCTCGTGCCCCTCTCTCGTGACGAGGGAGTACAACGGGTAGCAGTCCTCCTCGGTCGCTTCCGCACCCGCGAGGGCGAGTCGGCGGAGCGCCTGCGACACATCGTCGACCGAGTCGACCGGGTTCCCCGTCGCAAGCCCGTCCCACACCACGGCGTCCAGCGCTTCCAGCGACATACCCGTCATCGTCGTCCCGTCCACCGTCACACCCGTCCTGCGCACCAGCAGCCGTCATCGTCCAGGAAACCCGCCGTCCTGTCCTCCGGAATTCGCCCACCTCGCACCCGAGGCGGGCCCTCACCCGAAGGACCGGGGATTCGACTGCCCGGGACCGCGCGGGACCACCCCGCAACGGGCGGTCCGTCGCGGGCGGGCGGACGCCACCGGACGCGATGACAGCCGGGCGATCGGTCGGCCGGGCCGGCCCGGACGACGGGCGCCGCTCCCTGGAATGGGCACGGCACCGCCGGGGTGCGTCTCGTCCGGCTCGTGGGAGCGTCCCCCTTGGTGACCGAGCGGACGGCGGCCCCCGTGCGTGGGGGCCACCGTGTCCACCCTCCTCCGTGGGGAGCGCTGGGCGGATCCATACCGGGGTGCGGCGTGCGGGGTGCGGCGGGCGAAACCCCGGTTCTTTGGGTACCAGGGCCCCGGGCGGTGTCGAAGACTGAGGCCATGGACACCATCCAGAAGACCCGAATCGCAGACAACCGAGAGATCGTGCGTGCCTTCATCGACGCACTGTTCACCAAGGGCGACCTCGCGGCGGTCGACGAGTACCTCGCCGAGGACTTCCTCAACCACGACCCGCCCGTCGGTTCCGACACCAGCCGGGAGGGCATGCGCCGGGCCGCTGCCCTGTTCCGCGGCGCTTTCCCGGACTGGCACTCCACGCCCGACTTCCTCGTCGCCGAGAACGACATGGTCGTGGAACGCTTCAGCGCCACCGGCACCCAGCTCGCCGAGATCTTCGGCGCGCCGGCCACCGGGCGCACGGTCACGCTTCGTGGGATCAACATCTTCCGGGTCCGGGAGGGCCGCATCGTCGAGCGCTGGGGCCGGCTCGACGAGCCGGGGCTGCTGCGCCGGCTCGGGCTCGTGATGTATCAGGGGATGTAGGTGCGGGAACAGCTGGGGGTCGGTACGGGGAGCGTGGGGCCACCGGTCGTGGTCGGCGCGTCGGTGTCGGGCTCTCCGCACGGGCTCGGGGGGATTCCGGGGCCGGTGAGGGACACGGTGCGCACGCTGTAGGCGGCCTGTTCGTACCAGCCGTGGAAGAAGACGGTCAGGTAGGTGGCGCCTGGTCCGGTGGTGATCTGTGCCGACAAGGTGTTCCAGTCGCTCGTGTTCGACCAGGTGGCGGTGGTGCCCGTCAACGTGCCGGTGGCGCCGACGAACGCGTACGGGCCGCGCACCGAGGCGGACAGCGTGTAGCTGGAGTTCGGCTGGACCCGGACCTTCTGGGTGCAGCCCGCGTAGCTCTCGGCGGTCGGCCGGCCCGTCAGGTAGTGCTCGTGCGGGACGGTGCTGCGTGAGGTGTTCGAATCGCAGTCCCAGATCCACGGGTACGAGTCGAAGCGGCCGTTGACGATCAGCTCGACGTCCGGCAGGGCCGACGCCGAGGCGGCCAGGCCCGCGGTGATGCCGACGAACGCGAGGGCGGCGGCCAGACCGGCGGACAGGCCGATCCTGCCGTGCCGACGCGCCGGACGGGCCTGGTGGGTGGGTGCACGCATGCCGTCTCCGGGTGGGGGGGTTCCGACGGGGCAGCGGTGCGAGGGAGTGGACGACACGATGGTGGATGTCGGCGCCGCCGTCAAGGGGACGTCGGCAGCGCGCGGTTACCGCTGCCGCGTCGGACCGCCGGCGGACGGCCGGCGGTCCGACGCGGCCCGGGGCCGGGCCCGGTCAGCGCAGATCGAGTGAGACCGCGGACGCGTTTCCGGCGGTACCGAGGATCGGGTTGTCGTGCCAGTTGCCGGCCGGGTCGGTGTAGATCTCGTGCAACGCGCCGTTCTCCACGGCC
>NZ_JBIVVS010000004.1:83073-85144 GCF_044768625.1 Kitasatospora sp. NPDC091207
TGCTTGACCCGTAGTGAGAGGGCGGTGATGTTGCCGCCGACGCCGAGGACGGGGTTGTCGATCCAGTTGCCGGCCGGATCGGTGTAGATCTCGTGCAACGCGCCGTTCTCCACGGCCTCGACCACCCGCGCACCGGAAGGGCTGTAGGCGAACGCCAGAGCCGTGATGTTGCCACCCACCCCCAGGACGGGGTTGTCGTGCCAGTCACCGGCCGGATCGGTGTAGATCTCGTGCAACGCACCGTTCTCCACCGCCTCGATGACGCGGGCACCGGAGGGACTGTAGGCGAACGCCAGGGCGCTGATGTTGCCACCGACATTGAGGACCGGGTTGTCGTGCCAGTCACCGGCCGGATCGGTGTAGATCTCGTGCAACGCACCGTTCTCCACCGCCTCGACCACCCGGGCGCCGTTGGGGCTGTAGGCGAAGGCGAGAGCGGTGATGTTGCCACCCACCCCGACGACGGGGTTGTCGATCCAGTTACCGGCCGGATCGGTGTAGATCTCGTGCAACGCACCGTTCTCCACGGCCTCGATGACCCGGGCGCCGGACGAACTGTACGAGAACCCTATGGTGCTGACACCGCCGCCGACGCCGAGGATCGGGTTGTCGGTCCAGTCGCCGGTGGGGCCGGTGTAGATCTCGTGCAACGCGCCGTTCTCGATCGCCTCGATCACCCGGCCGTTCTTCGTCGACGGCGTCGGAGTGGTCGGGGTGGAGTCGTTTCCACCGATCGGTGAGACGTAGCCGCTGATGTTCATGCCCCAGTAGGAGCTGTATCCGAGCGCTCCCCGGTAGGGGCCGCTGGTGCCGACGTGCGAGGTGGCGGCGTAATTGCCCCTGACGCCGCCCTGGTTGCCGCCGATGCTCTTGATGGTGCCGTCGCTGTTGACGGCCGAGACGATGGCGACGTGGTCGGCGTAGCCGGCGCCGTCGTAGTTGAAGACCACCGCGTCGCCGATGTGCGGGGTGCTGCGCAGGCCGCCGTTGTACCGCCCGAAGCTGCCGGCCGCCGGGCTCAGACCGGCCACGTTGACGCCGTTGTGGGCCCACACCCACTTGGCGAAGTCCGCGCACCAGTTCTCCGGAGATCCGTTGTTGCCCGTGCAACTGGAGTAGTAGCCTCTGCCGCCCCCGCTGTTGGTGTCGCACGCGTCGCGTCCGAGATTGGCGCCGGCGATGCTGACTATGGTGGAGCCGACGCTGGCTGACGCCGAGGAGGCACCCAGGAGCAGGGCGGGTGCGAGGGCACTGACGGCGACGGTCGCGCCGATGACAGCACGCAGGATTCTGCTGGACACGGAAGGGCTCCTTCTTCAGTGGGGTGATGTGCACAAGTCCCGTGCGCAAGGTGACGTTGAGCGCACGGAAGGGGCGAACCCGCCCGACGCGGAGTTCAGGGTCGACGCGGACCGCGCCGCACGGGTGTGTCCGCCAACGTTTCCGGGGCAGTCCCCGGGTGAGGGATCGGCCGGAGCCGGGACGCCGGAGCCGCCGGGGCTCGGTGCGGACGTACCGTGGCGGTGGCCCGTGGAACGGCTGTGGCCCCGGTCCGGACCGCCGTTGATCGTTCGTCAGTGCAGCTGGAAGGAGACGGCGGACGCGTTTCCGGCGGTACCGAGGATCGGGTTGTCGTGCCAGTTGCCGGCCGGGTCGGTGTAGATCTCGTGCAACGCGCCGTTCTCCACGGCCTCGATCACCCGGGTGCCGTCCTGCTTGACCCGTAGTGAGAGGGCGGTGATGTTGCCGCCGACGCCGAGGACGGGGTTGTCGATCCAGTTGCCGGCCGGATCGGTGTAGATCTCGTGGAGTACGCCGCTCTCGACGGCCTCGATCACGCGGGCGCCGCTGGGGCTGTAGGCGAACGCCAGGGCACTGATGTTGCCACCCACCCCGAGAATCGGGTTGTCGTGCCAGTCACCGGCCGAGTCGGTGTAGATCTCGTGCAACGCACCGCTCTCCACGGCCTCGACCACCCGGGCGCCGCTGGGGCTGTAGGCGAACGCCAAGGCGCTGATGTTGCCACCGACATTGAGGACCGGGTTGTCGTGCCAGTCACCGGCCGGATCGG